>JAKAPJ010000003.1 GCA_021807115.1 Microcaldota archaeon
TCCGATCTGGCTGAAGGCCGCGAGGCCCAACTACCTCTTCAGAAGCATGGAGGAGTTCTGCGCGGCGCTTTAAGCCGCGGCGTGGGGATGCAAATAACCAGCTAAACGGGCGATACCGAAAGGGTTTTAAAGCTGAAAATTATAATATGTCTCAGGCGAGTTTTAAGTAGAATTTACGACGGCATTTTGCATGGGGGATAATGAATATACTGCAAAGGACATTGTAGTCCTTTCAGGGCCGCAGGGGGTACGCAAGAGACCGGCGATGTACATAGGCAGCACCAGCAGCGCAGGCTTCATGCACCTGCTGTACGAGGTGCTGGACAACGCGATAGACGAGGCTCTGGCTGGCCATGCTAGGACTATATCCATAACGCTCACGAAGGATAACGAGGTGGATGTGGCGGAGGTGAGCGACGACGGGCGCGGCATACCCATAGACATAATACCCAAGGTGGGCAAGCCGGCACTCGAGGTGATAATGACCTCGCTGCACTCCGGGGCGAAGTTCGACAACAAGATTTACAAGGTATCAGGGGGCCTGCACGGGGTGGGCCTTACTGTCGTTAACTCGCTGTCGGAGTACACAGAGGTGACTGTGAGGAAGGAGGGGAAGGTTTTCAGGCAGCGGTTCAGCAGGGGAGGGGTCACATCGCCGCTGGAGGAGATAGGGGTCGCACCGCAGGGCGGCAGCGGCACCACGATAAAATTCAAGCCGGACGTGGAGATATTCTCCGCGAAGAGCTTCGATACGATAGACCTGACGGAGCGGCTGAGGGATCTCGCGTACCTCAACCCGGGGCTGATGATAAAGCTCAGGGACGAGAGAGGGCAGGCGCCCAGTGCGACAGAGTACTTCTCGAAGAACGGGCTCCATGACTTCCTTGTCTACATGAGGGGGCAGAAGCAGGAGGTCACAAGACCGATAGCTATAACTAAGCAGAACGATTCCAGCAACCTCAAGCTCGACATGGTGCTGCAGTACGTCAGCGGATACGACGAGGACCTGCTATCCTTCGTGAACAAGATTAAGACGGTCCAGGGCGGCACGCATGTGACCGGGTTCAGGGCTGCACTTACGCGCGCCATAACGAACTACAACCAGAAGAATGCCAAGAAGCAGAGGAGCATAGCGCTGGAGGGCGACGACACTCGCGAGGGACTGGTGGCGATAATATCGGTGCTTATGCAGAACCCCGAGTTCGAGGGGCAGACCAAGGCCAAGCTCGGCAATGCTTCGGTAAAGGCATTCGTGGAGAACACTGTGTATGCGGAGCTAACCAAATACCTGGAGGAAAACCCTGCGGAAGCGGCGAAGATCATAGAGAAGGTGTACAGCGCCGCGGAGGCCAGGGAGTCGGCGAGGAAGGCTAGGGACCTGGCGAGGAAGAAGGGGCTTTTCGAGGGTGCGGTGCTGCCGGGCAAGCTTGCCGACTGCACAGAGACGGACCCGGAGAAATGCGAGATATTCATAGTGGAGGGCGCCAGCGCGGCGGGATCGAGCAAGGAGGCGCGGGACCGCTTCTACCAGGCCATACTGCCGCTCAGGGGGAAGGTGCTCAACGTGGAGAAGGCCGCGGAGGACAAGATATTCGCGAACGCCGAGTTGCACACCATGGTGACCGCTTTCGGCACGGGCATAAAGGAGACGTTCGATGCAGACGGCGTGAGGTACAAGAAGATAATACTGCTTACGGACGCCGATGTGGACGGCAGCCACATACGCACCCTCCTGATGACGTTCCTCTACAGGTACATGAGGCCGCTCATAGAGAAGGGGTACGTATACATAGGGCAGCCGCCGCTGTACAAGGTGGCGCGGGGCCGGGACGTGAAGTACGCCTATACTGACCAGCAGCTGAACGAGCTCATGAAGGAGTCGGGCGGCAAGGGAACCGTGCAGAGGTACAAGGGGCTCGGGGAGATGAACCCGGAGCAGCTTTGGGAGACCACGATGGACCCCAAGGTGCGCATGCTTAAGAGGATAACGATAGGCGACGCGGAACTGGCCAACACCATGTTCACCATACTCATGGGGCTGGATGTCGAGCAGAGGCGGCGCTTCCTGGAGGAGCACTCCAGCGAGGTAAAGTTCCTTGACGTATGAGGTAATGACAATGCCGGAGAACGAGGATGTCCTCATAGAGAACGAGATGCAGTCAAGCTACATAGACTACGCCATGAGCGTGATCGTGGGCAGGGCGCTGCCGGACGCCCGCGACGGGCTCAAGCCTGCGCACAGGAGGATACTCTACGCCATGTACAAGCTGGGCAACACGCATGACCAGCCCACCAAGAAGAGCGCAAGGATCATAGGGGAGACCATAGGAAAGTACCATCCGCACGGGGACATTGCGGCATACGAGACGCTGGTGCGGCTGGCGCAGGAGTTCTCGCTGAACCACACGCTCGTGCAGGGGCAGGGGAACATGGGATCCATCGACGGGGATCCGCCTGCCGCACAGCGTTATACTGAGGTAAGGCTTAATAGGATGGCGGAGGAAATGCTGGCGGACCTGGAGAAGAAGGCCGTGCCGTTCATGCCGAACTTCGACAACACCGAGGAGGAGCCGGTAGTGCTGCCGGCGAAGGTGCCTAACCTGCTGATAAACGGGACGTCCGGGATTGCGGTAGGGGTGGCGACAAACATGCTGCCGCACAACCTGCGCGAGGTCGCGCAGGCCATAATCGCATACGTGGACAACCGCGATATAACACCGCAGGAGCTGCTCAAGTACATAAACGGGCCAGACTTCCCCACTGGAGGTACGGTATTCTACAACAGCGGGCTCGTGTCCTCGTACCTGACTGGCAGGGGATCGTGCATAATCAGGGGGCGCACCGAGATAGAGGAGAACAAGGGCAGGAAGGCCATAGTGGTGAAGGAGATACCGTACGAGGTGAACAAGGCCTCCATGGTGCAGAAGATCGCGGACCTGGTGAGGGAGAAGAGGATACAGGGGATCAGCGACCTGAGGGACGAGAGCGGCAAGGAGGGGATCAGGGTGGTCATAGAGCTCAAGAAGGACGCGAGCCCGGACTCCGTGCTCAACTCGCTCTACAAGCACACGCAGCTGCAGGTGTCTGTGCCGGTGATCAACATAGCGGTGCTGCGCAACAGCCTCATAACGTTCAACATAAAGCAGCTCATCAAGGTATTCGTGGACCACCGTGTCGAGGTCATAAAGGCCCGCACCAAGTACGACCTGGAGGTGGCATCAGAGCGCCTGCACATAGTAGAGGGGCTGCTGGTGGCCATAAAGGACATCGACGGTGTAGTCGCCGCGATAAAGAAGAGCGCGGACATCAAGGAGGCGCGCGCGGTGCTCATGAAGGGGTACTCGCTATCCGAAAAGCAGGCAAACGCCATACTGGACATGAAGCTGAGCAAGCTGACGGCCCTTGAGAGCGGCTCGCTGGGCAGCGAAAAGACCACGCTCATATCTGACATAGCAGGGTACAATGCGATACTCGAGGAGGAGGGCAAGGTCTACGGCGTGATCAAGGACGAGACGAGGGAGCTAGCGGAGAAGTACGGCAGGGACCGCAGGACAGTAATAGAGCACAATGTGGAGATGGAGGAGATAGAGCAGGAGGACCTGATAGCCGACGAGGACACCACGATCATAATAACGAAGAACAACTACATGAAGAGGCTGCCCACCAAGGCTTATAAGACCCAGGGGAGGGGGGGCAAGGGGGTAATAGCGATAGAGCTGAGGGAAGGGGACTTCGTGAAGCACGTTGTGTCGTGCATGTCCAAGGACTACCTGCTGCTGCTCACAAACACAGGCAGGGCCTACTGGCTCAAGGCGTACCGGGTACCAGAAGAGGGCCGCTACACGCTGGGCAAGGCGGCGGTCAACCTTGTCAGCCTCTCTGAGGGCGAGACCATAGAGAGGATAGTGAACACCAAGGAGTTCTCCGGCAGGTTCATAACATTCGTAACAAGGAGGGGCGTGATAAAGAGGGTCGCGGCGGACAAGTTCTCCAGGCCCAGGGCGTCGGGCATAATAGCGGTGCCGATGGCCGAGGGCGATGCGCTGGCGGACACGTGCATATCCGATGGGAAATCCAACCTGTTCATAGCTACCAGGAGGGGCAAGGCGCTCAGGTTCGGCGAGGGGGACGTGAGGCCGATGGGCAGGAATGCGCACGGGGTCAGGGGCATAAGGTTGGCTGCGGACGACCAGGTGGTAAACGTCCTGTCTGCCAAGGACACGGATCTAATAGCAACTGTCACCGAGAACGGCTTCGGCAAGGCTACAGAGCTCAAGGACTACCGGCTCCAGAGGAGGGGGGGCAAGGGGGTCATAAACCTGAGGGTAAAGGAGAAGACCGGCAGGGTTGTGCGGTCGCTCAAGGTTGACCCTGCCGCGGAGATTCTGCTGATGAACTCAAGGGGGCTGTCCATAGACTTCCCGGTGTCCACAGTGCGGGTGACTGGCAGGAGCGCCTCGGGCGTTAGGCTTATGCGCGTTGACAGGGGCGTAACCGTCGTGGACGCGCAGGTCGTCTGAGGGCGGGGAGGGGCAGGGAAAAGGTTATAAAGGTTATACAACTAATAGTAAATGCTGACTCAATCCTACGGCCACTTGCCGTCATTCGCATGCATTTGAGCAGGCAGCCTTAATTTCCGGCTTTAAGTTTTGCTTCGATTGGTGAAATCATGTATCCGAACATACAAGCGTATGATAGGGGCGTTATGTTCAGCCCTGACGGAAGGCTCTTCCAGGTAGACTACGCCAGGGAGGCAGTCAGGAAGGGCGCCACATCAATAGGCCTGGTCACCGCTGATGCAGTTGTGCTTATCGCCCACAAAAACGTCATAGAGCCGCTGGCCATACCCAGCACCGTGCAGAAGATATTCAAGATCGACGCCAAGATAGGCACTACGTACAGCGGGCTCGTGTCCGACGGCCTGCACCTGGTCAACATAATGAGGCAGAGGACGCAGTCGCACAGGCTCGTATACAACGAGACAGAGTCGGTGGAGACGATAGCCAGGGAGCTCTCCGACGAGATGCAGATAGCCACGCAGTACGGGGGCGTTAGGCCGTATGCGGTCTCGCTGCTCATAGGCGGCTTCGACAAGGTGCCGCGCCTGTTCGAGATAGATGCGGGCGCCTCGTTCCTGGGCTACAAGGCTGACGCGATAGGCGCAGGGAGGCAGGCAGCGCAGGCGATACTGGCCAAGGAGTACAAGGACGACATGAAGCTCGACGACGCGGTACACCTCGGCCTTGGGGTCCTCAAGAAGGTCACCGAGCAGAAGCTCACGGAGGAGAGCCTTGACATGGCGATAATATCCAAGAAGGACGGCTTCATGCTGCTCAAGTCGCCCGACATAGCCAAGTTCCTCTGATAGCGCCCATGAATGCAGTGTGTTCAAATGTCAAAAACGGTAACGGTAAGATACAGCAGCGGTGGGGACTCTTTTGAGATACTCGTTGACGCGGACATGGCGTACGAGTACATAACCGGCAAGCGCACAGACCCGCTGAGCGTCCTGGAGGTCGAGGAGGTGTTCAAGGACGCCAGGAAGGCGGAACGGCAGAGCGAGGAGAAGATAAAGAAGGTCTTCGGCACGACGGACATTGCCAAGGTCGCTGACGCCATACTGAAGAAGGGCGACGTGCCCATAACCACGGAGCAGAGGGCCAAGCTGGCGGAGGAGAAGAAGAAGCAGGTAATAGATATAATCGCAAGGAACTCCATAGACCCGCGCACAAACGCCCCCAACCCGCCGCTCAGGATAGAGAACGCGATGAAGGAAGCGAGGGTGTCAATAGACCCGTTCAAGAACGTGAGCGAGCAGGTGGAGGCGGTGGTGGACAAGCTGCGGCCCATACTGCCGTTGAAGTTCACCACGGTTAAGATGGAGGTCATACTGCCGGCGGAGTCGGCGAACCGCTGCTTCAGCATACTCAAGCAGTACGGGATGAAGTCGGAGGAATGGCAGGCGAACGGTGGCCTGAAGGCCACGGTCGAGTTCCCCGCCGGGCTGCAGGGGGAGTTCTTCGACAGGATAAACAAGGCCACGCAGGGCAAGGCCATTACAAAGATGCTTTGACGCTTTCAGAGAAACCAGTGATATAAGTGAGGGACATACTGATTCCGGGGGACATGGTGGCAAGCGAGCCGCTCAGGATGGAAAACACGTACGTGGAGAACGGCAAGACCTTCGCAAAGGTGCTCGGCATGTACGAGAGGGAGAAGAAGACGCTTGTGCCGCTAGAGGGGGTCTGGATACCGAAGATTGGAGACATAGTCGTTGGGATAATAACAGGGACCAAGAACACAGTCTACGAGGTGGACCTTAACTTCTTCGGCAGGAGCATATTGATAGGCAGCAAGTACGAGAGGCAGAGCTACAAGAACGGCGACGTGGTGGAGGCCATAGTGAAGGACGTAGAGGACCGCAAGACGGTGATACTTTCCGGGCCGAAAATCCTGTACGGGGGCACGGTACTGAACATAAAGCCGATAAAGGTGCCGCGCGTAATAGGTAAGAACAACACCATGATAGGGCAGATAGCAGACCTGACCGGCTGCAACATGATAGTGGGGAAGAACGGCACAGTATGGCTCAAGGGGGAGGGCGTGGGTGTCGCAACTGAGGCCATAAGGCAGATAGAGGCCGAGGCGCACATTTCAGGCCTGACAGAGAGGATAAAGAGGATGCTTGAGGAAAAGTGCGGGCCCCGGCGCCCGCGCACGCAGGAAACTGAGGGAGCCGAGGAAAAATTTGAGTGATTGGAATGGCGAACAAGGCTAACAAACCGCAATTGCTGGTGAATGGGAAGAGGCTTGATGGGAGGGCGTTCAACGAGCTGCGGCCGCTGAAGATAGAGGCTGCGGTGCTGAAGAACGCGGACGGCTCGGCATACCTGGAGTGGGGGAACAACAAGATACTTGCTGCAGTGTATGGGCCCATAGAGGCGATGCCAAAGCACGTCGCGGACCCGGCCAAGGCGATAATAAAGTGCAGGTACTCCATGGCCCCGTTCTCCTCCGTAGGGGAGCACAGCAGGTCAGGCCCTAACCGCAGGGCGATAGAGATATCCAAGGTCACCAAGGAGGCGTTCGAGAATGTTGTTATGCTGAACGACTTCCCGGGCAGCGAGATAGACATATTCATAGAGGTGCTGCAGAGCGACGGCGGCACGAGGGCCGCGGGGATAACGGCCGCGGCTGTTGCGCTTGCAAACGCCGGCATACACATGAAGGACCTGATATACGCGGTCTCTGCCGGAAAGATAGACGGCAACATAGTCCTGGACTTCAACATGATAGAGGACAACTATTCCGACAGCGACATGCCTATGGCGATATCGCCTCGCAACAACGACGTGCTGCTGCTGCAGATGGATGGGCACTTCACAAGGGAGGAGCTCAAGAAGGCGATGGGCATGGTGATAGAGGCAGGCAAGACCATAACCAAGCTGCAGAAGGACGCGCTGAACGAAGTGTACAAGAAGGCCGAGGTGAAATACGAGGAGGGTGCTTGAAATGGGAGCTATGGATCTTGTGAAAAATCACTACATAAAGGAGATATTGGCAAGGGGGGTGAGGGAGGACGGCAGGGGCATGTTCGACTTCAGGAACATGAAGATAGTGCCGGGGGTCATAGACCATGCAGAGGGCTCAGCGCAAGTGGACCTGGGTAACACCAGGGTGCTCGCGGGGGTGAAGATGCAGGTTGACGAGCCAATGCCCGACACGCCCAACCAGGGCAACCAGATAATGTCGGCTGAGCTGCTGCCCCTTGCGCATGCGGAATACGAGACAGGGCCGCCCAGCCCGGAGGCCATAGAGCTGGCCAGGGTGGTTGACAGGGGGATAAGGGCCGCAAACTGCATAGACCTGGAGGGGCTGTTCCTCGAGGAGGGCAAGGTGTGGAGCGTGTTCGCGGACATATACGTGCTTAATTACGATGGCAACCTCTTCGACGCAAGCACGCTTGCGGTCATGGCGGCGCTGATGAACGCCAGGGTACCGGACTACAAGGACGGGAAGGCCGACTACACGAACAAGGCAACGCCGCTGAAGATAAACAGCGTTGTGGCATCTACAACATTCTGCAAGCTTGACCGCTCGCTGCTGCTGGACCCTGACATGCACGAGGAGGGAGCAGCTGACTGCAGGATCACCATAACCACGGACGGGGAGGGAGTGCGCGCCATGCAGAAGGGCATGAGCGGGTCGCTGTCGACCTCTGAGATAGAGAAACTCGTGGACCTGTCGTTTGACAAGTACAGGGAGGTAAAGAAGAAGCTGGAGGAATCCAGCAGGCGCAGGGATTGATACAATGGCGAACTCTAGCATAAGGTACGGTGCGAGCCTGCGGAAGCGGGCCGCGGCGGTGAAGCAGAAGAAGCAGGCAAAGTACAAGTGCGAGGCGTGCGGCAGGGCGGCAGTAAAGAGGATAAGCACAAGCATATGGCAGTGCAGGCACTGCAACGCCACATACGCGGGCGGGGCGTACACCATGACCACCCCCGAGGGCGACGTCGCCAGGAGGCTGATAGCGGGCATAACGAAAAAACAGGCGTGAGCGCATGGCAAAGGTCACATACTCGCCCCTCAAGGAGATAGTCGTGCACGAGTACGTGATGGTGGACACGGAGGACCTGCTCAGGGAGAGGGTCACACCGGCCGGCAACATGCCGCTCTACTGGTGCGACGGGGTGCTTTTCAGCTTCAGCTCGATGCCGTGGACCAAGGACATCGTCAGGGACTACCTTGACGGCAGGATACACTGGGCGGAGGTGCACTACGCCAAGATGGACAGGTATGTCCCGGTGATGGACCTGCATGACGAGAACTACAGCGCGGGACTGAAGATACGCGTCATAGACACTTCCAGGTCGGCGCTGCACTGCGACTTCGCCAAGTGGCTCAAGAAGGCCTGGCTCGTGAAGACTGCATGATTATAAATATCTGAAGGGATATAAGACAAGGGATTGAGATGGCTTACATATGCCCCAAATGCGGCAAGAAGATAAAGCAGTTTGACAACTACGCCAGATGCACATACTGCGGCAACAGGATACTGATAAAAGAGCGCCCTAACCTCGCAAAGGACGTGCCTACGGATTAGTATCCCTATTTTTCATGCAGGAAGGAACCTTACCTGCAGCAAGTAGAGTGCGACAGTTATGATGGCCCACAGCGCAAGGAAGACAAGAAACTGCACTGCGTTGATCCCATACCCCTGGATGGAAAGCCCAAGCACTATGATCGCTATAACAACCATTGCCAGCAGGTACGGGGCAAGGGACAGCGGATCCTGGAAGGTGGGCCCGGAAAGTGAGACCGCAAGCACGTGGTGCAGGAATATGTATGTGACGATGCCCTCGATTATGCCCAGCACTATGGCCGCCAGCAGGTATTTGTAGAGCAGGTGCCCGCGCGAGGCATCATCCGTCTCCTTTTTAACCGGCATGCTGCCACTCGGAGCTACTTGGCCGCGGCGCCTACTATTATGGACTCGGAGACGCTCTTGACCCTCTCGTACTTCACGCTGTTCTTCTGCAGCAGGCTTGCGGTGTTCTGCGCGCGCACCAGGTTCTCCATCTTGGTGAGCAGCAGGCTGGACACCACGCCCTTCTCGAAGTCCAGTATTATGTCCTCCACCAGGCCGACCCTCTGCCCGGAATTCGTTATTATCTCCTTGCCGTACAGCTCAGAAAGCAGCATGGTCATTGAATCGCCTTTTTATTTTATACGCATTATCCTTTTGGACGCATAAATTCTTATTATGTACTCCTTCAGTTCCGCAAGAAACGCAGCCTTGTCGGCATCGAGCTGTGTCTGCTCCTGGGCGGAGAATAGGTCCCTGTTGTTCGTGACCAGGTATTCCAGGTACGGGTCGGTGAGGTGGTAGCACTTGCCGGAGCACGAGCCGCAGACGTAGACCGGCATTATCGGGAGGTTTGCCCCGTCGTCGCCCCGAAACCTCGACAGGGGCCCCGCGCCGCAGGAGGGGCAGCTCTTCTTGAGCCGGATGTCGGAGTATTCCCCGGTGAGCACGCGGTCCAGCTTGGCCTGGCTTATCAGGCGGCCCATGTGGCAGTCTATCTCCCCTGCACAGTCCGTGCCTCCTTTCAGCATTGACATGCGCAGCACCGCGCCTTCGGAGTCGAATATGGTCTCGGCTATGGCACCCCCTGACAGCGGCTCCCACAGCGCTACCCTGCGCTCGCCGCCATGCTGGTACTGCAGCATAACCTTGCCGTCCCTGCTGCGCGACAGCGCACCCTCTGATCTCACACCCACCCTAGTCACCGAACTTTATCCTGTATGTGTCTATATCCTCTTCCATTACGGTCTGCCTTCCATGCTTTCTCGCGCGCTGGACGGCGTACTTTGCTATGTCCTTCGCCTTCTTCTCGAGGATCTTGGCAAGCGCGCCGGCTGCGGAGTCGCTTATCCGGACATCGGACTGCTGCCGGACAATCTCCTTTATCACCGCATTTGATATCTTCATGGAATGACCTCAGCACTCAAGATCGTCTTCACGGCGCTAGGCTCAGCGTAGTGCATTATCATCATATGGCGTATCTATCTCCCGCCAAACCAATAAAAATGTTGCTATGACGTCGCGGATAGCGGACGCCCCTCCCCTCCCGAAACCCCCGAGACGGGGCACCCATCCGGTATGCATATGTGCAACGTATTTATTATTTGTCATTTATACTTACACAAAGATAAACAAAAGTGATTTCATGTCAAAGGAAATGGAAATGGTAGAGCGTAGGCCGTCACCGAGGCTAACCACAGTGGTGATGGTCGAGGACACTATACGGCAGGGTGGCAGGACATGGTCCTCCGTGGCGGAGATAAAGAGGGAGCTGCCAAGGCAGGTGAACCACTATGCCCTCATGGCGGTGCTGGAGTACCTGGAGAAGAACGGCAGGATCTCGGTGGCGCTGGACGGGATAAGGTGGACGGGAGGGACGGAAGCGAAGGCGTGATGGAACTGCAGGGTCTTCACAGATGAAGATTTTATTCCTGGCTCTGGCTGCCATCGCGGTACTTGCAAACGCCGCCATACTCTGCAGCAGCTATCTGGGACTTGGGCATGCGCATTATGCCAGCCGTCAGGCAATAGACATTAGCCTTGCCGCGGCGAACGGCACCACGGCCAACCAGACAGGCACGACGACGGCCACAACTACTACCACATCTGCCACGACGAGCACGACATCGACAGCGCCGCCAGCCAATGCGCCCGCGGTGTACAACGTGACATTCTACGAGAGTGGACTGCCCAGCAACGCGACATGGACAGTGAAATTTGGCAACGCATCCGCGCAATTCCCGGCACCTGAGCCGATAATATTCAGGGTATACGACGGAACCTACAGCTTCTTCGTCAGCTACAGCACCGCGAACAGCGTGGTGTTCTCGCCACTGCCGGAGAACGATAGCGTGACAGTGAACGGGCCTGCCTCGTACCTGATCAGCTTCGGCCAGCAGAACGCAACGTCCACGACGACCGCCACTACTACAACAAGCGCCTCCACGAGTGCGGCATCTACGGCAGCCAGCACGTCTAGCACGTCAGTCCAAAGCTCATCGAGCTCGGCGGCCACGACACAGGCAACATCGCAGACCACGACAGCCCTGACGAGCACAAGCAGCACGTCTCAGACGACTGCGGCCACGACCACTACAGTAGCGACCGTGCAGGGTATGGTAAACACAACGGTACGCGAGGTGGGTCTGCCGAAGAACACGACATGGTACATAAGCTACGGCGCGGCCCAGCTATCATCCGCCACGAACGCCATGGAGGTGCAGACGCAGGGCGGCACCTATAACCTCATAGTCAAAAACGCCACGGCAAACGGGGTGGCGTTCGCTCCGAACGTGTCATCAGGATCGTTCGCCGCGGGATCAAACATATTGTTACTGTTCTCCCGCGTAGGCGCCGGGACATCGGGCACGACGACCACGATCGCATCCACAACGAGCAGCACATCCTCATCTACCACCATATCATCGTCTACCACCACGGTTCCGCAGTGGACGGGGAGCACAAATGGGCTTTACAACGTTACTTTCTATGAGATGGGGTTGCCAGGCAATACGCCGTGGACTGCTACGATAGCGAATGCGCACGCGTCTGCAGTCGCGCCAGACCAGATAGTTTTCATACTCAGGAACGGCACGTACTCGTTCAACATGGGCAACGCGACCTCGGTTAATGGGACTTTTGCGCCTAACCCAGGCAATGCAACGATAACGGTAAACTCCTCCTCTTCATATATCGTGAGATTTTCACAGAAGCCGAATTACACGTCGCAGCGCGTCAATGTTTCGCAGGTCATAGACGGATTGGAGGCAGGCCTGAACCTCAGCGCTCCGATGTACCCAAACAAGGGACAGAGGTACACCTACATGCCAGAGAGGTTAGCCGTGATACCGATGCCAACAAATACGGCGGTTAATGGCTGGCTCCTCAATGTCCCCGCGGCCAGCTTGAACTCTGAGAGAGCGATTGTAGTAGCTGGAAACACGCCCGCCAACCCTACAGGGTTCAGGGTGCTGAACACCAGCATAATGTATGCGAACGAGGGGAATGAGACGCTGACGTACGCGCAGAACCTAAGTGCGGGAGTCACTACCCCGATACTATATGGTGACACCAATTCAATGCTGCGTGGGTTGTACCTAGACGCTAAGTCAAACACACGTTCAGCTTATGCCAAGATTGCTTATTCTGGGTTGCCGCAGAATAATGCTGCACCCCCGCAGACTCCGGTATATTCGTATTTCACGGTAAACAGCACGGTACCAGACAGCAACATTACGAACGCGACATACACATTCTCCGTGAGCAGGCAGTGGGTGGAGAATGAGGGTGAATTCCCCCAGCAGGTGACCCTGCTCAAATACGTTAATGGAGGGTGGATAAACCTGCCTACCGCCTTGGAGAACGCCTCGCCGGAAGCATTTGTGTTCAATGCCTCTTCAAGCTCGCTTTCCAGTTATGCGGTTTCCTTTGAAGCTAACGGAGTTATATACGGCTCCCCGTATACCACGAATGGCGTGCTCAACTTCAAAAAAGGCTATAGCACATATTTCGCCGCGTGCGCAACAGGAGGCTACACCATACCTGCAACGTCATTTAGCACCACGGTGAACAGCGCTTATTACTCAGGGTGCGGTGGGTACTGCGCGGAGGGGGGATATCAAACATCTAACACCGTATGGTGCCAACAATCCAACTTATGGTACTTCGTTTTTGCTGGTATAGGCGCGAATGTGATAATAAAAAATGGCAATGTATTTGGGGCTGTCAACACCACTACCAACCCCAACGGCGAATCTGTGTATCTCACTTACAAAGTAGGTGCGGCGAACAGCTTTGTGGTGCTTACAGGGGCATGTGGTTGGGAGAACTGCCATGTGCAACTGCCAACCGGATGCATGGCGCAAACCACAGGAATTAACGCATCCGGGCAGGACTCTGCCATAGCAGCCACTTGCGCACAGGGAACAGGCACATATACTGCAAACCTGATAGACGCGAATCCTGGCACCAATACGGGGCAAGGACCCGCAATAGGTGTATTTGAGGCATATGTCTTTCCGTCGTACAATGTGCTCCTTGAAACAAGCCCCGCAACTGCCAAGATACAGACGAACAACAATATAGAGTACTCAAATGACGTGGTGATGAACGTCATCGGCGTAAACCCACTCAACGCCATAGCCCCGTCGAGCGGGACATGGCAATTCGTAAATTGGGTGTCCAGCGACGCAACCAACATCATAATAGCAAATACCATTGCCCAGGATACGTTCGCGACGGTAGAGGGCGATGGCAACATAATCGCGAGCTTCAACGGGATTACGACGTTCAGCGAAACCGGCCTTCCGTCAGGCTCTGCGTGGAACGTCCTGTACAATGGCAACATGATTTCCTCGAATTCTAATGCCATAACGTTCAACTTCGCCCCAGGCGCATATTCCTACACCATTGCAAATCAGGTCATAAGCGGGAACACGTATGTGCCGTTCCCCGCCACCGGGACCGCGGATTCGGGGAATTCTATTTCAGTCTCATTCAGCAAGCTGGGCTCCTTCACCCTGTCTTTGGTGAGCAACACACCGACGTACGACCAAAGCGACGCGGTGACGGTAACGGCAGGGAACCCGGCAAACACCGTGGAGATACTAATTGGGGCCGGCTCTGGGTCTGGAACCTCTGTTGCATCCGGCACCGGATCCGCAACATGCGATGTTGAAAGCACGTGCAACCCTGACGGTAGTGGTGAGCCAATGGCGGCTGGCACGTGGAACGTGGTTGGATACGATGTTACCTCTGGAGCACATACCCCAAGCAATTCGCTTGTGATTGGAAAAGCTACACCTGCAATGTCGCTGGACTCACCGGGCAACATCGTGTATACTGGCGCAGGGGGGACTTTCAGCTTCTCGATAACCACGTACAACTCTCAAATCGCAGGCAACATGTACGTCAACAACGCACTGGAGGTGACCACCAACACGGAATCGACCTTCACGACTTCGCCTGACCTCAACACGTATGACGGGGTGTTCAACACACTGGGCAACGGCAATTACCTTACGGCGTCAGTGTCGAACAGCTTCACAATATCCTCCGCACCATTCACAGTGGACTTCACAAGCACTGCAAATGCGTTGATTGGAGCAGCCACCGTATACGCGACACTACCGGGAGGTTTCAGCCAATACTACTGCAATGCAGGGACATTTACCACGTTTTCTTCATACAATGGCGTATCGTGGGAAACAGATGTGAATGAAACGGGCAACGGTAGCCCGCCAAATGGAATATCTGTAGGCCACCAGAGCTCAAGCACATGCATTTCAAATGCCATAGGCGCGGGAGGCACAGCAGGTACGACAGTAGCAGGCATCGGCGTAAACCAGATAAACTACCAGGTTATCACATCGAAGGCAGCTGCAATCACCTCCAATACGGTGGATTTTTCTGTAGGTGTTTCCAACTCTTTTGTCATAATACAGGCACCAACTGGGGTGAATGAAGCTCAAACTGTCTCCCTACCTGCGAATTGCGTACAACAGCAGATGCTGATAGACGACTCTGCAGGTAGCCCGGGAGCCACATCTTACATAGCGACCTGCAGCAACATGGCAAGCGGTTCATATTCGCTATCGTGGACTCTACGTGGATCCGGAAGCGTCGCTGATGCAGTTTATATATTCCCGCCTTTCAAGGTAACCCTGAACAGCGTACCGTCCACCGCGAATATAGAGACGAACAACAACATATATGCCAACGGCTTGACCATGAACGTGATAGGGGCTGGCACCATACAGACGATTGCGCCGTCCGATTCGTCCAACTATGTGTGGGTCGGGTGGACCGTGAACAACGCGATAAACCTAACCGTATTCAACTCCATCGCCGAGCTGACAACGCTGAATGTGGCGGGGAACGGCATACTCACGGCCAACTACAACGGCGTGGTGAACTTCGTGGAATCGGGCCTACCTGCAGGCACCACGTGGAACGTGGTCTACAACGGCCAGCTGCTCTCGTCCAGCGGCACGACCATAACATTCAACGACGTAATAGGGCCGTCCTACTCCTACACGATAGCGAACCAGATAGCCTCGGGAAACCTTTACGGAACCACGCACATACACGGAAGCTCCGTGGCGCCCAACACCATAGATGTGCAGTTCGTGACCGGGTGCGCGATATTCCTTGCGCCAAACACCCTGGACTTCGGCAACATAGAACCAGGCGCCAACGTGCCTGCGGACTTCGCAGTCACAGACAACAACCTCGGGCCGGTGGTGGCAAATATACTAGTATCAGGGACAAACTGGATTGATGGCAGCAACAGCTACTTTACTGCAAACACCGTATTCAACGCAATATCACAGTCCTCGTACGTGGGTATACCCCTGCCCCTCTTCCAGACCACTATTGACACTATGGACCAAATAACTGGGTTCTTCTCCCTAGGCGTGTACTTCGGGACGGCCGTGCCGCCAAGCGAGGAGAGGGGTTCGTACACGCAAAACATAATAATAGAGAACAGCTGTTGACTTTAGTATGCGCCCGATAGGAATTTTCTTTCCGCGAAACGTCATCGTAAGACCTTCGACAAAGGTTATAAATAGGCCGTAAGCCAGATTTTACGGGGGGTTTTATTTGCAAATGTATAAGTTAACTTTATTTGCACTACTGCTCTTGCCGCTTGTTTGTACGACCATGACGTCAGCCAGAATTGTAATAATAAACTTATCTATACAAAAAAACCCGATTGTATATGGGGCACAAGACAACATAACTGCAAAAACCAATGGGCCGACAGCACCACTGGCTATTTTAATAAACGGTAAGGAGGTAGCAAATGCTGGTTGTAACTACCCATGTTATGTTAATTATAGTAGTAATTTTAGCGAATGGCGCAACAACATCACCTATACAGTATGCTCAGTTCCGGCTACGTGCCTATTACCTGGTGTGTATAATGTATCGGCGTTTACGGCTTTGTCTGCTTTTCGCTATGCAAACGCTACGCTAAGCGTCACTGGTTCGTACCAGAATGTCACGCCTAATTTGGCACTGCAATCGAACCGAATAGCTTACGGTACGCAGGATGTGATAATGGCAAATTCCTTTGTGCAGTCGACAAATGTGACCATTTTTATCAATGGTTTAGCAATGTCGCAAGGCAGGGGAAACGCAGCATATGTAATCTGCTCGTCAAATACGACCGCAACGTGCCTTGCGCCAGGCATGTACAACATTACCGCCAAAGCCCAAATGTCAAATGCAAGTAAAAGCTTTATTCTGAATGTGTATAAGGGGGTTCCGGCCCTTTCGCTCTACCCGCCTGCAAATTATACATACAATGGCACACCGGGCAATGTTTCATTCGGAATAAAAACAGTGGGGAACCAGCTGGATGCTGTACTTTCGGGGGATGCAAACGGCTATACAAACAGCACGGCAACCGCGCTTACGGGCTACCTGCCCGGCAACTACAGCCTCGGCCTTTATTCTCCAGGCAACACCAACTATACCTATGCTGGCCTGTCTGCAAAGTTCAGCATATACCCGGTAGTTAACACCATAAAGACAGGAGTTCTCCCTACAGCAATCGCGGTGGATACCTGCAGGGACTACGTTTACGTGGCCAACTACGGCTCGAATACGCTTTCAGTGATAAACGGCACAGCAGTGATCGCAAACCTTTCCGTAGGGGCCGGGCCGCAGGCGCTCGTGTTCGACAGAAACAACTGTGAAATGTACTCTGCTGACTTTGCCGCCTCCGAAGTCACAGCAGTGGCCGGTCTTGACGTGATTGGGAACATGAGCGTAGGCAGCAACCCTGTGGCCCTAGCATTTGACAACGCGACCAATTCCATATATTCCGCAGACTACGGGTCGGACGAGATATCTGTAATAAACACGCTGTCGGACAGCCTCCAGACCAACATAGGCGTGGGCCGCAAGCCCATAGCCATCCTGTACAACCCGATAAGGAACCTCACATATGTAGCCAATTTCGGCTCGAACAACGTATCCATATCCAACGGCGTTGCGGTAGTAAACAGCGTGGATGTGGGCGTGGAACCCGATGCGCTCGCGTACAACTCCACGGGCTGCGTATACGTTGCGAACTACGGGAGCGCCACGGTGTCCGTAATATGCGGGCTCCAGACAAGCACCATACCCAATGTCATGCCCCCGGCCCCACCGCAGCCGGGATACGGGAGCGGGTCCGGGGGGCCCGGCGTACCGTTCGGGGACAACGGCGCTTCGGGGTCCGCAGTGTGCACATCGCAGAACTGCTACACCATAAACCCCTCCAGGTGCCCGGATTGCATAGACGAATTCCCGCCAAGCATAATAGTGGACACGCAGATGTGCAAATGCGGGAACCAGACCGCGGTCGTGGTCGACCTGATTCCGAGCGCCCCGTTCTTCGCCCTCTTCACGAAGAATTACCTTGATGCCACCGTCGCCGATGTCATATCGCAGCTCCAGGCGCAGGGGTTCAAAATCAACGACTTCAACGCAAGCGGCATGGCAAATCCGGCTGTCTCCTACACCGTGGCCACAACCGGTGTGGACTTCAACAACGGGTTTGGCATACCGGTTTCGGACGACCTGGTCAACCTGAGCAATGGCAACCCGCCATACCTAAGGAGCCTCTCCCTGCTGGGGCAGAACGGCATAGCGCTGCTTACCCCCATCTTCTACAGCGTCGGGGCCAGGGCCAGCCCTGCCGCTGATGGCGTTGCCCGCATGGTCATTGGCACGCTCAACGATGGCAGGCTGGCCATGCCTATTGACTATACCTTCATGATGGAGCCTAACTGGTATTTCTTCTCCCCTCCGCCTGCATACATACCGCTCTCTGTGGGGTCCATATACCAATCGGCTGGCCCGGGGCAGATGGTTGTCTTAACGATAGCCGCATCCGCACCGGCGAACGTACCAAGGTACGCGCTGGATGTGGGCGGGAACTTTGCACTGCCTTATATAGTAGGCTTAAACGAGCCTAGCGACGCGGAACAGTTCAACTATTCCAGGAACGTGTCATCCAACACCGTATATGCAGCCGCCCCTGAAACGATGTCGGTGGCCTTTTCAGAGACGGGGCTTGGGGCGGGGGCGGTGTGGGGTGTGACGATCAACGGCACCACGCTGTATTCGAATTCTACCAGCCTCGTATTCCAGGGCCTTCGCCAAGGCAGCTACACGTATTCCGTGAATTCGGTGCGGAACTACACCGCCATCCCGCCAGGCAGCCTGACAATAAACTGCTCAAACCTTACAGTGGGCATAGCATTCCAACCGGAGCCGCACACGGTCACATTTGTGTCAAACAGGACCGGAATAGGTTCCTGGGGCATCAGCCTGTCCAGCGGCCAGTCCCTGACGACCGCATCGGACTCCGTGCAGTTCAAGCTGTACAATGGGCAGTACAAATTCAGCGCCGTGCCGCCAATCGGCTTCAGCGCCCTCCCAGCCATGGGGAACTTCACGGTTAATGGCACGAATGTTACCATAGAGATAGGCTTCAGGGGCACGTACGCGAACATGAGCGTGAATGCGATAAAGGTGGGCAAGTACCCGATAGCCGAGCTCTTCGACCCCCAGGACTGCCTGCTGTATGTTGCGAACTATGGCTCTGGCACAGTATCTGTGATATCGGGCCCGGATAACATAGGCAACATTACCGTTGGATTGAACCCAAGGGCACTTGCCCTGTCCACATCGACAGGGTGGGTGTACGTGGCGGACAGGGGCTCAGGTACTGTCAGCGTTATAAACATGACAAGGCTGATAGCCACCATTCCAGTAGGGCCTAACCCATCCTCAATAACCTATGATCCGCTGAGCGGCCTCGTATACGTGGCTGATCAGACCAATCTTACGGCGAGCGTAACGGTCATACGCGGCCTAGATGTCATTGATGGGCTTGCGGCGGGCAGCGGCACTGTTGTGGCAAACGGCAGCGCAGTTTCGCTGACATACAACCCATGCACTGGGCAGACCTACCAGCTGAATTCGACTTCGGGGATATTGACAGTGATGAATGCCACCCTATACCATGCGCCGACCGCGATGATATCAGTATCGAATTCCGTGATTGGCTATGGCGGGTTCGCAAATTTCACTGCGACCGTAACAAACGGCTTCGGTCCATTCACGCTCAGTCTGGAGGAGGGGAACGGGAATGTGGTGCAGACCTTAAACAATATTACCCAGGGTACCGTGGCATTCAGCCCATTCCATCCTCCCTCGGGTCTTGACGTCTACAGGGTGGCGGCAACAGACCGCGGCGTGTTGCCCAGCCACCAGTTCACATCGGCAAACCTTACGGTGGATGTGGCATCGCTGCTCGAAGTGTTCGAAAATGCCGTGGGCGGCCCACTCTCTCCAGACAATTTCACAATTGACGTAGTGGGAAACGACCCTACGCCTTCCACATTTAACGGCTCATCGTCCGGGGTGCAGGTTTCGATATTCGCAGGCAACTATGTTGTTAACACAAGTATGGTTGAGTTCTCGAACTTCAGCTTTTATTCACAGAACTTCACCCCAAGTTGCATTGGGAACATACATATCGGGCAGGCGGCAAATTGCACAGTAACAAGCACTTACACCGTGCCGCTGAAGCTGTCCGCGACCCTGGCATCCAACACTGACCATGTCAAGCTAGGCCAGAGCATAAGTTTTGTGGCGAACATGACCGGAGGTAGGCCGGACTATGCATATAGTGTACTGGTAAAGAATACGACTACGCACGGGCGTTTCGTCTATACGGGCCAAAACGGGACATCCACCGACAGCAGTATCACCTTCATTGAGACACCGCAGAAGCTGGGCTCGTCATTCTACATGGTAAACATCACGGACAGCTTGGGGATGAGGGCCAATGCGACGGTGCATATAGTGGCGAGCAGGTGAAGAAGGTACAGCATCCCTTCGGAGCTGCGGCCGCACACCACAGTTCCTGGGCGGCGCGAGGTATGCATCCTGGGTGACTACAAAAAGTTATATGTTTAACTGTACAAAGTAGTGGTTTGTGATATTGTGGTTACCGTACTTAGGAAGTCTGCAGAAGCGGCAGGGAGTGCAACTGGGAATTCAGATGGCAGCGTGCAGGCTCCCGGATTTTCTATAAAGTACATGGAGGGCACCGTCGACCCGCGCAAGGACTTCTACACTTATTCGGTAGGGGAATGGCTGAAGACTCATCCAGTCCCGCCCGACAAGCCGGTGTTCAACGCGTTCTACGAGCTCAGGGACTGGAACATGGAACGACTGCACATGATAGTGGATGACTGCAATGCGGGCAAGGCCGCACCTGCCGGATCCTATGCGAGGATGGTTGGGGACTTCTACGGCTCAGCCATGGACACTAAGCTGATTGATGCCGCAAGGTTTGCACCGATAGACGATCTCTGGCAGAGTGTGGCGGGCGTAAAGACCCAGGGCGACATAATGCGACTGCTTCCGCAGCTGCATATGGCGGGGGTAGGGGCGCTGTTCAACGTATATTCGGATGCGGACCAGAAGAACAGCGCTACGTATGCACTCTACTTTAGGCAGGGGGGCCTGACGCTGCCGGACCGAGAATACTACCTGTCAGACACGTTCGCACAGGTGCGCGCGGACTACAAAGAACATGTGGCCAAGATGTTTATACTCAAGGGAATAGCAGAGCCCCAGGCAAGAAACTGGGCAGAAACCGTGCTTGGAATAGAAACGGAGATGGCAAAATCGAGCAGATCGAGGACAGACCTAAGGGACAGCGAAAAGAACTACAACATGATGGAGACTGCCCAGCTCGATTCCAGGTACGCGACCCTTTCGCTTAACGCATATATGAAGGACATAGGGGTGCCTCCAACGCAGTATGCTGTGGTCGGACAGCCTGAATTCCTTGATGCGCTCAACGGCCAGTTGTCAAGCCGCAGCGTGGATGACTGGAAGGTGTACCTCTACTGGAAGACGCTGCACTCGTTCGCATCCAAGCTGCACAGGGAGGTGGACGATGAGAACTTCGACATGTTTGGGCGCAAGTTAATGGGGCAGCAGCAGCCCGAACCGCGGTGGAAACGCGCCATAAGCACGATAGACAGCGAGATAGGGGAGGCGCTGGGCAAGATATACGTAGACGGGTACTTCGACCAGACGGCAAGCAGGAAGGCCAATGAACTTGTAGGGGACATAATAGCCGTAATGAGGGACAGGTTGGAGACCCTTCCGTGGATGACGGAAGATACCCGCAGGCAGGCAGTGGCGAAGCTTGACTCACTGAACGTGAAGATAGGCCATCCTGCCGCATTCAGGGACTATACGGGCCTGACAGTTATGGTAGATGATTATGTGGGAAACATACGGAGGGCGGAGGAGTTTGAGCTGCGCAGGCAGACCGCTAGGGTTGGGCAGCAGGTGGACAGGAACGAGTGGCTCATGACGCCGCAGACGGTAAACGCATATTACGAACCGACAAGGAATGAGATTGTATTCCCTGCAGGGATACTGCAGCCGCCGTTCTTCGATGCGAAGATGGACACGGCAGTCAACTATGGGGGGATAGGGGCGGTTATAGGGCACGAGATAACGCACGGCTTCGACGACCAAGGCAGGCTGTACGATGCTAGCGGCAACCTTAAGAACTGGTGGAAGCCGGAGGACGAGAGGGAGTTCAAGGCAAGAGCCAGTACGGTGATACGGGAGTACAGCGAGCAGGAGGCCCTGCCCAAAATGTTTATAAACGGCGACATGACGCAGGGGGAGAACATAGCAGACATGGGAGGCCTTAGCATAGCCTATGAAGCCCTGCAAAGGCGCCTGAAAAAGGATCCGCAGCTAGCGCAGACGATAGACGGCCTTACGCCGGACCAGCGCTTTTTCATATCGTTCGCGCAGGTATGGAGGCAGTCGATAACGGAACAGGAGCTCAAACGGCGGCTCACCATAGACGAGCATTCGCCAGCCAAGTACAGGGCAACGATACCCGTGATAAACCATCCGGAGTTCGATAGGGCGTTCCCGCAGCAAACTGGCACGGACACTGTGCCGCCGAGGGGCGAAAAGGTGGGCGTCTGGTAGGCGGCGTCAGCAGCTGTTCTCGACCATTATGTTCTGGGTGTATGTGCCGTGCGCAGTGTACGGCACCCTGAGGCCGTAGTAGATGCTGTTGGAGAACCCGTAGCCGGGCGTTACCACCAGCTTGCTGTCGGCAGGTATGGAGGAGTACAGCACAAGGGCGTTGCCGGAGTACGATTGCAGGGAAGTAGGGTTCCACAGCGTGTTTGACACCGAGAAAGAATTGGACCCGAAAATCCAGTTAGTGCCGGATAGATGTAGATGAGTATGGCTATAATTCTTTCTATGCCATAGCGGCATGGTCTGGCACATGGGCCGCGCCAAGGACATGCTGTATGTAGCAGGATATGAAAATTGGCCCTGTATTCGACTGCGCGGATTTGCGTACGATGATGTGAAGTGGCATACCAGGGGGAGCTCTACTGGCATGAAAATAGGAGGATGTGTAGCGCGGTGCAGGGCAGTATGCGGCCTGCGCTCACTGCTGGGTGTCAGGCCTGCCTTCGTAGATGTACTTGAGGCCTCGCAGGTACCGGTCCCTGAACATTATGCCAACGTGGGCCTTCTCCTCCTGCGTGAACTTGTCGTTTGCAAATAGCCGCTGCAGCAGGAATTCCTGTGCCGTACCCTCTTGGCCCGGATGGGCCCTCTTGTAATCGTCCATTGCGGAGGGGGCTATCTCTTCCCAGAATCGGGCGTACGCCTTTCTGCCGGCCTCCTCTGCCTGAGAAAGCTCGGCGGTGGTGAGGCTGGCCTTCACCCTGTCCACTGCCTTCTCGTACTCGGACAGCTCTTGTACCATATCGTTGAAGTACCGCTGGTCCCCCCTCGCGTACTTCTTGCTTAGGTTGTCCATCCTTATGTTAGTCTGCTTTATGACGAAGAGCATGCGCTCTATGTACTTTCCCTCCGCATCAGTGGCATGCTCGAACTCCTTTGTGGCCATTGGAATCTACCGCCGGGCGCGGGCCCGGCAGAGTATGTTTATGCCTGATTGGTATTTATGCCTATCCCGGCGCAGGCGGATGTTTGACACGTGTCAAACCATGCAGTCCCGTTTATACGGGCCACGACGGCGCGGAGGCCGTAAATATATGGGACTGGATATAGGATTGTGCAGTTATGGTGGTAACATGTCATTCGACGCCATGAGGAAGTTGCCCCCCGAGTTCCGCACCTCCGATGAGAACAGAAGTGGCTCGCATCCGGGACGCTATGTGGCTATAGACGTGGACGGCACGCTTGCCAACGTGTTCCCAGTAATTATAAACAGGCTTAACGGCGAAAAGGGCACGAGCTACACTTATGAGCAGTATCGGCATTTCGGCGGCGCTGACCTTGGGATGGGCTGGGAGGAGTTCCATAGGCGCTATGTTGACGCATGGACCAATCACTCCTCGGAGATAAAGCCGCTGGTAAGCGAGGAGAGGCTGCTTGAGCTTACTAAACACTATGGCGTATTCATACTTACCGCTATGGGGGACGAGGTAGCCGGCGCGTTCGAGGCGTGGCTGAAGAAAAACTTCCCGGTGGCATCAGGGCGGGTTTTCATCATGAGGGTGGAGGACCAGAAGCACAAGCTGGAAAACGGCTTCACGTTCCTGATAGACGACTGCCCAGCCCTGGCAAGCGCGCATATAGGGCACAGGGTGGACCTGCTGGTCTCCCAGCCGTACAACAGGGATGTAGAGATCGGCCCCAATACCATCAGGGTGAGGTCAACGGATGAGGCCGTGCAGAGCCTGCTTAGGCGCTGATGGCGTCGTTTGCGCAGGTCACTTGCTTTTCGGCTTGTTCCGGGTCAGCATGTATGCTGCCACTAATATTACTACGATTACAACCACGATGCCGATGTCCACCATGGGCAGGGGGCCTGCCGATGCGGGCGTAGATCCGCCGCCAGTATTGTATCCCGGATATCCCGGGCCGGTGCCGGAGGGGTTGGTTGACGTGGAGGGAGCACTGCCGGGCTGTGGTGGGAGGTTCATTGACGCCATGGATTCATTGGACAGAATAACATATTCGATAGTATTGTTCCAGCCGCCGAAGGCCGCCTTTGCCGACGCATTGTAATTGCTGGGCGGCCCGCGCATAATTTCCCGTACATTGTACCTGACCAGTACGCCCGTATCCTTATCAAACCATTCCCGTATTGAATAGTTGATAGAATAGGTAGATGATGACTGAGCAGCAGTTAGGGTCAGCAGGTCGGTCTTGAACGTTCCTGCGGGCAGTGCTACAGTCTGGTTGGTATTTACTGACGCATTGAAATTGCCGGCACGCATTGTATTTAAAAATTCTGTGGCATTGCCCTCGTTAAGTGCAACCAGGTATGATGGTGCCAGCGCAAACATGCCCAGATAATTCTGATTTGTGAATGATCCTGTGTTTATTGTAGCGTTACCTGATTGTGAACAGCCGGATAAAATTGATACTATGCACCCCGACATCGTCATTGTAAACGTCGCGTTTGCTATGCTCACGTTGGATATTGCAACCCTGTAATTTGAAGTGCCGGTTTTTTCGAATGTGAGGTTGCCGTTTGCGTAATTTTCCGATGTACCCCCCAAGAATATGCCCATGTCCATTACATTCATTGATGCTGCTTTGTCGATGTAGGACCTCTGCGCAGGGGTGACGTTGATTAGGGTTATGGAGGTACTGTTGGTCCCGGAGTAGGTGAATGTGGCTCCGTTGGAGGCGTATCCAGGCACCTGCACTGAGCCGGTGAATGTGGCAGTAGCAGGGGCTGTGCGGGTATCCCCAGAGTACTGCGCCGTGACAGTGTACGTGGCGCCGTTAGGCCTGTAGATCGTGGCCGCTGTGCCGCTGCTATGCGTCCTCGTCACCTCGGAGAAGCTGCCTCCCGACGGGCTCCCGGAGAAGCTGACCGTACCGGTTGGGGCTGTGCTGGCGCTTACTGAGACACTGCATGTGACATTCCCGGCCGCCGGCACCGGATTAGGCGAACATGTCATGTTCATCGTTGGGCGCGGCAGGGTACCGCCGTAGGATACACCGCTGCTGTTTGACCCCTGCAAGGGGGACGCGCCTGGGGCGAATGTGATAACCACAAGCAGATCCGCATTGCGCGACGCGGAGCCGGCTGTGGGGTTTGATGTATTTTCAAAAATTGTGTAGGTTCCGGGATTCAAGTATAGGACTGTGGGCGGCGGCCCTGAGGATCCGGAGATAACGGAGGTAAGCGGCGGTATGCCTGACTGTTCTGCCTGGACGTCGAATTCTTTTATTATGTCAGGTCCCGGCGAAACGAAGGGGTTGCCGTACCTGCCGCTTAATGGGATTACCACGGTCATGCTGCCTGGCACTGTGACATTGAAGGTGTCATACACGCCCTTTGTATTGGGGGTGCTGTTGGTCGCATAGCTTACACTATAGGATGAATAGCCAGATGCCCCAAACCCGCCCACGCTGTAGTTGACAAAGTAGTTGTACTGGTAGCCGGATATCGTCTCGTTGGGCTGCGAAGTGATTGCTACGGCATCTACTACATACCCTTCGGAGTTCTTGACGCTGACCACCTGCCCATTAGAGAATCCGGATACGGGCGTTGTGCCATCGGTGGACATGAGGAATATGTAGGCTTCGGACGGAGTCGACATGTTGTAAACCGGCGACGGAAGACCTTCAGATGCTATGGGGTTGTTGAGGCTGGAATTTATAGCCTGCGGGAATGTGGCCGATGCCACGGCAGACAGCGTCGATAATGATATAACAAACAGCATCAAAGCAAGTGCGCTTGGACCTTTTACCCCCATATACACACCATAATAAGCATGCTCATTTTGTAATGGGAACATGTGTTTAAATCCCTTTCATTGCCTTCGGCATGCAATGCCGGCGACTGTGGTGGAAAACGAACCGATAGGTAGGTTTTTAAAACATGCCACACAAGTCTATGAGGTGCTACTATGGCCGCTAAGGGCGAAAACAAGGATGGCAATACAGGGAAGGGAGGAAACAAGGAGCCCAAGGGTTCTGGCAACCTATGGAAGTCTGCTGCGGCAGTCCTAACAGGCAACATTGCCGTGTTCGTGATAATCGCCATCGTGTTCGTGATTATAGGATATGCCTTATCCTACGTCCTGGGTACGCTTAGCGGCATAAGCTTCCTCTACAGCGGCATAGGCTCGTACATCCTTGCAGGGGTGAGCGGGGCGGTGCTCGCTCTGGTGGTCCTGTGGTACGTGGATGGGGTCATAGCGGTCTACGGCCACATAAAGGACAAGAAGGATGTGGATTATGTTTCTTGCATTACGGGCTCGCTCGGCAAGGTTTTCAGTGACGCCAATACGGCTATACTCATGGCTGGCATAGGCTTTGTGGCAGGGATAGTCAGCACGTTCCTTGGAACTGTAGGCGCAGGGGCGCTTGGAGCCATAGTGTACGGGATACTGGCGGCGGTGTATACTGCGGTGGCGCTGGTTAGTGCAAATGGGGAGAGGCCGGTTAACCCTAACTTCGTGGAGACATTCCAGAAGGTGAACGGCATGTCAGGGAACGCTGGCATATACCTGTGGGTGACGGTGCTTGTCGGCATTATACCTGGATTCGGCATCGTCCAGACGCTCATGTTACCGCTTGGCGCGCTTGTTATGAACCAAAGCGGAAAGAAGTAGCTGCCGGCATGCGTAGGCGCACTGCTCGTATGCGGCACGGGTGGCGCAGAAATTGCGCCTGGACCTGCCGTGTACCAGAAGGGTACGTTTGCACATGGGGGCACGTTCTGCAGCAATATGCGTAGGACTTTGGCACGGGCTGCAAGTGCGAAGCTGGTCAATAGCATAAGTTTTTAATCTATCATGCAAGTGTAACACATGGCAAGCGGATCAGGCGAAAGGAGGCAGAATATGCCAGGGGGGATTGGCATAGCCGAAAGATGGCTTAGCCACAGGCGCGCACTCCCTTCGGAATGGTTCACGGGCAGCAACTCGCGCGTGAAGCAGGTGCGCCTTGCGGTGCTACTGATGTGCGTGGTCAGCTTCATGGCAGGAGTGTTCGTCCTGACTTCGGAAATCTACAGCCCCGTAGCGTATGCATGGGCAGCGGTTCAGGCCGCGACATATGTAATAATAGCCATAGTATTCCTGCTGGGGCTGAGCATGTGGTATTCGCAGTCGGAGCTGTTCTTCATAACCAACCTGGTAATAACCTATGTTGTGGAGATATGGTGGCGCAGCATTGCCATCCCGCTCTCGAGCTATGTGCTGATACTGGGCCCCACGGTACTGCTCGTGGTGATAGGCGCATGGCTCTTGGTCTACGACAATGGATCCGAAATCAACAAACTGCTGGAGAGAAGTTAAATTAGTAGGGGTAGCCATTGCGCATGACTGCTAAAAAAACATTAATGGGATGTGCATGCGTCGCGCTGACATTGGCCTGCGCGGTATTTGTGGGCACGGCCAACCCGTGCTTTTTCTATCATGGCGCCTTGCAGGAGGTGCAGTTCTCTATTCCAGCGCCCATGCCGACGCTTGGCGCGGCTACGGTATACACCACAAACATAACCGCCGGGGAGCCTGAGGACATAATAGCCGAGCTGCCGCAGAACGCCACAGGCGCGCCGCCGTACATATACTCGTTTGTGGTGGAAAACAGCACGGGAGGAACCGTGGCGCAGAACACCACAAACGGGGGAGGCACAGTGGAGGCTTTCACATTTGTACCTTCGCGCGGCGGGGTGATGTATGCGAAGGTGACCGTAGTGGATTCTTCTTCGCCCCCACTAACATCGGTCTCCAACTCTGTTGCATTCAGGGTGGCGCCGCCAGCAAGCTCGGTTTCCCTGGCCCCTAACGGACTCGTGGCGGACGCAGGGCAGGCCATATCATTAAATGCGATGGTTTCTGGGGGGGTGGGTCCATTCAACATATCTGTGCTGAACTACACAAGCAATGTGGTGGTTTATTTAGCCAGCGGCATCCAGCCCGGATCTAATGCCACATACACGTTCACACAGCCTGCACCGGGTACGGTTGTTCTTGTGGCAAATGCGGTTGATACGGGATGGGCGTACGGGCCTGGGCCGCAGGAGTCTAATGCGGTGTCCGTAAACGTGCTTAGCGTGCCTTCTGTCGCCATCTCGGCATACCCTGCCTCAAACGTCACGGTAGGTAATTACGTTAACCTTACAGCGGTGGCATCCGGAGGGAGCGGGAGATTCTCATTTGCATGGACAGTCAACGGCATGGGGGCGCAAAACGTATCCACCGCAAATGCTTCATCGATATCCATAGGGGGCAACTCGCCTGGCGTGTTCACCGTCAACTTGGTTGCAACGGATAGCGGCACAACGAAGCCGTATGCGCTGCGGGGCCTGGGCATAACGGTAAGGGTGGCGAATACGTCGCAGCCCAGCACAACCACTACTACGTCCGCCTCTACGTCCACCTCCACAAAGCAACAGGGTTCTGGTGGCGGGGTAGAGGGCAGCGGGGGATCCGGTGTCATAAGCGGGGGGGCGCAGGGGCCGTCAGTTACTAGGACAGGAAACGGGTTTGAGGTAGAAGGGCTTGGCGAATCCGCATCGACCACGCTTGAGCTTGGTGGGGAGAGCCTCGGGATAGTCGGACTGCAGATAACGCAGGCATATGCCGTGATACTGGTTAACGGTGTGCAGCATAGCCTGCCAGAAAACCAGGCAGTGCTGCTTGAAACCACGAAGCAGGGCTCGTACTACGCCCAGCTAACTGGTATAAACTACACCACAAGCGGCAGCAGCACGATGGGATTGTATGTGTATTTCAACGAGAGCCGCAGCGAATCGCAGGGATTAGGTGCACCTACTCTGAACATCACCATTGCCGCGGAGGAATCCAGCGCAAACGTAACGCTGTCAAACTCGACGCCGGACCGCATAATGCTGCCGGACATGGGGGCGACATTGTCCATAGCGTCAAATGTACCGCAGAGGCTGGTGTTTGATATAAGGAACACCACAGGGACGGATCGCTTCGTTCCCCCTGAAGGATACAACGCGGTCCTTGTGGTAAACATCACACTCGGAAACGCAACGGTGGGGCTGGAGGGCATTAACCTGCTAGCCACGATATTGTACAATTGCTCTGCCATAGTAAGGCCGTTCCTTGCGGAAAATGGCACATGGGCTTCGCTGCCCACGTATTACAACGACACACCGCCCTGCTCCATGACATTCCATGTGCCCCCTGACCCTGTTGTGGGGGTCATGAAGCTTGCTGCAAGCTATCCGCTTGGCGTCGCCCCGAGCAGCAGGATAGTGGGTGTGGTAAGCGCGAACCAGAGCCCAACCAATGAGGAGCAGTTGCAGTTGATATACGGAGCGCTTGTAATCGTCATGCTGCTGGCGGCTGCGGTGTTTATTAGGGTGGCATGGAGGCTGGCACGAGGCGCTGGCGGGGCGGAGAAGGCCGCGGGCCAGCCAATGGGCATGCTTACGTGATAATTAATGCATCCGCATAGCGTGGACGGAGGTTGCTGTGGCGATTAATGTGTGGTGTGCAGGTGGGAGGCGGTGCCTGGGGCTCCGCTTGATGCGGCGGCGCGTAGCCGTTGCAGTATCCATACCATGCCCTCCGTGTCCTGGCCGCAGTATTTCTCTAGGCTGGCTCTTACCCTCCTTTCCTCTTCCGGATCTGCGCTTGATCCGTCCGGCCTGCCATGCGTCATGAACAGATATGCCAATGATGCCTGGAAGCCGTTGGCTATCTCGAAGCCATCGTACGTGGCGCCCGTCAGCGCGGGCAGCACCTTCTTAAGCGACGCGCTGCCATTCTGGGCAGGTGAATAGTAGGCAAAGCTCCTGAACGGCCCAAGAAGGTCCGCCATCCTTGCGGCGGCGGATGCCGCCCAGGCCCCGTAATCAGGAAGAGTCCTTGCGATCTCCCTAACGATGCCCTCCTCGAAGCTCTGATTGTATACAACTATGCTACCTGATGCGCCGAGCGAGTGCCTAAGCGCATCTGCGAACGACGGCCGCGGGTCTGATCTGCCGCGCGCTATGAATGATATGTGGCTTGGCTGTGCACCCTCCCTCTCAAGCACATGGACGGAAAACTGGAATGGAATCTGCTGGTACGGCCTTGTGCCGTCGTACAGAGGTATTGCGGAGCCGTAAGTCTCAAAGTCAAGGAAGTACAGAGGGTACTCAAGACCATTAATGAATGACGATACGCTAGTGCGGTCCACATGGGGCCTGCCCGATGCGTGGGCGTCGCGCTGTATGGACTGCTTATCGTTCAGCTCAAACCCATCCGGGATGTCCCTTATCCTGAAAACCCCGAGCCGCATCAGGTCCTGCACCTTGTCGGCGCCCCCGGCCAGGTGCATTATGTCAGCCCCTGGGTGCTCGCCCCAAATACGGTCGCCATCGTGCACGCCGTCTGGATCGGAGTGGTACTCCTCGCCCCTGCCGAACTCCGGACACCTCTTTAGCGCAGCCACTCCAAGCAGCCCCTTGACGTTTGAAGGCACGCCGGGCATGAGCGCGTCTACAGCCCCGGTAACATCGGTCTTCGTGAGCAGGCCATGCGGATCCACCTCCCCTCCCCTGACGTACTTGCCATTGACGTGTAGTATGAAGCACTTCCTTATAGGTATCCCTGCGCCCTCATAGCAGTACCTCTGGAACGATACGTCGTGAATGTGGTGGCCCTTCACACCCGCCGCGCTCTTCACTTCGACTATGTCCCATGTCCCGCCCGGGGCCGGCACGAGGATGTCGGCCCTGGCGTAGCATCTGCCGTCCGGATGCACGAACCCCGCTTCGAACACCGTCTTGCGCCTGTCGAGTAGCTGCCTTGACTCCTTGTCATTCCCTGCAGGGGTGGCTGGACCTGCCTCAATTCCCCCGGAGAAGAGGCCCCTTGCAAGCATGCCGATCATGCGCCCCTCGTAGATCCGGTACTGTCCGGCCCGGTCAACCTTTGGCAGCGCATCTGGACTGTTGAACATGAGCCACATGCGCTTGTGGCATTCGAGCCCAGACACGTAGCGAGACTTCGTGAGGTACGCGGTAGTTTTGCCGCCCATGGTGTCAAACCCCTAAGCCTTGGTCAGCAAAATTTAATAAGACGATAATATTTGGCAATGCCATTGCCCGCATCGGCTAGATGTGAGATGATACGGCCCCAGCAGCGGATACTTTATTACTTCCCGACACGTCTCAGCGGCAGTGGCGGACGATAGTGCTTTAGCGCAGTCACAGAGGGGTGGGTGGGTTGTTGGTAGGATTTGAACTGGCGGTGGCGCAGAGCCACATCCACAGGCATGGCTTTTGTGCCTAAAGATGCGCTGCGCCAGCCTGCGCAACATGGTTTAAATAGCTGTATTTTTATGTATAAAACGTGATCAAATGCAAGTGTTCGACTACCTAGGGAAGGGAGTGGCTGCCATGCTGCATCCCGGAGAGGCAAACAAGAGGAGCCTGGACGTGGGCACGGCATACATGACTTACTACAAGACCACATTCGTGCCGCTTGTGGTGTATGTCCTGCTGTCCATAGTTTTCGTGTCAGCTGAGGGTTATGTGCTCATCCTTAGGAGCTTCACTGCGCCGCTTCTTGGCGCGGGGCTGCTGGGCGCCCTGGTCATACCCATAGCGATCGTATGGGTCTTCATGCCCATAGGCATATTCGTCTCGGCGGGGCTGCTGCAGCTGGTTGGCAGGGCGGCGGGCCAGTTCAAGGGGCCGTTTGGGAAGACGCTGACGGCCGTCATGTACAGCAAGTTCCCTGTCGCGATATTCGCGTTCCTGCTCGCAATACCGTTCGCGGCGCCGCTGTTCACCGTGTTCGGGTTCTGGGCGTTCGTGGTGAGCCTTGTGGCGCTGTCAAGCCAGCAGAAGGTAAGTTGGGCTACCGCCCTGGGGCTGGAGGTCATGACCATTGTGCTCGCGCTTGCGCTCCTTGGCATAGTTGCATCGCTGCTTGCGATATCGTTTGGTTCTTCGGCCATAGCCTGGCTGATCCAGCACTATGGCACATTGATGAACCTTGCGGTATAGCCTGGCCAGGCTTTGCGGCGGCATGGCGGCGTCACGAATATAGGGAGGCGCCGACCACACGGGTCTCCATTATGAACTTGTGTATGGCCGCGCCCTTCTTTGTGAGCGAGTACTGGGTGCCTATCAGGCCGTTGTAATATATTGAAGTCACCTCGCTCCTCTCCACAAAACCTGCCGTAATGAGTTCCTTGAGGCAGGCGCTGAGATTCTTCGGGGTTATCCCGCCAACGGCCTCGATAATGGAATTGAACTGAATGCTTCCCCTTGAGGAATAGAGCACTTCTATTACCGGTATGGTCCACTTCTTCCCAAGCAGGTGCACAAGCGGCGAAGCTTGTGGCAGCCTCCGTGGTTCAGGCACCTTTCCACCTGTGTTATCTTCGCTTTAAGGTATAAAAACACTTTCTAGCGGGGCAGGGTGCGTACCGGCCTATCCGCAGTCCCACATGAAGGGCTACATGGCACACTTCCATGTTGTGGTTCTCGACACCGCACCAGGGCCGCGGGGCATTTGCGCACCGGATGTTGATGTCGCAACAGGAAATTGCGTACGGGAATTTTCACCCGGGCGGCTCTCAGTATGCCTGCCTGCAGACGCCACATTTGTGCATGGCCTGCCGGGTAGTTGGGCGTGGAATCGGCTGCTTCGGTTGCGCTGTTTGGGCCGGCCTGTGCCAGCAGGCACAGTGTGGCCGGAGGCTATGCACGCGCACGGCTTAGGGCAGCTTCAGCCCGTTTGCACCGACATATTCGGCGTCAGGCCTTATGAGCTTGTTGTTGGTCACCTGCTCCATGTAGTGGGCAGACCATCCGAACGCCCTTGACGCGGCGAAAAGCGGGGTGAAGAGGTCGTTGTCTATGCCCAGCAGGTGCATGTAGAGCGCGCCGTAGAAGTCAAGGTTGGCCGGCAGCTTCTTCTTCGCCCATACGGCGGCCTCTATGGCGACGGCGGCCTCGTACGCCTGCGTTGCCCCCTTAGCGGCAGCCAGCGTCTTGAGTTCCCTCTTCACGAGCTGCGCGCGCGGGTCCTCGGTCTTGTACACCCTGTGGCCGAACCCCATTATCTTCTCCTTCTTCGCTATCTTTTCGTCGACCCACCGCTCCGCCTCCTCCTTGGACTTTATCGAGAACATGTAGCTGAGTATCTCCTCGTTAGCGCCGCCGTGCAGGGGCCCTTTCAGCGTTGCCATGCCAGTAGTCATGGCAGCGCGCGGGTCCGCAAGTGTAGATGCGGTTACGCGCAGCGCCCATGTCGACGCGTTGAACTCGTGCTCCATGTAGAGTATTAGCAGCTTCTCCAGGTATTTCGCGCTTGCGCTGTCCTGCCTGCCGGTGAGCAGGTAGTAGAGCCTCTCCGAGTACGTCCCGTCTATATCTGGCAGCGGCTGCTGGCCCTTAAGCGCCCTGTAGCCGTCTGATATTATGCGGGGGAACTTTGCGGAAAGCTCCATTAGTATCTCGTCGTTCTTCTTTCCGGTGGTAGGCACTGCTGAAATCACCGTCCTTACAAGGTCCATCATGTCGGTGTCCTTGGGCAGCAGAGCCATCATCTTCTCCACGTTAGTCCCCAGCGCGGAGTTCTTCCTCAGGGATGCGGAGAACTCCGCAAGCTCCTTGTCGCTTGGCAGCTTGCCGTGGAACACCAGGAATGCGGTCTTCTCGAAGGATGCCCTCTGTGCGAGGTCTATGGCGCTGTAGCCGCGGTAGACCAGGCCCGCGCCGTCCTCCACTGCGGATATGCTTGTAGTGTCGACTACCACCCTGTCAAGGCCCTTGGGAACTTTCGTCATCTCTGCCATGTTCACACCAGAATTACGCTAAATACGAAAAGCCCGCCCGTACAGGGGCAGACCCGCTTCCACACGCTGCGCCAACACCCATTGGCGCGCGCCTGCTTATACATCTAGGGTGAAGCTATTAAATATTCCGATGCGATAGGTGTACGTTGGTGCGGGCATGGGTGTGAAGGGGGATGAAGGCGCCGAGGAGGGGTTCATATTCAAGGTTCCGCCGCCGGGGCTGCCATACCCCGTTGCTACGGCGAGGGAGAAGCGGAGGGCGCTGAGGGGGCTGCTTGGGCGCAAGGGGGCGGCCGCGACAGTGGTTGGCGTGTCAGACGCGCTGGTCGCAAGGTACGCGGAGAGCAAGGGAGTCAAGGCTATGTACGTGAGCGGCGCTGAGACCACGCTGTCGATGGGGCTGCCTGACCTCGGGATACTGCCCAGGCGCGAGATGCTGCTGAAGGCGAGCAGGATAGCGCCGTTCGTGTCAGCGCCGCTGATAGTTGACGTGGACACAGGCTATGATGACGTGGCAGGCACCGTGAGGCTGTTTGAACGTGCTGGGATCGCTGGCGTGCAGGTGGAGGACCAGGTCGACGCCAAGAGGTGCGGGCACCTCGATCCCAAGGAGGTCGTGCCGGCGGAGGAGATGGTTGGGAAGATAAGGGACGCCACCGCGGCGAGGAAGGACCGCAACTTCACCATAATAGCGAGGACTGACGCGGCCGGGGTGGGCGGGATGGAGGACGCCATAAGTCGCGCAAACCTGTACGCAGGGGCCGGCGCCGACATTATTTTCCCCGAGGCGCTGCGGACTAAGGAGGAGTTCAGGATGTTTGCGCAGGAGGTGGACGCCCCGCTGCTTGCCAACATGACGGAATTCGGCAAGACGCCGTACATGAGGGTCAGCGAGTTCTCCGGGATGGGCTACTCGATGGTGCTATTCCCCGTGACGGCAAGGAGGGTGGGCATAAGGGCCGAGAGCTCGGCCATAGACGCCCTTGTGAGGGAGGGCACGCAGAAAGGGCTGGTCGATTCTGGCGGGATAGAGACAAGGGACGAACTCAAGAAGGCCATAGACTACGATGGCTGGGAGAGGGTAGTAGGCGACATGTTCGCTGGCAGGCCCGGAAGGGGAAGGCGCTAGGCGCGTTGCGCCCCGCACTGCGGCTAACCCGGCGCGGACGCCAGAAGCTCGAACACGTCGGCAGCGCTTCGCCTCTCCAGGCTGCGGCCCGCGCTGACCATATCATCGACCCAGCTTTCTTCTGGCACGAGCTTGCGGCCCTTGCGCCTCAGGTCGTCCCAGCTGTACGGATCGCGGTAGTGGCCCTTCGGCACTAGCACCTGCTCCACGAAGTCGCCGCCGGTGGCGGATATCGCTATCCTGACTGGCACGAAATCCGGATACATGTGGTCGTACTTCTCCACCACCCTCAGGTCCATCCTGTCGATAAGGCGCAGTATACTGCGGTCCCTGATGTACCTCTCCGAGTACGACGACGGGGTGGGCTCCCCGTATGTGAGGGTGTACGCTATGATGTACGGCATGCTGTGGTCTGCAGTCTCCCTTGTCTTGGGCCGCAGCCGCTCGGGGTCCTTCACTATGGTCCTGTGCATCACCGATGACACGTCAACACTTATGCGCTTTATTTCCCCCTTGACCCTGCCCCGCAGCCTCAGCGCCGCGTCCACGCTGCTCATGGCGTTGTACTCCACGGGATGGTCCTTTATGAGCGTCTTCTTTATGCGGTCCGGCCCGAACCGGGGCACGAATCTGCCGGTCACCTGCCTGAAGAATCCCATTTCCCCTTCGAATATAGGGGACGGGCCAGTCATGCCCTCCCTTGCCAGCAGCGCTGCCTGCAGGCCGTTCCTGGCGGCGTTTGCCGCGGTGCACCCCTTCCACATGCTCAGCTCGCCGGCGCGCACCTGCCTCATCGAGATGCTGTTGCTGACGCCAAGGTTGATGGCGTTCTCAAACCTTTCCCTGTCAAGGCCCAGAAGTCCGGCTGCGCCTGCAGCAGATGATATGCCTAGGTACACCACGTGGTCCCAGCCCCTGTTCCGCAGCGATGCGGCGTCGGAAAGCGAGCACTGCACCTGGTAGGCGAGGTACGTGGCCCGTATGGCGTCAGCGCAGCCAAGGCCCTCTGCCTGTGCCAGGCACAGCATCGCCGGGACGTTGTCCGAGGGATGCGCGAACTCCTTCTTCGTTAGGTAGGTGTCGTTGTAGTCCAGATAGCGCGTCATGCAGCCGTTTATGAACGCCGACACCTCGACCGACGCCTTCTCCTTGGAGAAGTAGACAGTTGAATTGTACTTGCCAGAGCTGGGCAGAAGCGCCTTGCGGGCTATTTTGACAGGCTCGGCGCCGCGAGCGCCGTACGAGACGAATATGGAGTCAACGATCCTCTTTCTCACCTCGTCCGACAGCGAGCCTCCCAGCTTCCTGCCCATTACCTTCCTGGAATAGTCGAATATCCGCCCAGCCAATGTTCCCATAAGCGCACCTTGAAACCCTATGCCCCAATGAACCTTGTAAATCTAAAAGGCTATATTTGTATCCTTGGCCAGGCCGCGCCGGGAGGGCTGCCGCTATCCGCCAAATGCAAATCCTCAGCCGCCTGCGCGGCAGACCCGGAACTGGGCTCAGAGCTCTCCGACCCTACGCTTCTGTGCGCGCTTGAGCCGCTTCCTCCGCTTCTTCTTCCATTTCCAGCGCATTCGTCCCTTCTTCTTCCATTTCCGGGGTATGCTTCCCAATAATACACCTTGAAACAGGCGAACCTGCCGACTCCATAGCTATTTAAGTAGATAAAAATAAATACCTGCTACTGGAAAGTTACTCTGAAAGCTCTGTGATTGTTTATGGCAGGGGCCGCGACTGGGGCAATAGCGTTCGTGGGAATACTGGTGGCGATAATACTGCTGTGGTACTTCACAGTGGGTTTTGGCTTCCTCAACCAGACCACGACCACCACTACGTCCACTGCCACGACCACGGTGACGGTTGCTACCAACACCACCACCCAGACAACCACCATACTCTACGTGCCAGACTGCAAGAACTTCTTCATAAACCTGATACAGAACGAGAGCAACGCCATTGTGCGGTGCGCATGGACTGGGGGCACGCTGGGGGTGTGGGTCGGCAGCGGCTACTACAGGAACGCCTCCTTCACCATAACTGGCGCGAACAACAAGACGTATCTTAGCGAAAGCGCAGGGTACCAGTGCGTAACGTTCTATGATAACTTCACGGGCCCCGCACAGACCTACAATGTGGTGTTTTCCAGGGGTGCGCCGCTCAGCGCCGGGGAGGACGTGTGCCCCTATCCGATACTGAAGCTCAACACGACCACGACCCCGCCCAACACCATATACACGCAGGTCTACAACGGCGGCTTCCAGAACGGGAAGTACACGGGCTGGAGCATAGAGGGCAGGGGGTTCGGTAAGGGCCCGATCAACCTGACTGCGGCGGACACGGTCAGCAGCAATAGCCCGGGATGCTACTTCAGCACGCCGTGGGCGAACTACAACGGCACGTACTTTGCGACGACTTACAACTGCGGGCTGTCTGTGGCGCCTGGCAACATAACCTCTTCGCCGTTCCTGGTGGACCAGCCGTTCCTGAACTTCAGGATGGTGAGCCCTGATGACAACTTCATATACGTGGAGGTGCTGCAGAACGGCACGCCGTACACCGTTGTGCACTGCAACACCTTCAATGTGTCCGCCTACCAGAACCTCAGGCTCTACCAGAACATAAGCTCGACCTTCAGGAACATTAGCGTGCCGCTGTACAATGCGGCGAACAAGCCGGTGCAGATCAAGGTCGTGGCCGACACGCTCAGCAACAACCACTACATAGCCATAGGTGACTTCGCCATGTCAAACAGGCCCCAGCAGGACCCGGGTAGCTTCTGCAACGTCACGCTCGTGCACTGAGGTGCGGCTACTTCTTGGCCTCCTCCGTGCCGCCTTCACCCATGAACCGCTTGCCAAGCTCCGACCGGTTCTCCAGCTGCCTTCTTATGTTGTCCGCATCCTCCTTCTTCAGCACCTTCTCCAGGATGAAGCTCGAATACCCGACGGATATCTGTGATATGTCCATGAGCATGGACTGCAGCTCGTTCACCTTGAAGCGCATCTCCTTCTCGGGCCGCAGGATCTCTATGCCGGCCGGGGCGTACCTGAATGCGACGCCGAGTATGGGCTTGAAGTTGTCGAACAGCACGGTTATCGTGCCGCTGGTTATGAACACGCCGTCCTTCTCGAGGGGATCCTCTATGGCGCCGTAGCAGTAGACGACCCCTGCCTCCTTCATCAGGTGGTCGTTGACCAGGTTGACCAGGAGGGGCTGCAGCTTGTCTTTCTCCTCGTGCTGCATGTCGAAGTAGAACCTAACCAGCACCCCCCCTTTGGCCACGGCATCCGCGGTCACCTTCTCGACGTCGTCCTTGGGCATATCAATCACAGCGTATCCTTTATCATCTTTATGGCGGCCTCTGGCGCAAAGGCGCTCTCCGTCCCGTCTATTAGGTTGCGCACCTTCACCTTCCCTGTCCTCTCCTCCTCGTCCCCGACTATCACCACGTACTTGAACTTCAGCGCGTTTGCGTATGCGAGCTGGTTGGATATGTTCCTGCTGGCCAGGTTAACGTCGGTTGCGACGCCGTTGGAGCGGAACATGTTGCCCACCTTCAGGGCGTACTGGTAGTTGCTGTCCTTTATGTTGGCGACGAACACGTCGGCGTAGGTGCTCTTCGTGGAGGCGGAGTAGTTGAGTATGTCCAGCAGCCTGTCGATCCCTATCGAGGAGCCTACTGCAGGGATGCGCTTGGTGCTGAACATGCCTATAAGGTTGTCGTACCTCCCTCCCCCTCCGATGGAGCTCTTCGTCTCCCCTCCCACGGTCTTGAACTCGAATATCATGCCGGTATAGTAGTCGAACCCCCGGACCAGCGAGAAGTCTATCTGCACCTGGCCCTTGAGCCCGTAGAGCCGCAGCAGCGCCAGCGCCTCCCTGGTCTCCTGGCAGACCGTCTTGTCGGCCATGATCTTCTCCATTGCCGCTATCTTGTCCTCGTCGTTGCCCTCCATGTTTATGAAGGCGTCTATCCTGCTTATCGTGTCGCGGTCCAGCGCCAGCTTCTGCAGCAGCTCGAGCACCCCGTCCCTGCCGACCTTGTCCAGCTTGTCTATGGCCCTCATTATGGGCATGAACATCTCCTCCTTTATGCCGAAGCTTGCAAGCATGGCGTCCACGAACTTCCGGTTGTTCACCAGGACCCTGTAGTTTATCGCGAAAACCTCGAACACCAATGCCTGTACTGCTATCACCTCTGCGTCGGACGAAGCCGTCCTGCCCCCTACTATGTCTATGTCTGCCTGGGTGAACTCGCGGTAGCGCAACTTCTGGGGCTCCTCCCTCCTCCACACCTTGCCGATATAGTAGCGCTTGAACGGGAGCGGGAGGTCCTGGTGCATGCCGAAATACCGGGCCAGGGAAACCGTGTGGTCGTAGCGCAGCCCTATGTCCTCGTACTTCATCTCGTATAGTAGCTTTACGTCCTCGCCTATGCCGTTCTTGGCGTGCAGAACCTTGAGGGACTCGAATGCAGGAGTGTCTATGGCCAAAAACCCGAACCTCTGGAACACGGACTCGGCCTTCTTCAGCAGCTCGTTCCGGAACAGAGCCTCGTTTGGCATGAGGTCCCTGACGCCCCTTGGAAACGGGATGTTCGGCATTTCAAATCACAGGCTAAACTGCGCTTAAGTTGTGGGGCATCCAAGCTTATTAGATGTTTCGGATGCGCCGACAGCCGCTTCTGGGCGGGCCTGGGGTTAGAGGTTCTTTTCTATCCACTTCCGCAGGGTCTCCTTAGGAACAGCGCCCACGTTCATGGCCTTAACGGCCCCGTCCACCATGAGCAGCGTGGTTGGTATGCTCATGACATTGTACTTCGCGGCTATCTTCTCGTTGTCGTCCGCGTCTATCTTAACGAACTTGACCTTGCCCGTATACTCCTTTGATACCTCCTCTACTATAGGGGAGTATATCCTGCATGGCCCGCACCATGTGGCCCATATGTCCACAAGTACAGGTACCTTTGACTTCATTACCTCGGCCTCGAAGTTTGACTCGTTCACGTCGATTACCGCCATTGAGACACCATTTTAGCATTTTTGCAGAACAGACTGGCAATAGTTATTTGTCTGGCAAACAATATATAAATAGCGGTAGCTGGATGACCAGCGCGGTTCCGCGCGCCAAGGAGGGCGATGGAAGCCTGCCCCGTCACACTACCTTGGTGTTTATCGTCAGAATCTTTGCGGTCTGCCACCCCGACGGGTTGCCGGAGCTGCCGGATGCGCACTGCGCCCATGTGGTGCACGCCGTGCCTGATGTCCAATTAACCCATACGGAGCCGGTGAACGACGAGCCCACGTTCAATGTGGATGTGGTCGTGCCGGTGGCCGTGTAGCATGGCATGCCCGTTACTGCGACCGTCTCGCTGCTCACAAGGCTGATTGCGTTTGCAAGATTTGGAACGGTCTGTGATGTTGCGGTCCCTGACGGGTAACCCGTGCCCCCCGATATGAAGTTCCATGCCGTTGACACGGATGGCAGTCCTGTTGAGCCGCTTACGGCATCGCACGCAAGTGCTATGTTATACATTGTGGCGCCTGTCGCCTGCCCGAACGTGAACGAGAGGGTGCCTGTTGCTCCAAGAACCATGTTCTGGCACTGGAAGCCTGGAGAGGCTATGCAGGAGTTGCCGACCAGAGAGGTGCTGCTGAATATGCCCAATTGGAACAGCACTCCGAGCACCACGGCGATTATCAGTATCGCCCAGCCATAGGTCATCAGGTATTCCATTGCCGACTGCGCACGGGCTGTCCTTGACAAATTGACCATGAAAATCGCCTATATCTGCTTATGATTGGATAGCAAGCAATAAAAAGGGCACCATGCCGTTGCGGTTTTTTTAGCGGAGGCGGACCTATTTCACTATCCGGTCCAGTATTGGGTATGTCTCAAAGAGGCGGTCCTGCTCCAGCTGCTGGTAAAGCATGTATATTATGCCTACGGTAAGCAGTATGCCCATCCCGGACCCTATGGCGCCGGTGAGCGTGGCAAGGGCCGCAAGAAGCCCTACGAATGCGCTGCCCAGCACAGTTATTGTTGGTATGTACTTGTTAAGGACGTTCTCTATTATGCGCGGATCCCTCCTGAAACCTGGTATCTGCCAACCCATGTCGCCCAGCTGCTCCGCCATGTTCTTCGGATTCTGTCCTGTCATCTCTATCCAGAACTTCCCGAATACTATGCACATCACTATCAGCACGACGGTATATGTTATGGCATGGAGCCATTCCGGCACTAGGACCATCCCTCCCCACGGGAGATATAGGCTGGACGCGGACGACACTATGTAGTTGAAGTACGCCCCGTACCCCCCTATTCCGTATGGTGCGGGAAAGGGGCTTGGGAAGGTGGGCGACATCAGGTATATGAGCCCGCCGGTGAGTTGCGGCCCTGCCGCGCCCGCGGACTGGTAGTATGCGAAGAACCTAGCCAGGTTCTGGAAGCTGCCTCCTACGCCTGCGAGGAAGCGGAACCATACGGTGAGGCTGAGCTCCAGCGATGACGCGAGTATTACCGGCAGCACGCTCACGTAGAGGAAAGGTATGGGAAGTCTGCCGCCCACGCCCCTGAGCTGCTCGAACGCCAAAGGCAGCTCCACCTTGGTCTCGTATGCGTATATGCTGATTAGGAATATAACGATGGCAAATATGAGCGGCCCGAATACCAGTATGGCATTGGACATGGCCGCGGCGCCCCCGGCCTGCAGCGCCTGTATGGCGCCGGGTATCAGGATGCTGAACGTGCCGGCGACTATCGAGTAGGACACGCCGCTTGCTATGAATATGTTTATGCCAGACATCACGCCGTACTTGGTCATTATCTCGTCTAGGAATATGACGGTTATCGCCCCTACTGCAAGCTGCGCGGACACAAACCAGAAGTACGATTGTACCGCCACAGGCACGAATCCGGTTGTCACGTATATTATGGATTCGACAATTGCTATGATTATCGCGGCGAGCTTCTGCAGGACCTGGTACCTGGACTTCTCCGCCGGATTGTTCAGGTCTATGTTGACCAGGCCTGAGCCGCTTACCAGCTGCAGCATTATGCTTGCCAGGACTATCGGCCCTATGCCGACGGTTATGAGGCTGCCTATCTTGCCTGCGAATACTATGCTTATGAGCTGGGTGAGGGGCTGGGACAGGGCCGCCTGGCTGACGCCGACCGCCACTGTGCTGTACAGCACAAAGTATATGACCAGCACCCCGATGGTCCATACCATCTTCTCCCTGAGCGACAGCTGCGTCTTCGGGGACTTTATGCCCGGCACGAATGGGGATATCTTGTCTATGAACTCTAATGCCATGCCTTGATCACGTGTCTAGTTTTTACGTTTATATTTTGGGTTTATTATGCGTTGCGCTCCTTGATGTCAATTACATATGCCCCTCCCCGACTGCGCTCCGTGGCCACAAGGCCAGTGCCGAACCGCGCAGAAAGCAGGGCGCTTATGTATGCAAGGGATACGTCAACATACTCCTTCTTCGACGTAAGGCCGCCGAAAGAGACTGAGATGTGCAGGGGACGGGACTTTTTTATCGTGGGTTCGCCGAACTTCAGCAGCCTTATGGTGTCCATGGCGCGCAGCATCCTGGCCTGGGGTGCGATTGCCGTGCCCTCGGGGCCGAATATCTTCTCTCCGACGCTTACGCCCATGTACGAGGCTATGCTCTTCACCGCCTCTATGTAGCTCTTGTCGAAGAGCATCTTGAACATGAGGGAATAGTACTCGCCGGACATCTCGGCGTGCAGCGCGCTGCCTGAATGGGACGACGGATGCTTCGCGCGCTCTGCTATGTGGCCCGCCAGCCGGTCCAGCACCGCGACCTCGTCGATTGCGGCGCGAGGCGCACCCTTGTGGGCTACCGGGATGAACCTGCACGAGTCGTGCTTGTTGTGAACGCACTCCACCTCCTCAACGGCTATGTACCTATGCTTTGCGGAGCTGATGAAGCCGGATATTATACCTGCCTCGAAGGAATGCAGATTCGTACCAACATCTGGACCCTTGCCGTCGAACATGCTTATCTCAATCTTGTCGCTGAGCGCTATGTAGGTGACGTACCTGTATCCTGCAGCCTCGAAAAACTCGACAAGGTCAGCTATCGCCTCCTCTGGGAAGAGGTAGTGCTTGACCGAGTTGTCTATACGGTAAAGGGAGCGGCCTATGTGGATCCCAGATCGGTACTGCAGGTCCCTCATGCTGCCGCTTATGCTGGAAAGCGCAGAACCGAGCAGGGAGGCCTCGTCAGGGAGGTTGTGCACCTGCCGACCCCTGAGTATGGAGTTGAGTATCGCCTCCTCGTACGTGGACGGGCCTACAGCTCCGAAATAGCTTGGGCGAACATGCGGTTGCGGGGCGGCTGCGGGGACTACGGGGGCTGCGGCAGGTGGACGCCTTGGCCTGACGGCCTTGCCCAATCCGTGTTTTTTTGCCATAGAAACCACAGGATGGCAGAGCCGCGACCTGCCGAAGCGGCGTGCCTGCCGTCGGTTAGATATCTGCGCGAAGTAATTTATATTTATCAGGGTCGCGGCGCGGGGGACAATACCGGCTTGATGGGTAGCGCGCCAACCATGCCATTTGGCATTAGGCCCTTTTGCTCGCTGCTGCCTGCTCGGACAAGAAGTGTCTCGAGCCCATGAAGCTAATGTTGCCATCAGCCTATCTCTTTGATCAGTTCCTCGACTTTATGTTTTATTTCGTCCCTTATGGCCCTTTTATCGGTCACGGAAAGGCCGCCAGGATCGCGCACTGGCCAAATCCTAACCTTGTCTGAATCCTTAAGGAAGGCCGGTGGCTTTTCGTTTGCCATGTATATGATTATGTCCGCCTGGTTTGCCAATTCTTCGGTGAGCTGCCTTGCAGCGTGTTTTGACGCGTCCAGTCCTATCTCTGCAAGAACCAAGATGAAATTTGGCGTGGTGGGGCTGCCCTCGGAGCCCTCCCTGGAGACATCTGTCCCTGCCGAGGATGAAATGTTGGCCTTAGGGTATTCGTTAAACATTGCCTCTGCCATAACGCTTCTGCCAAAGTTACTCTTGCATACAAAAAGGACATTGAGCGGCCGGGTTTTGACGTGCAAGTCGGAATGTTTGGTTTTTGCAGTTCCGGGCATGTGCACCACTTCACGTATGTATCCGGTGTTTTTGTATATAAACGCTGTGCTGCAGTTTTATCATCACTTTCCCGTTGGACGGGGGCTGCATTCGATCTCGGGACTGGAGTCCGTACCGTGGCGGCCTTGAGATGGATTATCTTACTTGATTAAGGTAAGTTGCCGCGCCGCCCGAGCAGTACGGGAAACCATATGCTGCTGGCGGATGCGCCAAAGCGCCTCTCCGCTTCAGACCCCAAGCCGGCTCTCCAGCGCCTTTATGGCAGGCAGGCTGCATACTGGGGCGGCGCTACTTATCGTGGGGCACACCTGGGCTATGTAGACATCGGCACCTGCGTACTCCGCCCATGCGAACTGGTCGCTGAAGGTGCTGATCTGGCCAAGCACCTGCCCGTGCGTCATGTTGGACAGCGGCAGCGAGCTTGCCGAGCTGGGGGTGGTGTTGCCGAAAACCACCGCGTCTGCGCCGCCCACCAGGGACGTGCCCCAGAACGTGAACGGAGTGCCCTGGAATTTGTTGGTGGCGTTCATGAACGACATCGCGGCGAGGTATGTTGAGTTGGGGGCATTCTTTACGAAATATGCTACACCGTCCTGCGCGAACTGGAATCCGCCTGTCTTGACCGGGGACTCGTAGTCGCCAGAGAAGAAGTTTATGTACCTGCTGTTGTAGAAGTTTCCGTACGCGACCCCTGCCGGCGTGGTGTAGTTCGCGGCAGTGAAGTATATCGTTGGTACATGCGCGTCGTTCAGGGAGCTGTATCCGGTGTATAGCCTGCTGAAATTGCCGAACGTGCCGAGCGCAAGTGCCATCGACCAGCGGTTTTCGCCGCAGAATATGCATGAGAGCGCGCCGATGTATATCACGCTGGGCTTGCCGTCTACCGTGAGTGCATTGTACTGGGGGGACGGGGCCGTTACGACTTGGTCGTTCAGTGTGCCGTTTAGCAGCATGGAGCCCGCGGCCTCGTAGTATGTCAGCGGCTCGTTGTTTATCGCCGCCAGCGCAGTGCCGTTGAACTGCTGGTCTATGCCACTGAAAAGCGGCTGTTCCGCGGCGGGGGCGAGCTTCTGCGTTGCGTTCTGGATATGCTGCTGGGCCTGCCCGAGTGATGCCTGTGTTGAAAGGTAGTTCTGGTACGTCAGCGTGACGTATATCAGTGTGACCCCGAGCACGAGCACCGCTATTGAAAGCACCGCGTTTATGAAAAGCGACTTCTTGAGCAGTGCCGCCGTATCTGCTATGCGCGCGACTGTAACCTGCTTCCTGGCCCTCTGCATTGCGTATCGTGCCGGCCGGCGCCTGCGGCGCGCGTCCGGGATAATAATATTACTGCGGGTATTTATCATTATCGGAACCTTTAGGTAGAATGCGGCATGCGGCGGCGCTGCGGAGGTACCGCGGCGGTCAGGCACAATATTTATTATTATCCAGCCATTAGACAGTGGCATGTTTGTATGAAGGCCACACATGACGCGGCAGGGGAAGGCAAGACGGCGGAGTCAGGGAGAGCAATGCTGAAAAAGGAGAAGGTCGAACTTGCCGACGCCCACTGCCACATTGACATGGCCAGGGACAGAAAGATGGTGGGCGATGCAGTCAGGGCGGGCGTGCTCACCATGGTAACCAACGGCGTAAGCTTCTCCACCAACCGCAGGGCGCTGGAGGCTAGTGACTGGAAACATGTCTTCCCGGCGCTCGGGATGGACCCGGAGAACGCCATATCCGTGGGCGAGGAGGACTTCGATGCACAAGTAAATGCTGTCATAGGGCAGATAAGGGAGAACGGGAACAGGATTGCCGCCATAGGGGAGATAGGGCTGGACTACAAGAAGGCCTCGACCTTTGACATGGTTGCCAAGCAGAAGACCGTTTTTGGCAAGATGCTTGACCTGGCGGCCGAGCTCAAGCTTCCGGTAAGCGTTCACTCGCGCAACGCCATGGACGATGTGCTTGCCATGCTCAAGGAAAGGGGGATGGGCGAGGTGCACCTCCACTTCTTTGAGGGCAGCGTGCTGCAGGCGAAGGAGGCGGAACGCGGAGGCTACATGATATCCATACCGCCGCTCGAGTCGAACAAGAGGAGGGGCGTGATACGCGACATAGCCATAGACAGCATAATGGCTGAGAGCGACGCGCCGGCGGTGGGCGCTTCGCCTGCAGCGGTGGAGTTTGCAGTGAAGATGATAGCTGATACGAAGGGCATGAAGTTCGAATCGGTGGCTGAGGCGCTGACGGCGAACACCAAGAGGTTCTTCAGGCTGCGGAATGGTCTGGCTCATGCGCACCTGACGCGCACATAACATAATAAGCTTGCCCTGGCAATTATACTCGTTCATGGGCTCGTAGCTCAGCTTGGATAGAGCGACAGCCTTCTAAGCTGAAGGTCGCGGGTTCAAATCCCGCCGAGCCCATTTTATTGCGGCTTTGTCTCTGGAGGCGGGCGGGGAATGGATATAAGCTGCATCCCATAATTGATACTATGATGAAATCCAGGGAAATTGAGAGGGCCAGGTTATGGTCAATATCCGATGGGCAGGCGGGCGCAAGGGCTGACATGGAGGCGTCTTTTGTGGCCATGCTCATCAGGCTGTGGGGGAGGCGGCTGGGGGAGCGCTTCGGGACCATGCTCAATGTGCCATGCGGGCTGGGGAGGCACGACCGCACACTTAGGGAGGAGGGATTTACGGTCTTCGGGGCGGACATAGACAGGGGGTTCATAGGTGTTGCCAGGGAGCGCAACCCCTCATTCTGGGACAGCTATGTTGTAGCCGACATGCGAAAGCTCCCATACAGGAAAGGGCGCTTTGATGCCGTTGTGAACCTGTTTACCGCCTTCGGCTATTTCGACGACAAGGGGAATGCCAGGGCGCTGCGGGAGTTGGCCAGGGTTGTCAGGCCCGGCGGGCTTGTGGTCATAGAGACGCACAATGCCGCCTCCGCAAAAGACGGGATGATGCCGCTTTTCATGGAGGGCCTGGGAAACGGCGCGTTCAGGATGGTTGAGAACATTGTGGAGGGAAACACGTGGGTCCTGAAGTCCACGCTGCTCAAGGACGGCGGGAAAATGATGCTCAAGGGCAAAACGCAGGTAACGAGGGTGAGGCTGTATTCCAAGAAGGAACTGGAGGGCCTTTGTGAGGGTGTCGGTCTCGAGGTGCTTGCTGCTTATGGGGGATACACGATAAGCCCGCTCAGGGACAGGGATACCCTGATGCTCCTGGTTGCGAGGAAACTTGGCCCGCGGCCAGGCCGCGGGCGGGCTTAACCGTGCGTATTGCGAGGGTATTGGGGGGGGCGCAGCGGCGGAGAATGATGCGGGACCTTGTGCTAGGAACTTGCTACGACAGCTATGCCTATGAGGTTCATTATGAGGCCGCCTATCAGCGGGGCATACGCGAGTGACAAGAAGAATGCCGTGAATAATGTTATCCACACGAGCTCGAAGTTTGTCAGTATGTTTATTATGCCCATGTACTTGGCTCTCGCCGCCCTGATCACGAAAAAGGCATAGTCCTCCGCCATCCATGCAGCTACCGCTATAGCGCCTATGAGCACCGCTATCAGCGCCTCCTCTGCAGTCACCGAACGGTAGGCGGCATAACCGTTAGTGAGCGCCCCATACGCAAGTACTGCAACTACGCTGAATGCGCTGACCACTGGCGTAGACGTCACCGGCTGCACGCCCCTGTCCAGTATGACTAACGAAAGATAGTATCCCATAGTCCAGATGGCCATCACTCCGAAGGCCAGCGCCACCACTAGGTACGATGAGGATATGTCAGTGCCGTAGAGCGCGAATATCTGCAGCAGGAAACCGAGGAATGCTATAATGGTCCCTATGATGTACCGCCTGCTGATTGGTTCTTTCTTTACCCAGTTTATTATGAAAGCAAACGGGATGAGTGCGCTCATTTGCACGGACGCGACAAATGGATAATTGCGGCCTCCCAACAGGCCGTAGAACACCGCGGTGCCTATGCCGAAGAGCAGCCCTGTTGTCACCGCGTATCCAACCCACCCAATATCGGCCTTGGCCAGCCTCTTCTTTGTTATCGCAGGGTAGGCAAACAGCGCCATTGCTGCCAGCACCAGTGTGCTTGTCTCTGCTATTGTCATGTAGCTGACATAGTTGCCCTTCCCGAGCGAGTCCACTATGTCTATGAGCATGGACCAGATAGCCCACAGAAATGAAGAAACAAGCGCAAGGGCCGATGCGTTTCCAAGCTTTCCCATGGTATATGGATATGCCGCTAACTTTTATAAGCCGAATCGCGAAAAGTATACGGGATATGGGGAATTTCTGTTACCGCATTTGGGGATATGGTTAGATTTGGAATGTCTGCATGTCAGTAATCAAGCCGCCCGGAAGCCTGAAGCACCTGGCTAAATCTAGGAAGAAGGTGTTCCTGTCCGGGAGCATAGATAACGGCTCTGCCACGGACTGGCAGGCGGTAGTGGCAGGCAAGCTGGACAGGGAGGACATAATAATCTTCAACCCGCGCAGGGACGGCTGGAATGGGGAGATCGAGCAGTCGGCCACTACCCGGGAATTTGTGGAGCAGGTGGAATGGGAGCTGAATGCTATGAACATCGCGGATATTATACTCATGCATTTCGAGCCAGGCACCAAATCTCCCATAACCCTGCTTGAACTAGGGCTGTATGCAGGGCTGAACCCGGAAAAGCTTGTTGTGCACTGCCCAGAAGGGTTCTGGAAGAAGGGAAATGTTGATGTGGTGTGCAGGTTCTACGGAATCAAGACAGTAGTGGACATCGATGAGATGGTAGGAAGTGTATGAACCGCACGCCATGGTGGTCAAGGAAGGCTTGTGCACCCCTGGGCCCAGGGAGGCGCTATCTGTAGGCTATGGAGATGTTTGCTGACCTGCCCACTGGGTAGTACGAGTATGTCGCCTGGTACACGTATATCTCTGCGTTGTGGCCGTTGCTGAAGTTCAGCCAGTATGGCGCTGCGCTCTGGAGCAGTGACTCGTTCGTGAATGTGAGGTTGCCGTTTAGGTAGATGTCCACTATTGCGTTGGATATCTCGTACTTCTGGTTGCCCTGACCCACGTCAACGAGGGTCAGCTTCACGGGCGGGCATGATAGCGATTCGTTAACCCTTAGGAAGTCGTGCGTCTGGCACATCACCGCGCCGGTCTGCGGCACAGTGGTTGTGCTGGTTGATGTGGTGGTGGACGATGTGGACATGGACGTAGAGGTTGTGGTCCTGGTGGTTGTCGATGTGGTTGTCTTTGGAGGTACGGGAATTGCGGCGTACCATGTCCCGGCTACACCCTGGCCCTTGACCTGCCCTGGCGCCTTGTCGCCCACGTATAGGTAGAGGGGTGCGCCGTCGTACGTAGTCTGCATTGTGCCGTCAGTCCTTTTTATGGAGCCGAATGAGGACTTGCTAAGGCCGCTTGGCACGCTGATATTCGCCGAATAGAAAGGCGGCCAGTATGTGGCGCATGAGCCGTAGCATGCGCTTTTGCCGCTGGAGCGCACGTCGCCGGTGTATGTATACAACGACCATCCCGTGGCATTGGTCAGGTATTTGCCGACTGTGGCGTTGGTAGCAAGATTCACGGTATATACGGGCGGCTTGATTGCATTGCCTGTGCTAGAAGTGGTTGACAGAATGTTAGACAGTCCCGAGGCCGCGCCGGGGCGCGCATATATTAATTCGTATTCTGTCGCCACAATTATGGCAAGGATTACAACAAGGGCGATCCACTTTATGGGCAGCCCCTTCTTTGCCGATTCCTTGGACGGGCTCGGTGGCGGCGTGGTCTTGTCTGCGGGTGCCGCTTCGGCCTTTCGGCTCGAATCCGGATTCGCGCCTTTTTTAGCCATGCCTATTACCAGTTATTTGAGATTTATAAACCTTTCACATCACATCTGGGTAGCCTTGCCGTCCGGCTGCGCCTCGCCCAGCTTCTGCTTGCCGCCCCTCTTCTCCTGCTTGTCCGTCCTGGCCGCCGTGAACTCTATGCTCAGGTCCTCCTCCGCCGGGGAGTCCATCCATGCCTTTATGTAAGTGGCTATGTTCCTCAGCGGCTTGGTGTACCTGTCAGTGAGTGAATATGCGCTGTCCTCGTGCTTGAGCAGTCCTATCTGCACCGCGTAGTCCAGGTACCGCTTCGCGGTCGCTATTGGTATAAGCGCCGGCACGTCCTTGAGACGCAGGGAGCCGCGCTTCTTCACTTCGAGCAGCAGCACGGAGAACCTGTACGCCTCGGTCTCGTTGTCGAAGAACACCGTGGCGACGTCCTTTACGTTGACCTTCTTGAGCTTCTCCTTGAGCGGCGCGTCCTCGAACTCCCAATATTTTATGCCCATCAGACCACTGGCCTACCTTCCATACTTGTCATGATGGTTATTTATTTTTTATGAATGTTATGACATCGCCGTTGGAAAGTGCGTGGGCGGCGCCGACCCTCTGGTTGGGGAACTTTGCGCTTGGGCCGGTTATGTACGCGCACTTCAGCTCGTCCACTATCTCGGTGTGAAACTTCTTTGCCGCGTCCCCTACGGTGGCGGGCCTGCGCAGGACCATGGGCATCAGGCGCTCTTCGCCCATGCGCGGCTTGAGGTAAACGGTGATTATGCCCATGTTCTGGTATATGGCGCGCTTCAGCGCATCTATGTTCATGTTCTCTGTCGCGCTGACCGGTATGACCTCCATTCCGTACTTCTTGGAGAGCGCAGCGGCCACGTTCGCGTAGTCGTGCGCAGTGTCCACCTTGTTGAGCGCCATTATCGCCCTCATGTAATACGCCCTGCCAGATATTATGGCGATTAGCTCGTCCTCACCGACCCTGTCCCTTATCGACACTGTGGCGTTGTGTATGCCGAACCCCGACAGGATCTCCTGGACGTCTGCATTGGGGAGGCCGGACTCGTTTATCTCTAGGTGCAGGCCTCCGCTGTTCTGTGCGTTTATCTGTATCTGGGGCTTCTTCCTGTTTACGTATATGTTGAGCGACGCCAGCTCCGAGCTGAGCTTGTCGTAGTGCCCCAGGTTGTTTATGTCTATGACAAACACCAACAGGTCCGCGACCTTCATCGCCGCTATTACGCTGCGGCCGCCGCCGGCGCCCAGATGGGCGTCCTCTATGAGCCCGGGCGTGTCGAATATCTGTATGTGCGAGTCATTGAACACAAGCGTGCCGGGTATTATCGAGGTGGTCGTGAAGTCGTACGATGCAGTCTTTGACCTGGTGTTAGCCAGTGCGTTTATTAGGGACGACTTGCCCGTGCTCGGGAACCCTATAAGCGCAGCAGTCGCGTCCCCCGTCTTCTTCACGAAGTACCCGTCCTGGTGCACCCTCTTGCTTGCTACTATTATCTCCTTCCTGACCCTTGCGATCTTGGCCTTGATCAGCCGCAGGTGCTTGTTGGTTTTCTTGTTGTCCTTCGTCTTGGAGTACTCCTCCTGCAGCGAAGTAAGCCGCTCCTCCAGCATCTCCTTCTTTTCCGCCATCCACTCAACTACGCTAAAACGCCTTCAGCATCTCCGAAAGGTCCGTAATCTCCATCTTGGCCACCTCAGCAGGCGCCTTGGGCTTTATCACCGCATCCTCGGTTATCGCATGGGAGATCCTGACTGTTCCCATCCCAAGCGCATTTGCGGGCAGTATGTCGTTGTCTATGCGGTCGCCCACCATCCATGCGTCGGACGGCTGCGCCTTCGCGGCGTCGAGCGCATAGTGGAATATCCCAAGGTCCGGCTTGGACAGCCCTATTTCATCGGAAAGTGCCATCACGCGGAAGTACCTGTCTAGGCCGAAGTGCTTGACCACCCGTTCCCTCGCCCATATCTTCTGATTGGCTATCACCCCCAATTGATACCTTGATTGCAGATGTTCCAGCACCCTGTGCGTCTCGGGGAACAGCTCGAAGTACCGATTTGGGTTGCGGGACTCGTCCATCTCGGTATCCTCCAGGAACCTGCTCACGTACTCCTCCCAGATGCCGCCGGCGCCCTTGCCTAGGATTTTCTGTGCTATCTGCGTTATTTTGGCCCTGTCACCGTACCTTAGATCCTTGAGCACCGAACGGTATGCAACGTTGAACTCCGCGGCCGTGAGGCCTGGCCTACGCTCCTTGAGCAGCGCGAAGGTCTGGTCGTTCCTTATACGTACCCTCTTGTGCTCGGATATGAGCGTCTCGCCTATGTCGAAAAAGAGCCATTTCTGCTGCATGTTTGTCACGGCTACATGAACTTGCCGAACTTCTTCTTGAAGTTCCTGTCGTTCTTCAGATTGTCGAATACCTTTTTCATCTTGTTGAAGTCCGATATCATGGTGCGCACCTCCCCTTCGCTCGTGCCGCTCCCTGAGGCTATCCTCCTGACCCTGGCAGGGTCGTGGAGCAGCTTGGCGTTCTTGCGCTCCTTGGCGGTCATCGATCCGATTATCACCTTGTAGCGGTTCAGCTTTTCCTCGCCCTGCTCCACCACTTCCTTGGGCACGTCAGGCGCGCCCATCATCCCGAATACGCTCTTCAGCGGGCCCATCTTGCCCATGGCCTTGAGCTGGGTGTAGAACGTGTCGAAGTTAAGCTCTTCCATGGCCACGTCCTCGGGGTTTATGTTGGCCTCCTTTATCGCGTTCTGGACATTCTCCACCAGCGCGGCGATGTCGGGTATGCCAAGCAGCCTGCCTATGAACTTGTCAGAGTCATACGGCTCGATGTTGCTCAGCTTCTCCCCTGTGGTTATGAACATGACGGACGCGTTGACTGCGTGCGTTGCACTCAGGGCGCCGCCACCCTTGCCCGAGCCGTCCATCTTGGTGACTATCACACCGGATATCTTGACAGCATCGTCGAACTCCTTGGCCTGCCTGCCTGAGACCTGCCCTATGTCAGCGCTAACCACGAGTATCTTCTCATCGGGCTGGAATGCCGCAAACACCCTCTTCAGCTCGCCTATCAGCGCGTCGTCTAGCGCGTTCCTGCCGCTGGTGTCACATATGACGACCTGCCTGTCGCCCAGCTTTGCCAGCCCCTCCTTCACCACCTTGACCGGGTCCTGTTCGCCCTTTATGCCGAAAAACGCCACGTTTGCCTGCTTGGCCAGCGTCTCAAGCTGCTCGTACGCCGCTGGCCTTGATACGTCGCAGCATATCAGCGCCGCACTCATGCCCCTGTCCTGGTAGAACTTGGCTAGCTTTGCCGCGGTGGTGGTCTTGCCCGCACCATAGAGGCCTAGCAGCAGTATGCGCTGGCGCCGCATCTTGGGATTGTACGACCCCCCGCCCATGAGCTTGACGAGCTCGTCGTATACTATGTTGGTTATGTAGTCCGTAGGGGCCACGCCCTGCGGCGGCTTGCTCTTCAGCGCCTTGTCCTCTATGTTCTTTGTGAACTGCAGCACAAGCTGCACGTCTACGTCTGAGCTTATGAGGGTCTTCTGCAGCTCCTTGTCGAACTCCTTTATGGTCTTGGCGTCTATTATGGTGGAGCGTGTCAGCTTTGCTATGGCGTGCCTTAAGCCTTCACCTAGGTCCATGGAAATCTACTGATGTGCTGATGGATAAGCAGTAGATTCTGATGGGTTTTATAACTATTTATTCTTAATGTTTAATGCGTGCCGCCGCCGAATTTGGCGCACGGGTGCTTTATTGAAGCTGGTAATGACGCAGTCCAACCTTACGCTGCGCGGGGGAGGGGAGAGGGTCCTGCTCAAGATAGCGCAGCACTACGACGCCAAGATATACACGGCGGAATACGACAAGGGCTCCACGTTCGAGGAGTTCGCGGACCTTGACGTCAGCGTGATAGGCAAGGGGGGGCTGCGCGGCATGATGCCGTACGGCAGAGTGGCGCAGGGGATAACATACGGCATGGCATTCTACGGCATGAGAGTGAGGGAGGACTACGACGTCATAAACGCGCATATGGCGCCTAGCCACTGGATACGGCACCTGAACGACCGCGTGCTGTGGTACTGCCATACGCCGCTTAGGGATGTGTGGGACCTTTACTGGTACAGGCTGAGCCTGAAGAAACCACTCCAGAAGCCGGTGTACATGGTTGGGGCCAAGGCGGTGAGGGCCATAGACCGCAGGGTGGTCAGGGACATAGAGTTCATATTCGCAAACAGCCACAACACTAGGTCCAGGCTGGTGAAGTACTTCGGCCGGGACGATGCTAAGGTGCTGAAGGGCGGCATAGACTCGGGCAGGTACGAGAACAGAGGGGACGGGAGGTACTTCCTATACCCGTCAAGGATATCGCCGAACAAGAGGCAGACGCTCGCCATAGAGGCGTTTGTGCGCTTCAAGAGGCTGATGGGCAGGAAGGCTGATGGGTATAGGCTCATCATGGCTGGCTCCATCTCGAAGGACAAAGCATTCCAGGACTACTATGCGCAGGTGGCGGATATGGCAAGGAAGGTGAGCGGGGTGAGCGTGCTGACCAATATAGATGACAAAAGGCTTCTGGACCTGTATTCGAGATCCACCGCGGTCCTATATCCCCCTATGGACGAGGACTACGGGCTGGTGCCGCTGGAGGCCATGGCCAGCGGGAAGGTGGTGATAGCGTCCAACGAGGGAGGGCCCCGCGAGACTGTGTCTGACGGCAGCACGGGCTTCCTGGTCAATGGGCCGCAGGGCATGGCGGAAAGAATGCGCGATGTGGTGCTGGAGCCGGCGAGGGCCAAGGACATGGGCAGGCGCGGAGTTCGGAACGTGCGGTCCAACTACTCATGGGAGAACTTCTTCCAGACATTTGACAAGGGACTGAGGAGGGTAAAAAAGGGAGGGACGTGACCGCGCTTTGGGCTGCAGTGTCTCAGCCGGCGCCGACTATTGTCTTGGATGTCACGTAGCCGGGGCTGAACGCCACGACCTCTATTGCCGTAGAGCTGGCGAAGTACGGCAGCTGGTCTTCCACTGTGACATCGTAGGTGGAGTTGGGAGGGAGCGCCTGCACGGCAGGGCCAGACACCACGCGCAGGCTGGGCGGATTGCTGCTTACTATGAAGAGCGATACAGTCTCGTTGGCGCTCCCGCTGTTAGTAAGCATTATGCTTATGTTACTCATCTGCCGTATTGTGCTGTAATGGTCCGAGACTGTGGTTACGCCGGGGGATATGTGCCCTATTTCGAGGGTGCCGTGCGAGACGTAATAGGTATGGGCGATTATAGCCACAGCCGCCAGGGCGATGGCCAAGGCGAATACGACGGGGCGCATGGCCGCCCTCCTTGCGCCGCCGCTGCGACGGGGCGCATGGCCATCGGCATTGAAGCATACAGCAAATAGCAGCGGCACGAACGGCAGGACGTAATACGATTCATTCCTCAATGACAGGAAAAAAACAACGAATGGCGCTGCCGGCAGCAGCATGCGCATGGAATCGGGCCGCTCGTATAACAGCAGCAGCATCGAAGCATAAGCCGCCGCGGCGGCGAGGGTGTAGTACCATGTGGGGACGGGATAGAAAGCGGTAAGGAATTCGCCGAGATTTACGCCGGAGGGAAACAGGGCACCAATGTTGAAAAGCTGCAGCATGTCGGGGAGCGCATGCGTTGGCGACGCAGCGATGAAGTACCCGGCAATGGCCAGAAATGACAGTGCGCAGTACCCTGCGCTGGCTGCGAGCCTGCGGCTGCCGCCCTCCTTCGCCACCAGCACACCGAAGAGGGGCAGGACGATCCACACCAGCTGCGTTGTCGCCGCGGCGATTCCAAGCAGGACGCCTGCGCGCACCGGCCGTGCCCTTTCCATGTATGCGGCTAGCAGCAGCACGGATATCGGCAGGTACTCCGCAATATGCGCCGTTGTTTCTGTGATGGCGAAAAACCAAACCGCCATTGGCAAAATAAGCATGCCATCCATGTTGGACCGATGGTAGACAGCAAGCGCCGAGAAAACTGCGACCACTATGCCGGCAAGCAGGAGATACTGCGCGGCCGCCCCGAGAGGCAGGGCGGTGAACGGGAGGGCGAGGAGAAAGCTGCCTGGGGGATAGTCATATCCGTACTCGTATGTGCCGTTCAGGAACGCGGTAGGGGTCATGTTGTTATGCACCAGTATGGGCGCCATGGAATGCGCGTACGGATCTGCGCCCTTCAGGAAAAGGGATGCCGCATAGTAGTTGTATGCTACCTCGTCCGAGCTCGGCACGGCTGCGGCGCCATTCGGCCCGTAGATTATGTAGAACTGCACAATGCCTATCACCACGGATGCCGCAAGCATGGCGATTATTGCGCCGCGCCACCCCGGCGCCTTCATGCCGTGAATCGCCTTGGCGGAATAGTGCACCAGCACCACGGAAACCGCGGAGCTCATTATCGCCACGGAGATGGAGGTGATCAGGTAGGCGTTGGGCGGCGATTGCAGTGACGATATCTCAATGTAGGCTATTATGGCTGAGAGTGCCGCCGCGGCCACGTGGCCACGGCGCCATTTGGCCACCCCTGGCGATGATGCCGCCGCAAACAGGAAAAATGATATAGCAGCAAGGGCGAGTAGGCCGCCCATGAGCGGCGCGGAAAGGTAAAGGGAGTTGCTGTATAGGACGTAGGACAGTATGATGTCAGCTATGGCGATAGAGAGGAGTACGGGCCTTGCGCCAAGTTTCCGCTTTAGGTCCACCTTTGGGGCTGCGGAAAATATTACCCGTGTTGTCATGTTATGCGCCGTACGCTGCCATCCAGGGTGCGCCAGCCTTAGCGGCAGGCTCAGGGGATACGGCTACTTTTTCTGCGCAGACGAGGGCGTTGCGGGATTGAGCTCTATCACGTACTTGGATATCACCTTTGCGGCGTAATCCAGCACACGCTTTATGTTTGCCTCGGTGTTCGTCCCGGTGCATATCATTTTGCCGTTCTTGAAAAGTATTATGACAGCCTTTGGGTCCGCTATCTTGAAGATTGCGCCTGGAAACTGCTCGGGTTCGTAGTCCACGGCCTTGACTTCCTTTGACAGTGCGTAGAGGTCTATCACGGCATGAAGGTCCGCACTTACTACGATGTTCTGTATCTTTATGGCCGGGGTAGGTATGTCGTTGCCCTTGGACACTGTTGCAGCTCTTTTTTTAGAAGCCGTTGAACCACCATTTATATATAGATTTAAATAGAAAGGTTTAATAACTCTGTTAGAGCAGTGCCGGGGCGGCCGGGGCACACAAGGCAGTCTTTTCGTGCTCCGCGGACCGATTTTATGCCTTTGCGTATGATGGAGATGAAGCGGGTCATAGTTGTAGGTGCAGGTATCATAGGGTTGGTGCTTGCCAGGGAGCTCGCCCGGGGCGGCATACCGGTGACAGTTTACGATTCCAAGGCGCATGTTGCCGACAAGACTGCCAAGGCATCCGGGATATTTTCCAAGGAGGGCCTGGCGAAGATCGCGATAAAGTACGACAGGGCAATAGTGAACGAGCTGAACGGGGCGGTAATATTCGCAGGAGGCGAGAGCATGCGGGTTGGGGCCAAGACCACAAAGGCCTACGTGCTGGACAGGGGCATATTCGCCGAATGCTGCGCAGACGAGGCCAGGGCAGCGGGCACCGACATAGTCATGGGGAGGAGGCTGACCAGGGATGACATTGTGCAACTGGCGAAGGACAATGACAACGTCGTTGTGGGGGCGGATGGCGTGGTATCCACCGTAGCAAGTGCGATCGGTTTCCCCCCCATAAAGGAGTATGTGCTGACCTATAAGGCAGAGTACCGGGATGCGGCGGTACCGGACCTGCACAAGGTGGGTCTGTTCTTTTCCAAAAAGATAGCGCGCAGGTTCTTTGGCTGGACTGTGCCGTATTCGAAATCGAAACTTGAGGTGGGCATAGGGATAAGCAGCCTGTCGAGGGGCAACAGCTCGGCCGCGTTCAACGCATTCGCGAAGACCCCATACATGCAGGAGGCGCTCGGGGGGGCGAGCAAGGTTGCCGGGTATGCTAGCATGATACCACTGGAGTGGAGGCGGAGGACCGTGATGGGGAACGTGCTCCTTGTGGGCGACGCGGCGGGCCAGGTGAAGGCCACCACCGGCGGGGGGGTGGTGTTCGGCGCATCGTGCGCGAGGATAGCCGCGGACGCGATAGTGGCGGCGTTCAGGAAGGGCAGGCCTCTGGCGGCGTACGAGAAGGCGTGGCGCAGGGAGCATGAGCTTGACCTGAGGCTGCATCGGATAGCGCACAGCTACTACTCGATGCTGGGCGATAGGGGTTTCTCCGCCATGATAAAGCTATCGAAGGTGATGGGGATAGACAGCTTCCTGGGCACATACGGGGATATGGATCGCCCTACCCTTATAATTAGGAGGTTCTTCCTGAGAGGGATCAGCGAGTGATTCACAGCACGGAGAGGGACCCAGCCGCTATCGAAGCCGCGTTAATGAATGGTTGTGGGTATGCTCCAAGCAGCAGCACGAAGAGCATGCATATTATTGCCACAGTCGCGACGGTCCAGTCCATCGACATCTGTTCCCTGGGCCGCTTGGCGTACATGGCGAATATGACCTTGCCGTAATAGTACACTGATATGAAGCTGTTAACTATGGCTATGACAACCAGTATTATCTCGCCGGCGCTTATGGCGCTGGTGAACAGCAGGAATTTGCCTATGAAACCCATAAGGGGGGGTATGCCTATCATGGAGAGCATGAATATCGTCAGCGTGAATGCGGCGAAGCCGTTGCTCGTTGCAAGGCCGTTGTAGTCCTTTAGGTCCTTTATGTTCTTCTCCTCAAGCCACAGGACCACCGCGAACGCGCCTATGATCATGAACGTGTGCGCGGCAATCTGGTATATGCTGGCCTCGCTGCCGTACTGCGACGCGGCTGCGAAGCCTATGGCTATGTATCCTGCCTGAGATATGGCAGAGTACGCAAAGAGCCTCTTGACGTTCTCCTGCACAAGCGCGGCCATGTTGCCGAAGAACATCGTGACTACGGCGAGGATCTCGAAGAGCACGGAGAACTGCGGGCTGTACGGGAGCATGACGACAAAGAGCACCTCGAACAGCGCTACGAATGCCACCTTCTTGTTCACCCCGGCCAAAAGCGCGGTTATGTTCCCGGGGGCGCCCTGGTACACGTCGGGTATCCAGAGGTTGAACGGGAATAGTGAGGCGTCAAACGACAGCCCTGATACGAACAGCAGCATGGACAGCACTATCAGGTATCCCCCCTTCATGCCGGAGTTGACCAGGTTTGATGTCAGAAGCAGCGATGGGGAATACGGGAATATCAGTGCTATGGCGAACGCTATCATTGCTATGGATATGGCGGCCAGCACAAACAGCTTCATGGCCGCCTCGACATGGTGCTTGCCGTTTATTAGTATCATGAACGCCGTGGGCAGCGACATGAGCTCTATGCCGAGCAGTATGGCTATCAGGGAGTATGCCATTGCTACGGTGAACATGCCGGCGGCAACGAACCCCATGAGCATGGAGAAGCTTAGGTAGTCGTTAGAATGGCCGTATGACAGCAGGTTGACCAGTATGAGCGCCGTGGAGAAAAGCAGCACGAAAAACATGGAGAACTGGTAGACGGCCAGCGAGTCCATTATGATTGCGCTCAGTCCGTTCAGGAACATGTATAGGGAAACCATGCCGATCACGGCAAGCAGGGCCGTGGTGCTCACGAACTGTAGGCGCCTGTTCTTGTGCAGCATGCCCGCCATCCCTACGATTATAAGCAGCGTCGCGCACAGAGGCACCACGTAGCTCAGCAATGATGTTGTATCAGGCATGCGAAACACTAGTCATACGTTGAAGAAATTCAGCACTACGAACGGCAGCAGACCGAAAAGGAATATGAAGAACAGCAGTATCGCGTATCCCACCTTCTGCGGCATGCCTATGTAATCCACCGGACTTGTCTCCTCCTTCGCGGAGAAGACCGACTTGTTCAGCACATAGTAGAGATATGCACCGAACATTATTATTGTAACCAGCGGGATGGCGCCATATATTGAAAATGCCTGGACCGCGCCGATGAATATCAGTATGTCGCCTATGAATGCCGCGGTGAGCGGTATTCCGGTCGTCGCAAGCACCCCGGTCAGGAGCACGTACGCGGTTGATGTGGCGTTCGACACTATGCCCCTGAGCAGCCTTATGTCCCTTTCGGCGAATATGTGCTTTATCGAGCCGGCGGTCAGGAAGAGGAGCGCTATTGCAAAGCCGTGGGCCAGCATTGCGTAGGCTGCGCCCGCGGTGCCAACCGTGTTGACTGCACATATGCCGAACAGTATTATGCTCATCTCAACTATGGTGGTGTAGGCGATTATGCGCTTTATGTCGTTCTGCACCATCAGCATGAATGATATGTAAAATGCCGATACTGTTGCCAGCGCCGCGACATAGACAGAATAGGCCTGCCCTATCGGCAGCATGGTGAAAAGCAGCACCATCCCGTACCCGCCGAACTTCGTAAGGATGCCAGAAAGAAGCATTGACCCCTGCGTAGATGCCTCCGTGTGCGCCTCGGGTAGCCACAGGTGCATGGGGAAGACAGGCATGTTCGTGAGGAACGCTACGAAGAACAGGAGGAATATTAGGGTCTGCATGTTGCCAGGGATGGAGTACGCATTGGTGGCTATGTAGTTTATGTTGAATGAGTGGACAGGCGTGTAGAAGTATATCAGGATTATGCCGAACAGCAACAGGAGGCTGGCGAAAATCTCGTATATGATGAACTTCATGGCCGCGCGGCGCCTGTTGGCCGAGCCGAGCAAGTATATCATAAAGAAGAGCGCTATGACTCCTATGTCCCAGAATATGAAGAACAGGAACAGGTTGCTCGACGCAAACAGCCCTATGGCAGCGAACTCGAACAGGAGTATTAGGGATGTCGCTATCCTCTCCTCCTCCCTGTCTATGTTGCCGGCCAGTATGGTCACGAACGCGACTATTGTGGCCATGAATGCCAGCAGGAACGAGACAGGGGTGAGCTGGAACAGGAATTGGATCCCGAACGTTGGGATGTAGTACGGGTATGATTCCGAGACGTTTATGCTGCCGCTGGTGACCCCGAGGTAGAGCATGTAAAACGCAATGAGCATCGCGAAGCCTGAGAATATGATGCCCACCCGCCTGCTGTGGGTCTCCTCAGAAATCATGGTGACGACTATGCCTGCGGCTAGCGAGAAGAGTAGCAGTCCTATGAACGGGAATGGCTCTATCATTCGTCATCACAGCGCAAACGCGATCACTAATATTATGAAGCCTGCTATGAAGGCCAGCAGGTACGTGTTCACCTGGCCGTTGACCAGGCCCTTTATCGAATGCCCGCTTTCTATGAAGGCCTCGGAGAACGAATACGTGAACTTGTCGACACCTGAGTCGAAGCGCGATATTGCCCTTGCGGTATACATGAATGCGGCGGCGATTGCCACATATGCGCGGTTGATTATCGCGGAGTTGTTAAGCGCATTGAAGAGATTCTTGTGCTTTGACGCCATGTAGAACCTGTGGCCCTGGCGATAGACGTAGTTCGCCACCAGTAGCCCGACTATCGCGGTGCCGTTTACGAAAAGGACCTCGGGCCATGTGATCTGCTGCACGTTCTTCACGATAGGCAGCAGGAATGTGGGGAAATATATGTACGAGAACGACGCGAGAAGTATCAGGATTGCGAGTATGTACATTGGGGCTATCATCGTGGGGGGTATGGAATTGTAGTTTATGTATACGGTCTCCTCCTTCTCGTTCATGTTTCTCAGCGGTATGAACAGCCACCTGAATATGTATATCCCGCCAGCGAGCTCTATTATGACCAGCATGATGTACACCGGCAGGTTTGAAGATGCAGCCGAGCCGAGCAGCGCCTTGCCGAAGAATCCGCTGAACGGGAACACGCCGGCAATGGAGAGCACGCCGAAGAGCAGCGCCACGTAAAGCTTCCTGTTCTTTGATGAGTTGTACGTCTTGAATATGTCCTCCTCGTCCTCGTTCGCCTTCATTATGGCGCCAGATCCCATGAAGAGCAGCGCCTTGTAGAACGACTGAACGAAGAACAGCAGTATGGTGGCGTATAGCGCGCCTAGGCCTATGCCAATGAACATCAGCGCGAGGTCTTCTATTGTGGAGTACGCCAGAATCTTCTTGATGTGCCTGGATGCAAGCGCATTGCTGGCCCCTATCGCGGCGCTTATTATGCCTACTATCAGTATGACAGGGAGCAGCCCGGTCTGGGAATAGAGAGGGAACAGCACCATGATCAGGAAAACCCCTGCCTTGACCATAGTAGAGGAGTGCAGGAATGCGGAAACCGGAGTGGGACCCTCCATCGCGTCGGACAGCCACTCATGGAATGGGAACTGCGCCGATTTCGTGAACGCGGCGATCAGTATGAGCAGGAGCGGCAGGTACAGGAAGCTGGTGTTCTGGTACTGGCTCATCAGGGTTGCGAAATCGAATGAATGGTAGTGCACGCCTATGAGCACTATTGCGACAAGCATGGCTATGTCGCCTATGAGTATGGTTGTTATCGCCTTCCTTGCGGCCGTGGCGGCATGCTCCCGCTTGTACCAGAACCCTATTAGCAGGTAGCTTGTGACCCCGAGCATCTCCCACGCTATGAAAAGCGATATGAAGCCCGCCGATATGGAGAACAGGAGCATGGATGCTGCGAACAGGCACATCTCGAAGTAGAAGCGCCTCTGCTCACTCGGGGTCTCCAGGTACCCCATCGAGTACAGGAAGATGAGCGGCGTCATCACAGAGACCAGCATCATCAGCAGCATATTCAGCGTCTCGGTTGAGGTGGTTATGTTGAAGCTGAGCCCTGCTATGCTGAACCATGAGTATGTCTCTATGCCCGGGGGCGTCTGATAGAGCAGTATCGCGAAGAGCAGCGTGACTATGCTTGCGCCGAACGCGATGTACTTCACTGTCTTGAAGTGCTCCTCGCCTACAAGCATTATGGCTAGAGCAGCAAGCACGAGTGGCGCTATTATCAGTATCGCGGTCATACGTCAATCCCTGAATTTGGAAAGCTTCGTTACGTCAAGGCTGGCCTCGAAGCGGGCGAGGTACCTGTAGAACGCTATAAGCACTATTGCCTCGGACGCCGCTATGGTCCATATGGCAAAGAGCAGGAGCATGATGTTTCCGGATGGCGTGTTGAAGTAGTAGAATGCGGTGGCGAGGAGCGTGGCGGCCACAAGGGCGATCTCCACGGCAAGCAGCATTATTATGAAGTGGCGCGTGGCGGCTATGCCCACTATGCCTATTGTGAACATGGCGAAAGATGTGGCGACAAAATATTCGAGCGGTATCATTTAGTCGCACCCATCCTTTTCAGCAGTATTATCGAGCCCAGAGTTATACCGAACATTACTATCAGCATTATGTAGAACAGGGCCACGCTCGGCCCCATCGACAACGTGACCGCGGCGGAACCGAACACCGCCCGGGACGGCGATGAGAACGTCATCGAAGGGAGTGGAATCAGCATTACGGCGGTCATCACCACCCATACGATCACCAGCACGCCTACTCTGGTGAACTTGAACCTTGAGTAATTGTACGATGCTACACCTACGAAAAGGAATGTCGATATCCCTCCGACCATTATGAACAGCTGCACGACGGCAAGAAGGGGCTGGCCTAGCAGGAGGAAGAACAGGGAGTTCGCTATGAACAGCCCGGTGAGCGCTATGACTGTGTACAATATGTTCCTGAACAGCAGCATCAGGCCGGATAGCACTATCGCCATCGCGGTAATTATTACGAATACAGCAATGTCTATCATAGACACACTCGCCTTACTCGAGCTCCTCCGGCCTCTTTACCAGGTCGCGCCTGTCATACTTCTCGTACTCCGTTATCTTTGTGAGCACCAGGCATTCGGTGGGGCATACCTCCTCGCACAGCTCGCAGAACAGACACCGCTCCAGGTTTATCTCTGGGAACATCTTTGTGCCTGCGGCCTTGAACGCGGTGTCCACGTCCGCCTGCACCATCGTGATCGTCTGGTTGGGGCATATCCTGGCGCAGGCTGCGCAGTTGATGCAGGTCCTCATGTCCAGCTTGTGTATGCCGCGGTAGTTGTCAGTCAGGGCCTCCCTGTGCTCGGGAAACTCAAGGGTCGTAGGCTCCTTTAGCGCGCTCTTTGCGACCTCCACTATGGACTCGATTATCATCAGGACTCCCCTCAAAACACTATGAAGTATATTATGAATGTAATTAATAAATTAACTACTGAAAGCGGCATAAGGTACTGCCAGCCGAGGCGCAGCAGCTTGTCTAGCCGCATGCGCACGGTGGTGGCGCGGAGGAATATTATGAAGACTGTCAGCGCCACGACCTTTATGGCGAGCCATACTGCGCCAGGAAGGAACGACGGGCCGAGCCAGCCCCCGAAGAACAGTACGGATATGAGCAGGACTCCCACCAGTATCCTTACGTAGTCCAGGAATAGCACCAGACCGTAGTATGGAGCGCTTACGTCAGTAAGCCACCCTGCTATGAGTTCACTGTCTGCCTCCCTTAGGTCGAATGGCGGCCTGTCAAGCTCCCCGAGCAGCGCGACGAAGAACACCACCAGTCCTATCGGCATGAGGAAGGCGAACCAGCCGTTTGCCGCCTGCGCATTTACAACGCTCATGAAGCTGTAGCCCTTCGCAAGCAGCGCTACTGCCGCAACCACCAGAACCAGCGGTATCTCATAGCTGAGCATCATCAGCACCGACCTCTGCGCCGCTATGGAACCGAACTTGTTGTTGCTGGTCCAGCCTGCGAGGAACACCAGCATTGGGGTGAACGACAGGAGCATGAAGACTATCAGCAGGGCCACGCTTGTGTCGAGGCCGACGAAATTCTGCGTGAATGGGATGAAGTAAAGCATGAGTACAAACACGGCCAGGAGCGCCGGGATGACGGTGAGGAACACCGGCCTGTCCGCGCCGTCCGGCACTATGTTCTCCTTTGCCAGCAGCTTTATCAGGTCCGCCAGATTCTGAAGGAACCCGTACTTGCCCACATAGGTAGGGCCGTGCCTGGACTGCGCGCGGGCCATTACCTTCCTCTCGATCCATCCGAATACGTAGGAGAAGATGGAGAACACGATTGATACTATGACGAAGTATATCACAAGGGCTACTATTAGGTAAAGGTAGTTGATGTATGGCACTGGGCCTACGGCGCCGGACAGCAGGCCCTGCAGGAAGCTGAAGAACATGCTAACGGCTCCGGATGTTATGCCCATAAAAATACCACAGATACAAATTATGGATAATAAGAATTAAAAATGCGACCCAGCGGCCGCGGGCGCATCGGGTGCGGCGGCGCATCAGTGTTTTAAAGCCTCATGCATAATCTTATGTGGTGGGTGGCATGGAGCTTGGCGATGCTGCTAAGGGAATACTGAGGGACGGCAGCGTGAGGGTGCGCCTGAAGAGGGCAGGCATGTTCCAGTTCCAGGTCTTCAAGGTCAGGCGGGTGCCGCTGGCCGGCGGGCAGTTCGTGGAGCTCTTCCTTGACAGGGTGATAGACATGAGCGAACTTACCAGGAAGATCGG
>JAKAPJ010000026.1 GCA_021807115.1 Microcaldota archaeon
ATCTACGCCCAGAGCCAGGACTACCACTACGAGGGTTATTATCCTCCTGTCCTTCAGATATTCCATGGTTTTTGCCATTATCTAACCTCTGTGCGCATCTTGTACCACAGGACCATCGGTGTGTTGCCGAGCCACGTGGTGAAAATGTCGGCCACGAGTCCGAATAGCACAACGCTGGCTATCTGGTAGTATGTGGGTATGAAGGCTACGTATGACACGACAAGCAGTATCGAGAAAGTTATTATTGCTGCGGACGTCATGGTTATGCCTGTCTTCATGGTGGCAAAGGCCCTTTCCGGGGACGTGCCCTCGCTTCTCTTGAGTATTCTTATCGCAGCCAGCATGTCGGTGTCTATTGCATACCCTATGAGCATGAGCAGGCCTCCTATCGACGCCACGCCGAGGGGTATGCCGAACAGCCCCATCGCTCCGAGCGCCACAAGAATGTCGTTGCCCGCGCCGAATACCACCGCTAGCGACGGTATCGGGCTCCTGAATATGAAAAATACAGTTATCGCTACGAGTATGAAAGCGGACACCACGACCCCCACCATCTGCTGCAGGAAATACGCGCCAAGTGTCGGGGTGACGTCACTGTATGAATATTCTGAGAATGGCACGAGTGAATGGAGCGTTGAGAGCACATAGCGTTGGTACGCGGCAGTGGCGTTGGAGTACATATTCGCCGCAGCAGTCTGCATTCCGCCCGCATCGCTCGAATTGTACGTGTACTTGCCAGTGCCTATGAATGGCGCCAGCGAAGATGACAGGGAAGCCATGCCGCCGTCCATGCCGCGCAGCGCCGCGCTTTCGTTAGCCTGGTATGTGTTCAGAGCCTGCTGGGCCGTGGCGTTGTTTGGCTGGAGTTTGAGCGCGTGTTGGTATATTGCGATTTGTGCTGATGCTGCGGAGTAATTTCCGTAGTAGCCGTATACGGCAAGTAGCGTCTGTTGCGCAGCAGCTATGCTCGTGTTTGTAGCTATTGTGACCGATACCCCTCCCTGCGCCGGCGAAACGCTTGCCTGCGCCTCAGGTATGTGCGCGTTTATCTCAGAGGTCAGGTTCTGTATGTTCACCGTGGCGTTCGTTATTATCTGCACGCTCACCCCTCCCCTGAGCGATGAGTCCAGTGAGATGCGCGGTATGAAAAATAGCCCTATGAGCAGCATGACTATGGGAACGATAACCAATAGCCTGTAGTTCTTGTTTTCGTATATGTTGCTTACCATAAAACCAGCTGTTCGCCGGCAGCGGCGCCGCATGCTTCGCCGTCTGCCAAAAGGCACTCACTTTCTGAATGTGTAATCATCTAACAACTACAAAATATTTATTGCTTATTTGTGGCTTTTTCGGAAAGCCGCAAAATGAGCGGAAGAGGAAGCCGCCTATGCGTATTTCCTCATCAGCCTCAGGTGCAGGGATATGCTGAACCCATACAGTATGTAGAATATCGCGAAGAGAGTCAGCGCCCAGCCGAAGAACGCATAAAGGCTGATCTGCTGCGACGCTATCGTGGTGTTCCTGTAGAATAGCAGCAGTATGAAGCCGAGCATGAATATGTACACCCCCCAGAACACCATGCGGAAAATCTCCCAACCTGCGTGCTTTTCCATGTACCTGAGCTTCCTCTCGTACTGCAGGGTCGGGTCTATAACCATGATCTGCCTGTTGCCACCATACTCGCCGCCGCCTTCGCTACTCGCGTCGATCCTGCTGGCCTTCCTAGCCATGCTATACACCAGTAATATAACAGAAGAAAACCTTAAAAAGCCACTAGGTCGTAAATCTATCATTCGGGTCCTGTTCAATGACTAGACGACTTGCCAAGCGTAAGGCTAAACCAAGGGAGGAATATACGATTCGTGAGCAGAACAAGGTGGACTCAGGAATATTCGATACCAAGACGATGGTGTTCCTCAGCAAGTTCTTCAACAAGGGGGTGGTGGCCACGCTCGGGCACATAATAGCCCGCGGCAAGGAGGCCGACCTGTACCTGGCCGACGCTGGCGGTTCGGATGCCGTCAGGGGCGGCAAGTACGTAGTGCTGAAGTTCTTCAGGATAGAGACATCATCGTTCTACAGGATGGGCGAGTACATGCTGGGCGACCCAAGGTTCTCGAGGATTAGCCGCAAGAAGTACGGGATAGTAATGGAATGGTGCAAGAAGGAGTTCGGAAACCTGCTGCTTGCGGAAAAAGCCGGTGTGCGCGCCCCGCGCCCGTTCATGTTCAACGGCAGTGTGCTTGCCATGTCGTTCATAAGCGACGGAGGCACCGATCCGGCCCCCACGCTGAGGGAGACTGACCTGGCGGACCCACAAGCCACGCTCGACTCCATACTTGGCGAGGTGCGCAAGATGTACCGAGGCAAGATGGTGCATGCGGACCTGAGCGAGTACAACATACTGGTGTCCGACGGCGTACCATACCTGATAGACTTCGGCCAGGCGGTAATGGTCCAGCACCCAAAGGCGCAGGAGTTCCTGGGCAGGGATGTGCGAAACTTGCTGCAGTACTTCCGCAAGCGTTACGGGCTGGATACGGACTACGACAGGGCAATGAGGTACATCACGGGCTGAGCTGCACTACGCTTGCCTTCTTCAGCGTTCTGCCCAGCACCCCGCCCAGCTTGCATTCGCGGTACAGCCTCCTAACTACCTCCGCCTTTGCGCCTGTCGCGGGATGCCGCGCCTTGAGGGAGCAGACATCCACATATGGCGCCACGGAAAGATCGTATGTTCCTATCGACTTGGCAATGTCTATTATCTCCTGCTTGTCGAAGCCTATGAGCGGCCTGAAGACCAGCGACTTGACTCCTGCCTGGGACGCGCCCAGGTTCCTGACGGTCTGCGACGCAACCTGCCCGAGGCTTTCTCCCGTTGCTATGACCTCCGCCCTCTCCATCTTCGCCACCCTCTCCGCCATCATGTAGAGGAAATGCTTGAACAGAACGAGCTCCTGGCTCCTCGGCACCTTGAACACCGCAGCCTGGAAGATGTGTGCAGGTACATAGTATGTCTTCGCGGTCGGGGCGTAGCGCGACAGGACCGCAATGATGTCCTTCATCTTGGACGACTCCGCCTCCTTGTTCTCCGGGAAGCCGTGCATGTGCAGGTACACTGGCATAAGTCCCCTTTTCATGGCATAGTAAGACGCCACCGGCGAGTCTATCCCGCCCGAGAGCAGCACTACGGCCCTGCCCGATGACCCCACGGGCAAGCCGCCCAGCCCCTTAACGCGCTTGGCGCACAGCAGGGCGTCGTCCTTCCTCACGTTTATGAACAGCCTGTCCTTGGCATCCTTGTCCAGCGAGAATGTCAGCTCGTTTTCCCTCCTTGCGAATTCCCTGACAAGCCCCTGGGAATCGTATCCCACTCCCTTGTGTGACCTGCTTGCCACTATCCTGACAGTTGTGCCCTTCCCCACATCCTTCATCAGTTCGTTGGCAGCCGCCACTATCTGGTCAAGCCCGTTTCCCGCCATCACAACCGGCGCGAACCAAGAGATGCCGAAAACATGGCCCAGGATGTCCATAATCGCATCCGTGTCTGAAGAGTCCGTCAGCCTGAGGATGAAGCGATCTCTTGCGTTTTCCAGCTTATCGTACTGCTGGCCCTTGAGCGAGAGGCGTATGTTGTCATGCAGCCTCCTTATGAAGCCGCCGCGGTTCCTCCCCTTGAGCCAGATCTCCCCGAAGTAGATGGCAATGGCATCATAGCGTACCAGCAAAACACCCGATCAAGTTGTGTCCGTAACTGTCAAAATGCAACACCTATAAATTCGTTTCTGTCTATTAATATAACTTGCCGTAAATCTATTAACCGGCGGGAATGGTGGCAGCATGGCAGCAATTGGATCGGTGCAGGCAAAGCTCAACTCATTCATGTCTAACGCCAGGCACATACTCAACGTAAGCTACAAGCCGGGGCCGGATGAGTTCAACAGGACCGCAAAGGTCATAGTATTGGGAATCCTCCTCATAGGCGTCCTGGGCTACGTGATATCCCTGATTGTCGGCTACGTCTCCGGCCTGCCAATCTGAAACTGAGGGCCATGGAGGTTAAAATAGACTTCACCAAGTCTGCACAGGAGAACGCGAACGACTACTACGCCAGGGCCAAGAAGCTCTCCCTCAAGCGCGAGGGCGCGCAGCGTGCAATAGCAGAGCTGAAGAAGAAGCTCAGCGACCTTGCAAGCATCAGGGCGTCCGCGCAAGCGGCCAGGACAAAGGTACAAGCAGCCCCAAAGGAGTGGTACGAGAAGTTCCACACGTTCTTCACAAGCAGCGGCATGCTCGTTATAGGCGGCAGGGACGCCCACCAGAACGAAATGCTCATATCCCGGCATTTTGAAGACAGCGACCTTTTCTTCCATGCGAACATATTCGGCGCCTCGCCCATGATCCTCAAGGGGGGCCGTGACGCGCCGCGCAGCGTGCGTGAGGAGGTTGCACAGTTCGCCGCGTGCTACTCAAGCGCGTGGAAGGACGGACTTAGCGTAGTGGACGTATATGCGGTGCGCAGGGAGCAGGTGAGCAAGTCGACCAGCAAGGGGTCGCTCGGCACCGGCAGCTTCCTGATCAGCGGCGAAAGGGACTGGTACCGCAGCATCCCACTTTCGCTTGCAATGGTGGTTGTAGGAGGCAAGCTGCTGTCCCTGCCCAGTATCGCGTTTGGGCGGTCCGTGGCGGATCGCACCGCGAGGCACGTGGTGCTAACTATAGGGAACGACAAGAAGTCCGACGCCGCAAAGAAAATAGCAAAGATGCTCGGATATGGGGACCTTGACGGGATAATGCAGCAACTCCCCACTGGAGGGATAAGGGTCTCCGAAGGCTACGCGCCCTCTCCTAATTAAATAGCCCGCCGACAGCACCACAATCTTATTAAGTTGTTTGCATAATACTATACTGACGGGGGGTTATACATGCAGATTAACAAAGTGTACGTACCGCCAGGTCAGCCTGGCAGCATAGTGGAGCTCAAGGAGAAATACGGCAACTTCATAGGTGGCAGGTTCGTGGCGCCGGTGAAGGGGCAGTACATGGAGGACATATCCCCTGTCACAGGCAAGCCGTTCACCAAGGTGGCGAAGTCCACGCCGGAGGACGTGGAGCTGGCACTTGATGCTGCGCACGCCGCAAAGGAGAAGTGGGGCGAGATACTGCCGCTGTCTGAGCGGGCCAAGGTGCTCAACAAGATTGCGGATGCCATAGAGGCAAACGAGGAGATGCTCTCGGTGGCCGAAAGCTGGGAGAACGGCAAGCCTGTGCGCGAGACGCTCAACGTGGACATCCCAATGGCAGTGGACCACTTCAGGTACTTCGCCGGGGCAGCAAGGATGCTGGAGGGCACGATAACCGAGGTAGACAAGGACACGCTGTCATACCAGATACACGAGCCTCTGGGGGTTGTGGGGCAGATAGTGCCGTTCAACTTCCCTCTCATGCTCGCATCGTGGAAGATAGCGCCCGCGCTTGCCGCGGGGAACTGCACCGTGGTAAAGCCAGCGTCGCCCACGCCGTGGTCTATACTGAAGATGATGGAGATCATAAACGACGTAGTGCCGCCAGGGGTGATAAACGTGGTAACCGGCCCCGGCGCAGAGATAGGCAAGGCGCTGGCGACCAGCCCCAGGATAGCCAAGATAGCTTTCACCGGGGAGACGGTCACGGGCAGGCTCATAATGCAGTATGCCGCGCAGAACATAATACCCGCCACGCTGGAGCTGGGCGGCAAGTCGCCAAACATATTCTTCGATGACGTCCTGGCCAAGGAGGACGACTTCATGAGGAAGGCCGTCGAGGGTTTCGTGCTCTACGCGTTCAACAAGGGCGAGGTCTGCACATGCCCGTCGAGGGCGCTTGTGCAGGAGTCAATCTACGACAGGTTCATGGCAAAGGCGCTTGACAGCATAAAGAAGATAAAGCAGGGCAACCCGCTCGACACCAACACCATGATAGGGCCGCAGGTCTCCGCGCAGCAGATCCAGAAGATAAGCTCGTATGTGGATATAGGCAAGCAGGAGGGCGCGCAGCTGGTGGTCGGGGGGCAGAGGGCCAAGATGGAGGGGGACCTGGCCGGCGGATACTTCTTCCAGCCCACCATATTCAAAGGGGAAAACAACATGAGGATATTCCAGGAGGAGATTTTCGGGCCAGTGGTCGCCGTGACGACATTCAAGGACGAATCCGACGCCATAAGGATAGCGAACGACACGCTCTATGGCCTGGGCGCCGGGGTGTGGTCCAGGGACGGGACCCGTGCATACAGGGTTTCGCGCGCCATAAAGGCGGGCAGGGTGTGGGTCAACTGCTACCACTCCTATCCGGTAGGCGCCTCGTTCGGAGGATACAAGATATCGGGGGTTGGGAGGGAGACCCACAGGATGGCGCTGGAGCACTACACCCAGACCAAGAGCATGCTTGTCAGCTATTCCGAGAAGCCCATGGGTTTCTTCTGAAGGGATTATCGTGGCAGACACCGGTTCCGCAATCACGCATACGCCTTCTGTAGTGGCGACTCCCGCCGCCCTTGCGGCGATAAGGGAGCTGCTAAGGGACCACAGGGGCGGGATAGCATTCTTCCAGTCGGGCGGATGCTGCGACAACAGCGCGCCCATGTGCTTTGAGGAGGGGGAGATGATAGTCGGGCAGGTGGATAAGCTTGTGGGGAAGGTCGGCGGATGCCCGTACTACATGGACTTCCGCCAGTACGAGACATACCACAGCAGCCAGATAATACTTGACGTCGAAGACGGAGAGGCGGACGGCTTCTCGCTGCCGGCCGGGAGGGACGGCAGGCACTTCATAACGCGCACTAAGATCTGCGCGGCAAACGCATGCAATGTTTAAACGTGGTTATATGCCGTACATCGAAAGGGCTGAGAGGGACAAGCTGGAGGCCTACATAAATGATCTTGCAGAGGACATAGCCAGGCGGCTTTCGGGAAAGCCCAACAAGCAGGGCAAGAGGACAGCACAGCAGGAGGAGGACATCTCAGGGCTCTACAAGGAGGCGATACTGGATATGGCAGACACAATAATAGCCGGCGAGGGCGGCAAGGCTCTCTCCCCGAAGACCCCCGCGCAGAAGCTTGCGCGGCAGGTGCTTGAGGTGGGCAGGTCCAGCAGCATGGGCTGGCTGGGCGGCTTCCAGTATTCGGTTACCCGCATCATACAGGCAGTGCCGCACATAATGGTGGTGAATCTGGAATGGCAGGCGGAGTTCCGTTACTTCCTCTACGCGCTCACCGCAGGGGCCATAGAGCAGTCCGCGCTTGAGATAAGGACAAGGCAGGTCCCCACTGGTTCGCAGTGGGTCGTGGACGGGCTGGTCGGCGCGCTCTTCGACACCAAGGACGAGTACAAGAGGAGGGTCAACATACCCTACGAGGCCATACAGATAAAGAAGTCTGGCGACTGCTACGACGTTCCGTTCAGGACCGAGGTCGTGGATGCAAAGGACGCCGAAGGCAACAAGGGCTTCCAGGAGATAATGAGGGACTTCAGGGGCGTGACCCAGAAGAAGAGCGAGGACAAGAGCATCTGACGTGGTAAGATGGCAACAAAGCAAAAACCTAAATCGGATTATGAGGCCGCACACGATGCGGAGCTAAGGAAGCATGGGCTTACCATGGACACGTACAAGCAACTCCAGGAGGAAATAATGAAAATCCCCGACGTGAATGCCGTTGGCTGGGGCATAATAAATTTCCGGGAGGCGCAAAAAACAGCAACCGAGGTGAAAAACCCCCAAGGCGTGACAGTTGCCTACAAGTTCGATGATAGATTCATCGGCATAACGGTGGGGCTGATTAGAGAAAATGAGTCGTCGCGCAAGAGGATAGATGAGATACTAAAGCCCCTCGGTGTGAACTACGGGGTGGAGGTTTGGGGGGCCATTAGGGCCGCAGGCGTAAATGCGAGAGAAGAGTGACTATATGCCATACGTGGAGAAGCATGACAGGGCAAAGCTCGAGGCCTACATAACCGACCTCGCGGAAGACATGGCCAAGCGGCTCGCATCGAGCAAGGCCGCCAACAGGGAGGCGGAGCTGGGCGCCATGTACAAGGCGGCGCTACTCGAAACGGCGGACGCCATAATAGCGAGGGAGAGCGGGAAGGACACAATGCCGCGCACCCCAGCGCAGAGGATGGGCACGAACCTGTGGGAGGTGGCGAAGAGGAAGGGCGGGAGCATAAAGGTGGACTGGCTCGGCAACCTCAACTACTGCGTCACAAGGCTCATACAGATGGTGCCGCACGCGATGGCGGAGAGGCACGGGTGGAAGGCCGAATTCAACAGCACCATATATCTTGTCACATCCGGCGCGCTGGAGCAGTCGGCCCTGGAGGTAAGGACAAGGTACGTCCCGCCCAACATCGAGTGGGTGCTTGACGGGCTGGTCGGCGTGCTCTTCGACATAGAGGACGAGTACAAGAGGCGGGTCGACACCGCGTACCAGGCCGTGAGAGTGAGTGAGGTCGGCGACGTGTACGACGCGCCGTTCAGGACCAAGGTTGTAGCCACGAAGGGCGCCGGCGGCAGCGACGGCTTCCAGGAGATAATGATGGACTACAGCAGCCCGCAGGGCAAGAAGGCGCCCGCCAAGTCCCCGCGCCCCTGAGGCGCCGCGGCTTGCGTAACGCCATCCAGTGCCGTTGCACTTGCGCGGCTATGGCTTTTTCCTGCCTTTTTCAAGCTCGCCGCTGAGCTGTGCATATGCGCTCTTGACCTCCTCCACCGACGCCTCGTCGTCCAGCGTTGTCGTGTCCCCAGGCGGCTTGCCTATCGCAACCGCCTTGACCACCCTGCGCATTATCTTCGCGCTCCTGGTCTTGGGCAGCTTTGATACGAATATCACGTCCTTCAGGGACGCAACAGGCCCAACGGCCTTGCGCACCGTGTCCTTGAGCTCGGCCTTCAGCTCCTCGCTGGGCTTGAAGCCCTGGCGCAGTATGACGAACGCCACAGGTATCTCCCCCTTTATGTCGTCAGGCACGCCAACGACGGCAGACTCCGCCACGGACTTGTGCTGCATCAGCGCAGACTCCAGCTCGTACGTGCCGAGCCTGTGGCCCGCCACCTTGATAACCTCGTCCGCCCTCCCCAGCACCCAGAAGTAGCCATCCGGATCCCTGACCGCGTAGTCCCCCGCATAGAACGCATTCGGAAACTTTGAGAAATACACCTCCTTGTACCTGTCCGGGTCCTTGAAGATTGTCAGCGGCATTCCGGGCCACGGGTTCCTTATCACAAGGAAGCCCCTCTCGCTCGCCTTCTGAGGCTTCCCGCTTTCGTCCACGACCTCCGCATCTATCCCCGGTATCGGCAGGCCGTTCGTGCCCGCCTTCATCGGGACCATCATCAGCCCTGGGGTGTGGCTTATCATAATGCCGCCCGTCTCGGTCATCCACCACGTGCTGCCGAACGGCACCGTTTCCCTGCCCACGTGCTTGAACAGCCACCTGAAGGCCTCAGGGTTTATCGGCTCCCCCACCGAGTGCATCAGCCTCACCGTAGATGTGTCGTGCATCTTCACCCACTGCTCGCCACCCTTTATCCAGCCCCTTATCGCCGTCGGCGAGGTGTAGAATATGTTGACGCCGTACCTCTCTATTATCGAGGCCCACCTGTTCTGCTCGGGGAACACCGGCAGCCCCTCGTACATTACCTCCGTCGCGCCCTCCATGAGCGGACCGAAGACTATGTAGGAGTGCCCCGTAACCCAGCCTATGTCTGCCATGCACCAATACACGTCCTGGTCTTTTATGTCGAACACCCACTTCATGGTCGCGTGGAGCAGCGTCATGTACCCCCCAACGTCGTGGACCTGCCCCTTCGGCTTGCCCGTGGTGCCAGATGTGTACAGCACGTAGAGCGGCGACTCGGATTTCACCCTCTCTGGCTCGACATGCGCGTTTGCGGGTATGCCCTTCATGAGCTCCTCGAACGTGCCGTCCCTGCCTCCCTTCATGCTGACCTTGTTGTTTGTCCTGTTGACCACAACTACGCTCTTCACTGTTTTGGTCTTCTCCAGCGCCTGGTCAACTATAGACTTGAGGTCCAGGACCTTCCCCCCCCTCCATGCGCCGTCCGCCGTTATGAGTATCTTGGCCTCCGCATCGTTCATCCTCTCCGCAATCGCATCGGCGCTGAATCCCGAGAACACCACGCAGAACATGGCGCCGAGCCGCGCGGCCGCGAGCATGAATATCGGCAGCTCCGGTATCATGGGCAGGTAGATGCCAACCACGTCCCCCTTCCCTACCCCATACTTGTTCTTGAGCATGTACGCAACCCTGTTCACCTCCCTGTACAGGTCGCTGTACGTAAGCTTCCTCACCTCCTTCGGCTTCCCGTTCTCCATGGGCTCCCCCTCCCATATGATTGCAACCTTGTTCTTCCTCTCCGTCTTCACGTGCCTATCCAGGCACAGGTATGACGCATTGAGCTCCCCCCCTGCAAACCATTTGTAGAACGGCGGGTTAGAGTCATCCAGCACCTTGTCCCACTTCCTGAACCAGTCCAGCTCCCCGGCAAGCTTGGCCCAGAATTCCCTGTAGCCCTTCACGCTGGTCTTGTGGAACTTGATATAGTCCTCAACCGTTGCGGCATTCGGCAGGTCCTTTGGCATTATCTTTTCATCGAATGAGATAGACCAGTCTACTGTCATCGTATCACCGCATGCACTATCTCTGTGAGCGCTTATTAAAGTTGCGGTGCGGTGGAGACATCTACGTATAAAACACACGACAGGGGACCTGACTTCGTCCAATAAGCTTAAATATGTGGGTACCCACAACCCTAGATTACTTGAGAAAGTGGGTGCAATGGTGGTCTACGTCCAACATCCAGCAAGGCAGGCAGCCGCCTAACCGCGGCCGCTGATGCGCCTTTGCCAGCCCGCGGACTCACCAGCACGCAGATGCTCCTTCTGCAGGAAATATATTCAAGCAGGCGGTGCCTTACCCGGCTGATCTACCGCATTTCCGCCACCGCGCAGGTACCAGTTTCAACCCTGAAGAGCAGCGCGGCGCGGCTTAGGCAGCTCGGAATGATAAAATACGGGAGCAGAGCCAATCCCGCCCCAGTCCGGATAACGAGGTCCGGCAGGTATGCACTCACGCGTAATAGGTGATAAATTGGAACACAAAAGTCTACGGTATCGGGCGCCGCGCAGGCGATAGATGTGAGCGTTGCATACGGCATGGCAAAGGACACGGTGCGCAGTACGGCAGAGGCATATATCGCCGCATTCGGCGGTGCCCCATGGTACGAGCTTTTTACGGTAGGCGGCAGGCGGATCGGCACCCAAACGGAACTGGCAGAGCTGGTAGGGTCGCTGATGCGCCGCACAGTGAATCCGGAAGACGTAAAGCCGTTCTACACCATTGACGGCGTATCCGCGGACATTGAGAAGGCAATCAACTCTCCTGGCACGGTCCTTGCCGTAGCCTCAGATAGATCCTCCGGCGGCACGGTCGGGGCATTGTGGATACTCCAAGTCGATGCCATAGGGGATGCAAGGCGCAGGGACACTGTCGGGGGCATAATCTCCATGTTCGGGCTTCCGCTGGACAAGGTGGGCTACCTTGCGGAGGCGTTCGTGCGGCCGGAGTACCAAGGCCTTGGGGTAGGCGTGTCGCTCGCCACGGAAAGCAGCATGGCCGCCGCCGAAAGCGGGTACCGCTTCATAATATTCAGCACCATAAACGAGTATGTCGTAAGGATATACCAGAAGCTGTGCGGCCCGGAGAATGTCTACGAAGCGTACAGGGACGCGGCGGACCCCCAGGGCAGGAAATACTACCTTGTGACAATAAAGGCTCCGCCCGAACGGCTGCTGCGTGGATGACAAAGGGTAAAATATTGAGCTAACAAATGCATACGCGGTGCATCCCATGGACGTAGTGAGGCTTACAAAGGATCTGGTCAACATACCTTCTGAGACGGAGCGCGATGGCGAAAAGAAGGTCGCGGAGCATGTCAGCCGACTGCTCGCGGAGCTCGGGATAGAATCAGAGACCACGGAATTTGCGCCAGGCCGCGCAAACGTGGTGGCAAGCATAGGCAAGGGCGAAGGCCTCATGCTCAATGGCCACTTGGACACCGTGCCCCTTGGCTCTGCTTCGGAGTGGCGCTACGGTGTCAAGGCGGCAGAGAAGGGTGGCAGGATATACGGAAGGGGGACGTCCGACATGAAGGGGGGCGTGGCATGTATAATCTCTGCCCTCTCCGCAGCGAACCTTCGGAACCCAAAACGCAGGATCCTGCTCACTTTCGTGGCCGGCGAGGAGAAGGAGCTCGAGGGATCGAGCTATCTACTTTCGAAACGTAAGGGGCTGTTCAGGAAGGTCAGGTACGGTGTTGTCGCGGAGGCCACAGACATGGGGATACAGACGGCCCAGAAGGGGTATACCGACATGACCGTTGTGTTCAGGGGCAGGGCGGCACACGCGTCCAAGCCCTGGCAGGGCGACAGCGCGATCCTCAAGGCATCACGCTTCATAGGCGAGTACACCAAGCTCATGGCAGGCCCGAGGCGAAGGGACCCGGTACTCGGGGAAAGCACCGCTAACATAGGCCGGATATCCGGAGGGACCGCAGTCAACGTAGTGCCCGACTACTGCGAGGTGCAGGTGGACAGGAGGATCATCCCTGGCGAAACGCCTAGCGTAGCAGTGGCCCAGGCCCGGAAGCTTCTAAAGAAACTCAACATAGGCGCCACCGTGCGGCTTAACGCAGGCAGGGGGGCATTCAGGCTGAGCGAAAGCTCCGGCGTGATAAGGTTGGTCTCCGATGCTACCGGCGCGGCGCGCCTGCTATCCGGGCCGACAGGGTATACCGAGGTGGAACTTTACAAGGCGAAGGCAGGGATAGACTCAGTAGTGTTCGGGCCGGGGAACAGGGAGGTCATCCACCAGTCCAACGAGTACATAAAAACCGAGAACCTGCTGAGATATACAACCATGATCGGGAACGTGATTTCCAAATGGCTCGGCTAGCGCAGCCGGACGGCTGCGCCAGTGCAACACAAGTGCAGGGGGAGAGATTTGAACTCTCGCGGACCTATGGCACAAAATCATACGCCTTGCGCGTTTGACCACGTTACATTCTTGACAAAACGAATGAGAACAGGATGTTTTGTCGTTCTTTTTCGCCTAAACACCAATAACCAAATGGAACACTTTTAATTTTGATTTAACTGCTTTAGTAGGCCGTTGTTGTTAGATTTCTCTATCACCAACCTTTCACATTTGTTAAAAAGCATGAATTCGTGAAGCGCTGTGCCTATCCCTCTCGCCAACGCCTTTGTCGCTTTTACGCCTGGTTCAAGATGTATGCTGTGTATTATCAAGGTCTTGTTCTTCCTATCAGCTTTCGGATCTATCCTGCCTACCAATTGGCCTTTGTGGAGTATCGGCATCACATAATAACCTGGCCTGTTACCTTTTTTAACAGAATCGTAGACTGATATCCTGTAATGGAAGTCGAACAGCAGCCTTGTCCTGTCCCTATCCCAGATGAGATTGTCGAATGGGCTCAGGAATGTAGTAAGTCTCGCTTCGTGTTTTCCTTTTTCTACTTCATCTAACATCTGCAAATCCTTTTTCCTGATGAATGCAGGAGTTTTCCAGCCATTCACATTGATTTTGGTTATCTTGCCGCTTGCAAGCAGCCTTTCAATTATTTCCTTTGTTTCGCCGTTGCTTCGCCTGTAATAGTCAGCCACTTGCCTCGCTGTACCGATGCCCATACATGACAATGCTTTGAGGACGAACCATTCCTTTGTCTCGGTTTGTGTCTTTTTTATTTTCGAGATTTGTTTTGGAAGGACACGCTCCGTAAGGTTATAGTAACGCTGGAAGCCTACCCTTTTCTCTACCATTAATGTGCCACCTAGATAGAGTATCTGAATAGCGTCCTTGCTCGGTTTCCAGTCCCACCAGGCCCTACTCTTGTGGTTTGGATCTTCGAAATGCCTTGAGGCGAGTGGCCCCTCCTTCCTTATTCTCATCTCAACGCGTTTCAGCAATGCGTCTGGATTCTTTACGTTCTTGTAGAACCATGCAAGATATCTAGATAACCTTTCATTTGGCATGTTTGAAACAGACATTATGTATGGATAGTCGCTAATCGGGAGTATCGATACTGCATGAGCCCACTGCTCGAACACCTTTTTATCTGGATAAAGCAAGGAGTCCATGGCGCGTTGGTCATAATTCCCAAGCCTGCTGAACATGACGAGATAATGGCTGCGCTCGACCACGTTTATCGTGTCGAGTTGTAGTATACCTATATCATTTATCGTCGACAGTATCTGACGCTTGTCCTTGCGTTCTCTATGCTTGTGCAGACCCTGTTTGAGGATTGCCAATTTCCTTACCGCATCAACACTTACGGTTTTCACATTGTCTACCCAAATAAATATGCAGGGGGAGAGATTTGAACTCTCGAACCCCTAAGGGACTAGGCCCTGAACCTAGCGCGTTTGACCAAGCTCCGCGACCCCTGCAGATAGGATAATAATGCAAATAAAGCTCTAAATTGGAATACTATAAATCTTGCTGTGCTGCAAGGTGAGACTGCGTCATGGTATAAAAGCCTGCTCGCACAAGGTTCTACGGTGAGCAAATGTTGATAGGGATCATAGGGGCACCCAACAAGGGCAAGAGCACCCTCTTCTCCGCGCTCACCATGAACGACGTGGCCATAGCCGACTATCCGTTTACCACCATAAAGCCGAATCTCGGGGTCGCCTACGCCACGCGCCCATGTGTCCACATCGAGCTTGGCGTAGCATGCAACGCACGGAACTCCCTGTGCGTCAATGGCACCAGGTTCTTCCCCATCAACATCATGGACGTGGCGGGCCTGGTCGAGGGCGCCCACGAGGGGTGTGGCATGGGCAACCAGTTCCTTAACGACCTGTCCAGCGCCGAGTCGCTCATAATAGTAGTCGACGCCAGCGGCAAGACGGACCCTTCGGGCAACAAGAGCAGCGGCTCAAACCCTGTGGACGATGTCAGGATGGTCCAGTCTGAGCTGATACGGTGGCTGTCCGGGGTAATAGGCAAGCATATGAACACGATATCGAAGCGCGATGACGGCGTGGAGGCGCTCCACGAGGTCCTGGCGGGCTTTAAGGTGACGGAATCAGACATAGAGCGCGCCGCTTCATCCGCGTACCTCTCCACCAGCAGGATAAGCTGGTCTGAAGAGAGCATCGAGAAGTTCTCCGCTGCGCTGCTGCAGTCCGCCAAGCCCTCGCTCATTGCGGCAAACAAGTCAGACGCCCAGGGAACCGATGCCAACATAGCCGCCCTGCAGAAGGAGTTTGGGGCCGACAGGGTCGTCCCGTGCTCGGGCGCCGTCGAGCTCGCACTGAGGAAGGCCGCCAAGCTTAAGCTCATCGACTACGCGCCCGGCGCGCGCAGCTTCGCATGGCTGGACAAGGACGCGTCCAAGGAGAGGGAGGAGGCGTTAAAGTACATGCAAGCGTTCCTCAAGTCAAAGGGCACCAACGTCCAGGAGCTGATAAACAAGGCAGCATTCGACCTGCTGGACAACATAGTGGTGTACCCGGTGGAGGACGAGAACAAGTACACCGACCATTTCGGCAACGTGCTGCCCGACGGCCTCCTAATACGGCGGGGTTCGACCGCGCTGGACCTGGCCGCAAGGATACACACTGAGATAGCCAAGCGCATGCTCTACGCAGTTGACGCGCGCAGGAAGACGAGGCTCGGGAAGGACTACGTGCTCAAGGAGAGCGATGTCATAAGGATAGTCAGCGCCGCTAAGTGACCCCTCATGCCTTGGCGGATATAGAGTGCCTGGCGGCAGACAGCCCGGATATTATAGGCACAAGGAACACAACTATGACTATGGGCACGACCAGGTCGTACTCCAGGTACGTGGTCTCGTTCTGCGCCTCGAATGCCAGGAATGCGGGGTCTATGTACTTCAGTAGAAGGTACACTATAAAAATCGCTATGGCGTATATCAGCGCGGCATAGAATCCGTTAATGCCGCCTACCGCAATGGCTGACTTGAACTTGTTCCCTGATGCGCCCACCCTCTCCCCAACCCATAGCGCAACTACGAGCGGGAATATTATCGCGCCGGGCATGTACAGTATCCACCCGGCCAGCTCCGGGAGCAGGTTCTTGATCCCGGGGTTGTTCACGTTCGTGAGCAGGTTTATGAGCAGCAGCTGTATTATCAGCCCTATGGCGAGCATAAGTATCCAGAACGTCAGTGGGCCGGCGATGTCTATCTCTATCTTCTCCCCGCTCAGCTTCTTCTCTATATCGTACAGGTCCTTGTTCTGCAGCTGCGTACTCGCGCCTGCGGCAATGTCCCTGTCATTTATCGTCGCCACTAAATACACTCCCCTTCATATACTTAAAAAAGGAAGAGTATAAAAAGGTTTTCGCTCTAATAAGAGTTACAGTCCAGTTTGCGGTATTGGTGCAATAATGGCGATGCTCAGGTCCCCGCAGTCCCAAGCGGGAATAATGAACTTCTACGACGCCCAGACTCCGGGCCCTAAGTTCGACCCCAAGATCGTGCTTGCAGTGATAGTGGTGTTCGCGCTGCTGATCATAGTTATAAACCACTTCACAATTGCATGACCGCGCAGTCCCGGAAACTTTCTACACCGGCCTGAAAAAGTCCCTCTTTACCTCGGTAACGTCGCCGCTCTCTGCCATCATGTACAGCACAGCCCTGATGCCGTCCTCCCCCACTCCCGTCTCCTTCGCCATCTCCTCCACCGTCGCCCCTTTCTGGCCCATGGCCTTGACTATCCTCTGAGAGTTCTTGTTTACAAACGCCTTGAGCACTATGTAGTATTTCTTGTTGAACGCTCTTATTCCTATGACCTTGCCCTGCCTTATGCTTGCTTCCAATGCGATTGAGACGGCAGATGCTTCTGCCTCTGTGGCTATTACCACATACCCGTCTTTCTCGAGCTTTGTTATGTTGTCGTTCTCGATATTCGGCAATACAGCGCTCTGAGTTAT
>JAKAPJ010000027.1 GCA_021807115.1 Microcaldota archaeon
CTGGCCCTTCGATATCTTGAACGCCGGGTTCCTCTTCTTCGAAAGCGCGCTTACCGGTTTCCTGCCGGTTATGATCTCCAGAAGCCTCTTGGCGTTGGCGTTTACGTTCTCTTCGCTGCCCGTGCCTATGTTTATGACAAGCCTGTCAACAACAATATCCCTCATGGGGTTCTGATCTGCCATATGCGTTCAGCCCGTTACCATAATGTTCTTTATGAGCGTCTCGAACTGATCCCCGGATTCCGGCTCTACCAGCGCGGTCGGTACCACGTTCATCGTGCCCTTCTTTACCTCCTTGACCTTACCCGTCTTTCCCACGTGCACGCCGTCTATGACTATGCACTTGGCCCCTACGGCCATGGGCAGCACCTTCTTGACCGCACCCTTTGCGCCCAGCGCCACCGAGTCGTTAACCTTAACGCTATGTTCCGCCTTAAGGCACCTGCCATCGTTGAGCCTTATCATTACCACGCCCCCTCCGGCCTTGTACTTGCCGACCACCTTGTATGTTTGCGGCTCGGCTTCCGCTTTCTTTACGCTCTCCAGCGATATCTTCGCCAGGCTGTCCACCCCTATGCGGTAGGACTTTCCCTCATGCTTGAGCTCTATGACGTCGTTCAGCCCCACCGGGTACTTTATCTCCCTGATGACCTTGCCGTTTACGTGCACATTGCCGCTCTTGAGTATCCTGGACACATCGTTCTTCCTCGCCGCCACTCCCAACTTCCCAAGCACCAGCCCCACTGCAAGGCTCCTCTCCAGTGTATGCCTGCCTGGATTCGGCTTGACTACATACCTGTGCTCCTTGCCGTGTATAGCATAGAACCTCGGCGCTGCCAGGGCGCTCATATGCCTGCTGCTTCCTTTGTTTGCCATGAGTATCACACAAAATTTACTTCGTACCTTCCGGTTCCTTGGCCGCGGGCTTCTCAGCCGCCTCATTACGCACCGCCTTATCCGGCACGACCTGCGCGACCTTGAGTTTGGCGGCCCTGAACTTGTCGCTCAGGTTTAGGTCTGTCACGTAAACGTTGCTTGCGTATACCGAAACGGGCACCTCCTTGCCCCTTGCGTTCTTCCTGGACAGCGAGTCCAATATTATTCTGCCTGTGCGGAGGTTCACGCTGGTAACTTTTCCCGTTGTGCCCCTCTTCGATCCGGCCATGACCTTCACCGTGTCTCCCCTTGACACCTGGACTGTCCTGCCTGCGAGTTTTAGCTTGGCCCTCAGCGCCTTGTCCACATGTACATGGAGGAAATGCTGCCTTATGTGCATCGGCGCGTTGAACCTGAAGTGTCTTTGGTACCGCGGTTTGCCGCTAGCGATCATCATATCACCCTCGACGCGATGCCGGCGAGCTTTATGTAGCGCTCCACCACCTCCCTGGCCATCGCACCCTTCACCTCTGTGCCCACAGGCAGGTTGGCTTCCGTCACGAGCATTGCGGCATTGTCCTCGAACCTCACGCGCATGCCGTTCGCCCTCCTTATCTCCTTCCTCTGCCTTATTATTACGGCGCGCACCGTCTTTTTCAGGTACGCCGGCGAGCCGCTTTTCACGCTGGCTATAACGAGGTCGCCTATGCCGCACCCCGCCATCCTCTTATGGTGGCCCTGTTTGCCCAGCTTATTTATTATCATGAGCGTCTTTGCGCCGCTGTTGTCTGCGCAGGTGAGCATTGATCCAGGTATCAGGCCACGAGTTATCGTGCTGGATATCGCGCGCATAGGAACGTTGGATGATCCTTCATGTCCCATTCAAATCACACCTTTCCCTTTTTCACGACTTTGGTGACCACGAAAGACTTTGTCTTGCTAAGTCTCCTGGTCTCCTCTATGACTACGTGGTCCCCGAGCCTTGCGTCCATGCATGGCGGATTGTGCGCGGCTATCCTGGAATTCTTCCTCAGCGACCTCTTGTATTTTTTCAGGAATGTCGTGTACGGATGCTCCACTATCACCGTGTTCCTGAGCTTGTCGCTTACTATCACACCCTCCAGCTGGTAGCCATGCGTCTTGAGCGATCCGTGCATGGGGCATCGAGGGTCATTGCATTCCAAGTTATCACGCGTTATTCCGGAAAGTGGAGGCGCTACGGTCTCCTCTTCCTGTAAAACTTCATAGACTTTTCCAATCGTTCATAGCTCCTGAAATTTATCTCTTTTCCGTCGACAACGAAAGACACCGCCCCGTGCCAGAACCGGAACCTCGATGTCCTCTTTATCACTTTCCTAGTGCCGTTTGGCGTCTCGATGAGCAAGGTGTTCTTCGTCTCGTCAATTACCCTGCCCCGCATTCCTATCTGGGAGGAATCGCTGCTGTTTTCGACCTCGGCTTCCAAGCCGATAAGCTCATGCAGCACTATCGTTCTATTATTGTATGTCGGCATTATTTAAACCTTTCTTCATACGCTAGATGCAGGCTTACACGCCAACCCCCGCGGTGGCTGCGGCAATATTAATGTGCCCTCAGGATTAAATAAGGAGCGCCAAAGGCAGCCACGGCGCAAATGGCGCCCGTCCGTCTCAGGTGCCACTGCCTGCCCCTGCATGCCTGTCACCGTACGGGACGAACCTCCTGTACAGGTAGAACGAGGCCAGCGCGATTACGCCTATGCCTGTGGCCACGAGCACGGCATCCTGCGTTGAGAGCACATAATACCCGAATGTCATGAGCACCGCATCCCATATCATTATCCCTGCCACTGAATACGCGAAGAACTTCGATTTCGGCATGCCTGCGAATCCCGCGGGGAAGCTCATAACCGTCCTTACCACTGGCAGCAGCCTGGATACGAATACGGCGAACGTCCCGTTCCTCGCGAACCATTCGTCAAACCGGTCCATGTCCGACTTCTTTATCCTCAACAGGTGCATGTGCTTGTAGAAGAAGTCCCTGCCGAGCCAATACCCGATGTAATAATCTATTGCCAATCCAAACGAGCTGCCGCTCAATATTGATATGAACGCTATTATAGGGTCAAGCAGCCCCCTCTGCGCGAAGTACCCGGCCAGCGGTATCACAAGTTCGCTTGGTACCGGGAACGACGTGCCTTCCAGTAGCATTATCAGGAATAGGGACGTGTAGCCGTGCGTGGCCACTAGTAGCTCTATAGTCCCATACGGATCGTTCAGCATCCTTGCTATGATCCCCGCCGAGACGTTTCCCTCATCGGCCGTTATGTTGACCGGACGGTTGCCGTACTGCACGAGCGGCCCCTGCAGCGGTATCGTAGTCGTGTTGTAGGCGGTGCTCTGCAATGCCGATCCGGCGGCGGTTGCGGCATGCGCGCCGCCGACGAGCATGGCTGCTAGGCACGCCGCAAGCAATGCAAACGCGAACAGTTTCATTCTTACGACACCGTCCAGTATTGGCTGGGCACCGGCTAATTACTGATACGATAAAAAGGCTTTATAAGCCACCGTAGGGCATAAAAGGGTTGGTGCACAGATAAATACGCGCAGCAAAAGGCATGTGGCGCCACGGCGATTTCATGACGTTAAGATTCGTAGAGTTGAATGCAACGCAGAAGAAACTTCTGGAGGCTGCCGAGAGGGCCAGGGAAACTGCGTACTGTCCGTACTCCAGCTTCCATGTAGGCGCCGCCCTTCTAGCCAAGGATGGGACCATCCACCCCGGCTCCAACTATGAAAACGTCTCCTACAGCATGACCATATGCGCCGAGCGCTCCGCCATATTCGGCGCCAGTGCTCGCGGCTACAAGCTGTTCAAGGCGGTCGCCATAAGCGTAAGGTCCGGCAAATCCGACGTAGCGGAACCGGCCGCACCGTGCGGGGCATGCATGCAGGTGCTCAGCGAGGCGTCATTCCTCGCGGGCAATGACATAGAGATAATAAGCGCCAACACGAAGAAGGACCGTATAATGGTAACTTCGATAAAGAGGCTTGCGCCCGTAATATTCGACCCGCGGTCCGCCGGCATAAAGCGCAAGCGGTTCACGCGCTGAGCCTTCTTCACCTAATTATCACACGGTCCGATATGTTGGTTATCCTGTCCACGTCATACTTGAGGACGTTGCCGTAGTCGGTCTTCACGAACATAAGCCCCCTCTTGTCGTCTATCTCCGTTATCCTGCCTATGTACGCGCCTATGTCGTTCACGACCTGCTTGTCCTTCATCTTGGTCTTCTTTATGGCCCTGCTCCTCAGTGCCATGCTTACCCTCGAGATCACGTAGCCTGCGATGAATATGAACGCGCTGTATAGCAGGAACTGCCAGAAGTATATCTGCCCTATTATCCACGCCGCGCCAAGGTAGAGCATCACTATTGCGACCAGCCCGTATCCGACGTACGTCCCCTGCGTTATCGCGCTGTACCTCATGCGCCTGCTTTCAAGGTCAACCACCCTGCCCGCTATGAACAGTATCACGGATATCGGCAGTATGAGCAGGAAGCCCTCCACCGCATACGCGCCAAGCTGCAGCGCGCCGTATACCTGGTAGTTCTGCAGCGCCGTGGTGTAGCTGCCATAGCCCACAAGCATCGCTATGAAAAAGAATATTATCGCGCCCACGTAGAACACGAAGCTCATCCTGTATATGCTGAAGCCGAACCCCCTGAACGATGCCACCAGCGCGTCCTCCAGGCCGAAGCCCTTCAGTATGAGATATACGCCTATCAGGGCCACAGGGAGCTGCCAGCCGTAGTTGAAGTAGTAGCTGACCGCGAAAAGTATGAGCAGCACCGCAGGTATGCCGAACACTATCCTCGCATAGTGCGGCTCCCTGAGCTTCTCTATGATGGTGAAGTAGGTGTTCTCGAACTGCTCTGCCTGCTTCATCCTGAGTATGTCTACGCTGTTCACCTTCACCCTGCTCTTGAGTATAGGTATTATCCTGTTGTCGCTCGCCCCGTCAGTAACGAGCACGCACGAGTCTGCCTTGAACTTCCCCAGCACTATGTCCAGCTGCCTTGCCAGCTCGGAGTCCGCAACATAGCCCTCCTTCTCGGCCCCGGTGACCGTTACAACGGCCACGGTGTACCCCTCCTTCTTCAGCTCATCGTACTTCTTCACCGCCTCGAACATCGTGTTCGCGTCGGTGTCCTGCGGATCGGCTAGCGCCAGCCTGGCTGCAGCCTTGAGGTTGTCGCTACGCCCAACCACCGGCCCGGTGATCTTTGTCTTCCTGTAAAGGTCGTTGTCGATGTCGACAGCGAGCACCAGTATGCGTTCCGCCATCGGTACCACGCCATTTTGCGGTATATAATATCCCCTAGCCAGCATTAAAAAGCTTGTCATTGGTTTAGGCAGATGTGGCTGTTTGCCCCCTGCAGGGCGCTTCAGCCCAAGCTAAGCGCCAATGCGCCGATCACCATTATCAGAAGGCCAAGCAACTGCACTACGGTGAGCTTGTCTAGGTACATCTTCCTTGAGGCTATGGCAACCGTCACCGGCGTAAGGGCTATTATCGCCGCCCCCGCCGCCAGCATCTTATACAGTATCAGGTAGCAGAACACCAATCCGCCGATGCCCACCGCCAGCCCTATGAGGAGCGAAAGGTTGAGCGTGTGCCCGCGCAGCTCCCTCTTGAGGAAGCGCACCATGTTCCCCCCCTTGACCAAGCGCCTTGACGAGTATGCCGAATACGCCAGGCATGCAAGGAAAGCCACCAGGTTTAATATGAGTCCCTCGTACAGGTACGAGTTGGAGTCCTTTACTGCGACGGCAATGAGCGTCCAGAGCACCGCCCACATTACGAAGCCGCTTAGCGCATATACGAGCTTCCTGTTGATCTTAAGCTTCTCCGTAGTTATTATGAGCAGCGCGCCCAGGAATATCATCAAGATTCCTCCATATTGCAGCGTGGCCAGCGCCTCGCCGAATGCGAATATGCCTATGACCACAAGGCACCCTTTGAAGAACTCCGACAGGGCCATCGTGTTGGTGGTCTGCTCGGTGGACAGCGCCTTGTACAGCATTATGAAGCCGCCCCCGTAGAACAATCCGGCCACCGCGGACAGCAGAATCGAGTACAGGGTTATGCCCTGTGCGCCTGCGAACGGCGCAGCAAGCAGGAACGGCACTATCCCTATTCCGGTTATCACCATGGCGGAGAGCGCATAGTTGAGCTTTACCACGATCTTCTTAGCGAGTATGTCCCCAAGACTGTAGCCTACCAGTATCACGAACGCAAGCCATATCCTATAGTCTATCATTCAGCCACCTCTACTTGCATGGTTCTATCAATCACACAACCCCTACCTCCATATTCCCTGCTGCGGCACAATCCTTACTGGCAATCCAACCGGGTTTTGGTACTGTAGGAATCCCGCAGTAAACATACAAAACGAAGGATTTTAACCATTTGGTCGTGCCGGTGGCCCCGGGGCTAGACAAAACTCCGACCTGAGGTAGGCAAAGTGGCCCCTGCGCGCCCACTTAATGCTATAAATATATATTCAGCAATGTCTAGCTATCACATGGTGAATCGGTTGGTTGAAAACACGAAGTCCGCGGGAGGGATGCAGCACGCCGGTACAGCACCGCTGCGCACCGACGTGGGCGGCTGCGCCATTGCGTTCGTACCTGCTATAACATTCATGCTCAGGGACAAGGCAGAGAACGCTGTGCTTATGGGGGACATGGCCAAGATAAGGGAAGTGGTAGGCGACGCCATAAAGTACGGCGTGCTGAGGCCCATGCTGAACTCCCGCAATGGAGAGGGCAAGACGCTGCTCGCTTTGGCGAAGGAATGGCCAGTTCCAGATGCGATCGTCGCGTATCTAGAGGATCTCGGCGCGCAGGCATGAGGCGGCGATAGCATGGTCAACAACCAAAAGAACCAGCCCCCCGCCCCGCGCAGGATGTTCGGCGGCGCATACCGATACTTCTACAAGCTGCACGACGAACTCGGCAATGCGGTCATGGCAAACGACCTGCAAAAGGTGAAGGCGCTGTTTGCGCAGGCCAAGAAGGACAACGTGAACATGCGCGTGCTGCTCCTGCAGCGCTACGAGAACGGGGCCACATTGGTGGAGCTGGCCAACGAGTGGCCATGCTCCGAAGAGCTGCGCAGGTTCCTCAAGGAGACGGAGATCGATGCGGAGGCAGAGTGGCAGAGGAAGTTCGGCAACAAGAGACGCAACTAGGCAAGCGTCGCAACCCTCTTCAGCATCAGGTACAGCGCCGCGTACTGCGGCAGTTCCGCCGTCTTGTCCTCATACGGCCCAAACGTCTCCCCCCCGATGGAAAGCTCAGGGGACTTTGCGATGCGGACTGTGGCGGTGCCATGCATGAACGCTATTGCGTCCGCCATGGGCTCGAACTTTGCAAGCTCGGCAACCGAGCCGATGCTCCTCCCAGCCAGGCCCGTATCGCCATGTATGGTGTTAGGTATCCTCAGCAGGTGGTGGGTATCGTTGGTCACGTTCTTGTCTATCGAGTCGCTCTGCTTTATGGCCACGCCCTTTATCGCACCCTCCCACACATCGTCAAGGTGCGCTATGTCCAGGCCCCACGGCTTCCAGTTCCCGTTCCTTATGCCCTTCTCCATGGCCTCGCGGTTCCTGCATAGCTTCCTGGCCACCTTAGGGTCCATTCCGAAGCCCACAAGCGCCTGCTCCCCTGCCTTCAGCGCCCCCAGTATGGACCGTGCGAACTTGCCGCCCCAGCCCGGGGATTCCGGCGTGGGCCCGTCATACAGGCTGCCCATCCTGCCGCCCAGCGCCCTGGACGTCGCATCGAAGAAGTCCTCGGGCGATATGTTTATGCCTGCAATGTACTCGGTTATGTCGCGCCTCTGCTTGGAGTCCAGCTGCATGACGCTCCTGTCCATCACGTGCACGTGGTAGCCCCTGTTTCCGCTGAAGTTTATCATTATGTCCTTGGCCGAGAAGCCGAAGTCGGGGACCAGGAAGTCCTCTATGAGCCTTACCGTCTCCGTCCTTACCGAGCCCATACATATGCCGCACACCCAGCTGCGCCCGTGCTGTGACTGGCATGGCAGGTGCAGGTCCGTGGCATCGAGGTCGAATATGAGCTCCGAGCCCAGCCATCCCTTGTTCTCCATCGGCCTGGCCGCAGGCCGCTCGTATTCGGCGGAAGAGTACGAAACGAATGGCGGGGCATCCTCCACGAGCTTCTTCCTCAGTTCATCCCCGTCCCTGAAGGCTAGGTGCCTGTAAGATATCTTCTTCTCAAAGTCGCCGAACCCGAACTCCCTCCTACCCACGTTGGGCGGCACTATCCCCTCCGCGTGCCTGTAGTACTCCCTAAACAGCCCCTTTGCATAGTCCGCCACCTTCTGGTCGATCAAGCAAACACCGCGCGCAGGATGGTAGCGGGCCCGGCGTTAGCCGGAGCGCGGCCCATCCTGATTATTCTGGCGTTTCATATTGATATTCCTTGCGTTCCTTGGTCGTGGCGGGTCAGACATAGGAATAAAAACATAGCATCACAAGGCTTCATATGCCGGCCAGAAGCTCCACGGACGAGCTGAAACAGGTAATAATAGTCAGGACCGATATAGAGATGGGCAGGGGCAAGCTAGCGGCGCAGGTGGCCCACGCATCCCTCATGAGCTATCTGGATGTGGAGAAGTCTGACAGGAAGGTGGCGCAGGAATGGCTGGATGGCGGAGAGAAAAAGATAGTGCTGAAGGTGCCCGACGAGGAATCGCTGATAAAGCTTTTCAAGGCGTTCCAATACAAGGGCGTGCCGTGTGTGCTCGTGTCGGACGCCGGCCTAACACAGCTGCCTCCCGGCACAAAGACCGCGCTGGGAATAGGGCCGTGGAAGGGCACAGAAATAGACAAGTTCACATCAGCACTTAAGCTCCTGTGAGGCGGGCATAGGCAATGCGACATCGTCAAAATGCCCACAGCACAAAAGACTTAAATACGTTCCATTCGGTAAGTTCTGTTTGGTGGGTGTATGCCTCAGATAATGGTAAAGTCGGAAAAGGTTGTCAGTCACGAGAAGGCCGCGCTTAACGAGTTCCTTTCAGACAAGCGCGCCGAGCTGGAGAAGAAGAACCTGCCGGTGGCAGAAGTGGCCAAAGGGGTCAGTATGGTGGAGCGCCTTGCAAACAGCTTCTTCGCAGAGCTCCATTCAAAATACGATGCCGAGGCCAAGCGCCAGCTCAGGACCGAACCCAAGGTGGATTCAACCGCGGTGGCGGACTTCGAGTCGCAGTCCATTGCAAAGGTGCTGCAGTCCGAGGCCGCAGGGCTTAAGGCGCTGGGCATGAACCAAAAGGACGTCTCCAGCGCCCTCAAGCTGAGGGAGGAGATGCTGCACAGCCTTGCCGACAAGCTGCACAAACTGTACGCAGAGGACTACCGCAAGGAGCTGCGCACCGAAATGAGCATGTACGGCTGATCCGAGCCAGGCCCACCTGCATGCGATAATTTCAAATAGGCTAGCGGAGCTATTATTCCCATGGCAAGGATGGGTCCTCGACATAAAATCACATTAGGGGCAATCGCAGTTGCGGCCGCCGCAATAGCCGCATACGTTGTGCTGGGCTACTACGGCCAGCACGCGGCAGCTGTGGCGTCCATTGCAAATAATCCACTCCCTGCGCGGCAGACTGCCGGCACGGTGGTTTTCGGCGTTGACGGGGTGCCGATGAACTACAGTAGGATGGTTCAGGCCAAGTCGTACGGCATAGGGTGGACCCGCTCAGACATCCGCCTTTCCCCGTCCTTCGCCGCGTATATGCGCAACCTCTCACTGAGCGGCACAAACGTTGTGGGCATACTCGACTACGACACTGTCGGCGCAATGATAAACAGCAACGGCTGCTTTTCGAACTGCACATGGAACATGGGCGCATGGAACTCCAGCGTGCACGCCGCAGTGTCTGAATATCCCCAGGTGCACGTATGGGAGATATGGAACGAGCCCCAGATACCAAAGTACCAGGACGGCGCGCTAAACTCCAGCCCGTACAGCTACTATCTCCTGCTGCGCGCCGCGTACGGGATAATAAAGGCGCACAACGCCTCGGACACAGTCCTGTGCCTCGGGGGGGACAATCCATACAGCGGCGGCCTGGGGGCAGATCCGTACGATTACCAGTGGGCGCAGGCACTGTGGGCATACGGGGCGGCGGAATACTGCGATGCCGTATCGCTCCACGTCTACAGCGCTTTCACCTACCTCATGAGCCAGACGCCGTCATATCAGGGGATTTACGGAAACCAGACAATTGGGGAGATACTAAATTCATCCCTGGCGCAATACGAGAACCTGACCGGCAAGCCCATATGGATAACCGAAGTCGGGATACCTTCGGGCAACAACCAAAGCTATGGCAATCTGCTCAATGACACCCCGCAAAAGCAGGCCGAGTTCGTCAACCAGACTTTCACGGCGCTGCTCTCCAAGCCCTATGTCAGGGCGATATTCTGGTACCACATGTACGGCTACAGCAGCCCGCCATACAACATAGACTTCGGCCTTTTCACCCCCGGGATGGCCCCGAAGCCCGCATACTACGCATTCCGGTCGTTTGCGGCCCAGCAGGGCTGAGCGGCCGCGCTCAGACCATGGACTGCCCATAGCCGCCAAGCACGGCCAGGAACAACCCTGCCATAAGCAGGAACACCACAAGGAGCGCGAGGCCCGCAGTGGTCGCCACAACGATCGCAGCATCCGTCCTCCGTATCCTCTGCTGTGCGGCAAGCGCTATTACCAGCACCACTATGGCCCACGTAGCTATGATGGGCAGCGCCAGGATGTTGACTATCGGTATCGCGAAAAGCCAGTAAAGCGCCGTCTGCGGCAGCACGGCGTACATAAGTGCAGTGAACGTCTTGGAATAATCGCCCTTCCACGCGTTTAGCAGCCTGCGCCCAACCAGCTGGTAGAGGAACGCGTCAATTGCTATGCCTATCGGGGTCAGGATCCAAAACAGCACCACGGCGTCTACAAGGAGCGCGGGGCCGAAGCCCACAGGCAGCCGCATAAATGCCCTCATCATCGGCATGAAATTCACTATGGCCGTAGCGCCAAGGTAGTGGTAAAAAACGTATCCCGCCGCCACGTACAACAGCAGCGGCACAAGGCTGAAGTAGTAGTAAAAGAGCAGCGAATCCCTCACGCTCCTCTGCCTCTTCGCCGTATCCCCCGGTCTCCAGAGCATCCTGAGGCCGAACTTGCACTCGTCCAAATCGCACTTCATGTCAATCCCTAGTCCTTAGCATGCAACATTAAAATAACATGGTGCGCATGCCGCGCCCCCGCGCCCCACTCCCGACCGCCGTGGCACGGGCTAGGAGATAGATTCTTTTAATACCTTGCTGCACAAAACGAATATTGCGGGCCCGTAGCTCAGTTTGGCCAGAGCGGCGGACTTTTAATCCGTAGGTCAGGGGTCCAAATCCCCTCGGGCCCGTCCTGTTTTTACGACGGCAGAGCGGAGTCCGAAGGCGGAGGACTCGACCACCTCCAAAGCAAGATAGCGGCGGACTTGCCAAGGCCCTCAAAGCACCAGATAGAGGAGCTGAAGTCGCAAATCTATAGGCACTACGTAAAGCGCTTCAAGCGGAACCGTATTCCCAAATACGGGGCCCTAAACAAGGGCTTTACGGAGAGGGAGCTCCAGGCTTTCCTGAATGCCGTAGATGATAGGCGGCTGAGGCTCCTCTTTTCCTATCAGGCATACCTCGGCCTGCGCATAGGCGAGGCCGTGAAAGTCAACATCAGGCACATGAACCTAGAGACAAGGGAACTTGCCATAAAGACGGAGAAGGCGAGGACTGCCGATGCCCTGCTCATTCCGCAGAACCTGTTCAAGGATACCGTAAGGTACATTGAGGAACATGCCACGCAGATAGAGTCTGCGGATGGATACGTGTTCTTCAAGGATGAGCGGCTCAGCACAAGGGACGAGCCATACATCTGCCCTGATTATGTGCGCCACTGGTTCAGGTATTACATACAGAAGGCGAACCTTGACGAAACCTACGAAATCAGCGATGAGGCGATGTCAGGCAGGCGTCCTAGGCAACTTCACAGGTTGACTACGCATAGCCTGCGGCATTATGCCATTACGCGCTTTTCCAAACAGACCAACGGGAACCTCATCCTGACAAGCAAATTCGCACGCCACAGCAGACCAGATACGACCATGACATATATCAACACTACTAAAGAGGAGCTCTATAGGGAGATAGACGGAGCATTCTCAATGAGCCAAGCCACGAGCCTCAAAGCCGAGCTAGCTAGACCCTAACTCCCTACGTCCATTATGAACTCCCTACGATTCGTGTAGAGTTGGCTATCGTCGAAGCCCAAAAAGCCCCAAAATCTGTCGTCTATCGACTCCCCATTAACTTTCACTTCCTCCAAGCCCTCGCCAGCCTATGGGGCGGGCTCAGGCAAAGCCGCTTCTGCCCCAACCCAGAAGCGGTACAAAGCCGTTTTCGCCCCACCCGAAAACGGCCAAAGAGGTTCCTTCAACTGCGGGTTTGCCAGCTTCAAGCCCGTTGGGGCGAGCCCCCGTAAGCAAAGCGCACGGGCTGGGCGGAAGGAGAAACCACCAATATGTGCCCATAATATTAAACCTTTAAAAGGCTTACCAAACAACTATTTATAGGAGGACCCCCGTAAACCAACATAAGCGGATTTTTATGGTAGAATTGGTATCATTAAAAGGCATAGCTAAAGAATCTAAAGTCCAGATACTCAAGAAACTGGGATACGATTCAGATGGCAATATTGTCCTAAAAAAGGACAAAAAACCCTTCATAGATAAATACACAAACAACACTATAAAGCTAGAAGATATGCTAATCCTTCCAGGCAGCGCCATAGTCCTTAGTAATGATGAACTTAGCCTGATAGGCTACATGGAGGAGTATGGTGACATCTTCTGATAACAACGACCTTATAGTCAAGGCATTCGAAGGAGCAACTAATTCGTTAGTTAAATTGAGTGCTAAACAGATTGACACTTTTCTTACAAAGCTAGAAAATCACGATTTAGCATTCATAGAAGACCCCGATATAATAAAAAGAATAAAGGGTCAGCGTGATAGCCCTTCTTGGAAGTTTTATGAAACGTATGTTAAAAATCCAGATTTGAGGATACAAGTGCAGGCTGGGTTGACTCTAAGAGGTTACACAAAAAATAATGATAAGGATAATATCGAAAAGCTTCGAGGTAAAATAGGCAAACGATATGGAATCGCAGGATTGCATATAGCCGAGTACGTATCAAGCAATATCCTTAGCAAATATATTGCGTCTTTGATAGATAGTACCTCCTCTGCTGCAGATATAACAATCAAAGTAGAGGGCATACTAAAAAACGTAGAGCGAGATGTAGTATTTATAAAAAATACAGATAACGCAAAGGAAAAGGCCGACACGATAAAGAACAGGATAAATACCAATGTGCCTGGTTCGTTTATAATTGCTAGCACCAGGAAGGCGAGCAAGATACATAATAAAATATTAAAACTACTCGAAAACAAATTCGAAGGATATACTATTGCAACAAATAATGACGATATAGAAATGGTCACCTTTATAAATAAAATAAGCTAGAATAAGTAACTTAGCACATACCAGATTATGAGTAATATGGATTCAAAAAAGATTCCGAACGAAAGCCCTAAAGCGCAAAATACGGCTCAGGGAACTAAGCGCTCTGGTAAATCAGTCGTAGCTCAACAGATTGATTCAAACAGATATGTGATAAATAGTAGTGCGTCGTCTAAAAAACCCTTTAGCCTTAAGGATATAGGAAAGGCTATTCTTATTGGGCTATTTATCATGTTTTGCGGATTGGGTTTAACGGTTGAATCCTATTCTGCAACCCAACCCGGCAGCTATTATATTTCCTTCATCGGCTTAATGGCGATTGGAACTGTAATTGTTTTAAGTGGCATATACGAGCTCCTGAAGAGGTTTCTTAATCATATAACCGGCAACAAATTAATAGGATATGATTGGCTGAATCTAGGCGTTGGAGGCGCCGCTCTAATAATCATTGGAATCTTTACAAATGGACTACTTGTTGCCACCCCTCAAATCCCTGGCGTTTTTGTGGGCATTGGTGTCATAGCGATAGTAATACACGTCTTCTTATGGTTAAATAAGTCCTATTCAAAAAACCGGTTTTGAAACAGAAACAAGGCAGTATAAAACTATTACGGGCTAGTAGCCTTAAACCTTTTGGGAAAGGTTTAATCCAAAACTGCTTGGCTGCATTTCCAGAAATTCGGACACTATCGCTATTTATGCGTTGCCCGCATAAAGTTTAGCGTCCGAATGCATGAGGCTTGGGGTTTTGTGCATCGCTTGGAATTTGGTGTTTTTGTGGATGGAAAGTTAGGTGTCAGAAGGCTTCAGAGCGGCGGACTTTTAATCCGTAGGTCAGGGGTCCAAATCCCCTCGGGCCCGTCCTGTTTTTACGACGACAAAGCGGAGTCCGAAGGCGGAGGACTCGACCAACTCCAAAGCAGGATAGCGGCGGCTCGCCGTACGTCGCCTCGATAGCAGTGGCGATAGTCGCGCTGGGGTTCGTTCTTCTGGGCAATGTGGGCACGGTGGCAAAGATAACGAGCTTCTGGTCCCTGCTCGTGTTCGCAATGGTCAACATAGCATTCCTGCACCTCAGGAGGGTTGCGCCGCACCTGCACCGTCCATTCCACGTGCCGCTGTCAATAGGGTGGGCGCCGGTGACCGGCCTGCTAGGCGCCGCCTCATGCCTGCTGCTACTCACACAGTTCGACTGGTTCAGCGTGCTTCTTGGCGCCATGCTGCCCATCTCTGGCATGGTCGTCTACATGTTCATGAACGGCGGCAGCGTATTAGCCACGGATCGCCGGCTCCACCAGCGCCATGAGCCCGATGCCCGCGCCTGATGCGCCAATCCCTCCGCCGCCCCGCAACATTTTTATTCAGCCCCTGCGCTATTGTTATGGTTTGGATGGGAACCGCTCATGCCACAATGCGCTCGCAGTCCGCCATGGAATACCTCATCTCATACGGCTGGGCCATAGTCCTCATAGCGATAGTGCTGGTGATATTGGTAGCGTACGGCGCGTTCTCCAACAATGTCGGCCCTCGGGCCCAACCCGGGTCATGTTCCGTGTACCATCCCTACGGCGCCGGAATATCAATGGGCGCGCAGCTTGAAGGCGTATGCAGCAGCGAACCTCCGGAGTATGTGGCGAATTTCGAGGATGTGGGGAGCATGGAAGGCGGTTTCATACCCCTGCCAAATTTCAACTATACAATAAGCATATGGTTCAACGTGCAGGCGCAATCAGGGCTAGGGTGCTGCACCAACCCGATATTCGACGTTTACAACGCCTTTGTCAATAACGGAATAGGAGGAGGGCAGAACTTCGATTACGCATCAGGATTCGTAACGGGCCAGGGATTCAGCCTTGGCGAATACTGGCCCACGAACTGGCAGTTTGTCGAGACCGGGGCGATAAGCACAGGCCACTGGCACAATGTCATAGTTACATCCTCAGACTATAATACGATAACGATATACATAGACGGCGCCAAGGCGGCCGGCCCCACGCTGCTTTCAATAAGTGACCCTACTGTGTCGCAGTATCTCACAACGGCAGCCGTGTCGGTCGGTTCCAACCCGCCAGGCGGTGATGAATTAGCCTCAACAGGCACCGAGCTCGCCAACCTGCAGGTCTATGGCAGCGTTTTTTCCCAGAACTCAGTTACTTCCCTATACTTGCGCGGCATAGGCGGGGTCCCGCTAAACGTCCAGTCGCTGCTGGGCTGGTGGCCGCTCAACGGCAACACCAACGACTACAGCGGCAGTGCAACTGCGCTGCAGCCGTACGCCGGCGGGTTTAGCTACAGCTCGTCCTGGACCAGCGGCTACACCGCGCCATGACATATTCATTGCCCGCATAGCTCCGCGCTTTATGCCGCACGCCGCAGCAAAATGCTATAAGCTTTAATCCAGAAATCAGGTATATGCCACGAGCTGTGCGCTCCCAATCAGCAATGGAATACCTAGCTACATACGGCTGGGCGATACTTATCATAGTAGTCATAGCCGCTGCTCTGGTCACGTTGGGTTATTTGGGCGGCGGAGCCGCCCTCCAGACGAGGGCGAAGCCTGGCACATGCCAAGTATCCCGGCCATACGGCCCGTACAGCATCACCAGCATAGGCCTCACCGGCGCCTGCACGGGAGGCATCCCGGAGTACGTAGTGCAGTTCAACGGCCAGTCTGACAGCAACGTAATCGTTCCCTACTCTGATTATATGCAGTCCAACTCCATAACCGTGACGGGTTGGGGATATGTAGCCACGAGAGGCACGGACGGCTGCAACGTGGAGGACATCGCCACCAATCTGGCGTCCAGCAACGGCGGGCAAGGCCGTACCGGGTTCATGCTCACATTCGGATGGGGCGACGATGTGGGCTTCCTTATTGGCAACTCCATAAGCTGGTCGCAGCTGGACGTGAGCAACCCAAGCTACAACGGGAAGTGAGATC
>JAKAPJ010000004.1 GCA_021807115.1 Microcaldota archaeon
CTAGGGGACTCACACCCGTTCGCAACGGCGAGGCCGCGGGTGCGATTCCCGCCGAGTCCACAAAACTCTTTGAGAAAGAGTTTTATCAGAAACCGCGAAGAAAACAACGGCGGTATAACTGTAGGATCTCGGCACAACCTTTTGGATGGTTTCCAACTCCGAGTTGCAAATTTTGTAGAATACATTGGTTGTGGTTAAATGCAGAGACCGAATCATAATAATATCTTAATCACCTGGATAAACGCATTCCGCGGCTTCTATAATCCAAAATGTCAGAAAATTGAGGACCTTGACTTTGTATCTAAGGTACTCTTCTCTATGAGGAGCGTTATACTTGTAATATCTTTTCAGGCAGCGGTCATAGCCTGCATACTCTCTTACGCGGGAGGTATGTTTGCCCCGGTCTATTCTGTGCTTCTGATTGTGGGACTTGTGTCAGCCCATACGGCCAGCAACCTAACAAATGATTATTTCGGTTACACGAGAAATTATGATACGCTTGAGTCGCCGCGTAGGAGGTACACAATACATCCGCTCGCAAGCGGCGTACTTAGCAGGCTGCAGGTTAAAATACTGGTTGCATTCTTCCTTGCTGTTGGATTATCCATAGCGCTGTTTTTTACTTACCTTCATGGAATTGGAGTTTTAGCGTTCGTGCTCGCTGGAATAATCCTCATGGTATCTTATGATGCAACCCCCGTAACACTAAAACAGCTAGGGCTTGGGGAGATGGCCGCGTTTATAGTTTGGGGCCCGCTTATGATAGAAGGGGGCTTCTATGCACTTACCGGCCAGCTATCGCTTATGGCATTTCTGGTATCCATCCCCTACGGCCTAGGCGTTATGTCGATTCTTTTAGGAAAGCATCTAGACCAGATGGCGTTCGATAGGTCGAAGAAACAGAACACCCTACCGGTTATTCTTGGCACGGATAGGGCTAAGCTGCTGAGTTCTGCTCTGATAATTTTTATGTACCTGCTTGTATTGGTGTTCGTTGCATTACGTGAAATAACAGCCTTCGCCCTCCTTGTATTTATAAATCTGCCGAGAGCGGTTAGGGCTGTCAATGTCTTTCTAAGCCCGAAGCCGAAAGTGCCTCCAAAAGGATACGTGGGTTGGCCGCTGTGGTACCATCGATACGGCTTGTTCAACAACAGAAATTTTGGGTGGCTTTTCATCATCGGTTTGCTGACGGGAGCAGCTTTGGGCCACTTCGGCTATTCGTTTTTACTGTGCATTTGCGCACGGTAGGCCTCGTAAGCAGCATTGGCTGCACCCAAGCCATTGTAACATGGCTGTGGATGACTATGAAACCTTTTTATGAAAAGTTTTATCGAAAAGTCTGGGTGCGAATATGGCCAGATTTGCACTGTGTCTGTTTATATTTCTCAATGCAATATAATCTGTGTACGAAGACGCAGATGCTCGTATATAACGAAAATGAAATCTGCGGGGGGCTGTATGAAACAGATTTCCAATGGCAGGCTAGGAACCCGCGCATCGTTCGCAATGATGAGGCCGCAGGTTCAATTCCGCAGAGCCCATGACGGCTTCGCAACGAGGGAAGGCGCTATGGGGCTGCCTTCAGCATAGTGGAATGCCTTTCCCTTCTCGAGCATTTTGATAATCCCACCAATTGTTTCCGCCCGCCTCTTGTCTGTTGCAGTACTGAACCTGAATATTATTGCACGTGTATTAGCCCGGTTCGGCGTCTTGAGGAACGCTCTCGCTTTCCTGTTTTTGCCCACTTTTTTCAGAAAGTCCGCGGGGAGTGTAGCGATACTTGGTGGTGGGTAAGCGAGATTCCATCTGCCATCGTCCTTTGCCGCTTCTACTTCCTTCATCCCACTAGGCTTCATTCGTCCTTCCCTGATTAGCCTTTCTGCATGGACACGGTTTACTTCTGACCATATGCTCTTCTTCCTCCTTGGGCATATCCACCAGAGCACGTATTCCTCTGTCCCTTTCCTTGCCTGCCCCGTAATCCGCCCATAGCAGAGCAACTGGTCCGGGACTTCGGTACCCCTAAGCGCATTGGAGTTGAAGCCCTTCTTGTAAATCTTGAGCCACACTCCATTGCTCTTGCCATGATTTTTCTCAAGCCATATCCCAATATTGTTAGATGACTTGAATGAAAGCATGCCCTCCATGGCATCGTTTTGTAGGTGATGGAATATAAAAGCCATAGGATGGAGAGCACGCATTGGATAAAGCGCCCGAGCCCGCGCTTCAGGGCTTGAAGGTATTCCGCGCCAAACCTGACATGGGGTTTGCTCATTCCTTTTTCTTTACCGGCCCGTCCTTGCTGAGCAGCTTCCAGTATATGATGCCGCTTACCGAAATGAAGATTCCCCCTATGGCCATCGGAAGCGCCAAGAACGATGGCAGCGCCTCTGACAGGAAGCCCGAAAGGCCGACGCTCGCCTGGGGGATCTGTATGGACATGCCCATTATTGCACTCGCCGTGCCGTAGTCTTGGTTATCTATTCCGCTTATGTTTATGGCGGACCGGAGTGGCGCACCGACCCCTATAAACATCGCGTATACCGAATACAGCAGGCCTAGGAGTAGCAGCCCAAAACCTGTGCCGTACGGTATCCCCGGCCCGATGGATATTACGAATGCGATCATTATAATCGCTATGCCCTGCATCGCCCGGACTAGCGAGGCGGCTTTAAGGGTATTCACCCTTTTCTTGTATACCGACTGGGACATATAGAATGATGCAATGGCTATTATGACATAGCCAGCCCCGAACATGTATCCGATGAACTGCGACGCTGCGGCGGCATCCAGCGCGTAGGACTTTGCAACCATTGCGGGCAGTATAGGAATGGCGAGGCCTACGCCCACGCCTGCAAATATCTGCGATGCCATCACCCTGAACATGTGGGGCGAAGACTCCTTCTTGATGAAGAGCGACTGCTTCCGCTCAGGCTTTGCGAGCTCCTTCAGGAAGAAAAGGCTGAGCATGGATAGAAACACGAACAGCACACATATAGCGAACATATACCTGAAGGCGAGCGTGATTGCCTGCAGCCCCGTAAAGCCGTACTGGCGTAGGGCGTTTGTGAGCATTCCTTGCAACGCCAGGAAAAGGCTGCCCATTACGGAACCTATTGCGGCAATGGTGAATATCCTGCCGAGCCTGTGCACCCTGTCATTGTGGTCTTTCCAGTTGTTTGCAATCAGTGCCTGCTGCCCGGCAGAGAATGCGCCCCTCATCCCGCCCGCCGTGCTTATGCCGACAAGCATGGCGGATATCACGACAACGGTCAACCTCAGGCCAGTGCCGGTTGCGATGAATGTGGATATCGTCAGTCCGGACAGGCCTAAAAGCGGCAGCACTTCTGCGATAATCATAGTATTGCCGTACCCTATCCTGTCGCCAAGCATGCCAAATATGAACGAAGTGAACGAAACGAAGAGTATTACAACAAAATATGCTGCGCCAACGCCTATCAAATCCTGATTCAATACGAATATGAGATACAGTGGCAGTGCCGAGGTGGTGAATGCTATGGCGATGCTACGGAGGGCGCGGGATGCGAGCAAGTACCTAAATGACTCGTTTATCTCTTTTGCGGTGTATTCCCCAATCATTCAATCATTGTGTCCTGCTGATTGCCTGCAACCTCGCATGCGCGGGCCCAAGCGCCTTCAGTAGTCCGTGCAATGTGCCCCGTGCCGCACACATTCTTCTACCTGTCCATACCTGTCGCCGTGTGCCTGATGCGCCTTTTGCCTGCGGGGATTTTGGGCTCCGCGGCGGAGGTGCATTTTGTATGTGCGGGTTGCTCATGGCTTGAAACACATCAACACATTGCCAGACTTGAACGATTTTGCGCTTATGAGCCTGAGTTTGAGCTTCTGGCCCATCTTACCCAGTATAGGTGTGCCTCCCCCTATGATTACCGGAGTGACCATGAACCAGAACTCGTCTATCAGGCCGGCCTTCGCCAGCGCGGTCGATAGCTCAGACCCGCCTACCAATATGTTCTTGCCCGGCTGCGCCTTTATGCGCCTTATCTCATCCAAGTCTAATTGGTTCACAAGCCGGACATTCTTCCAGCCCTCATTCTCCTCGGCCTTTTCAAGCGTCCTGGAAACCACTATCTTTGGCGTGTTGTTGATCAGATACGCAATCTCCTTGTTCTCCTTGGAGAGGGTGGGATCCTTTGCCATCCTTGGCCATGCGCCCTCCATGGTCTGGTACATCCTGCGCCCGTAGATGAACAGGTCCGCACCCCTCAGCATCCCTACCGCGAACCGATTGAACTCGTCATCAACATTATGCCAGGACAGGTCATGACCCGGGCCCTCAAAGTACCCGTCTATGCTCAGCATCATGAACATGCACATTTTTCTCATGCGCTCATCATTACCATTTTGTACTGCAATAACATATAAAATGCCGCATTTTGGTACAAAAGATAATGGACAGGGCAACCGAACCAAATATGCGAAAAACGGCGCGTTTTGGCCATTGGCAGCCGTATTATCTGGTCCTGTTCACCTCCGCCTCCACTGTGGCCAGCTCCGCCACCGCCCTGCAGTACGCCATGGCCAATCCGTATTTCACGTATGTGGCCGGGCAGCTTGATTCATACGGCCTGGCTGGCTGCAACATGATCTCGAACATATGGACGGACCTGCCGTACTACGACTTCAGCGCATACCCGCCATATTACATGAATGGGACACTGGCGCGCTATCCAATAGTCGTATTCGATATAGGCGTGGCTGACTACCGAATAAACCTCACGGGCTACGCCGTGGTTTATGGTAAAAACCTCACAGTATGCCTGCCGCCACGCTGGGCGCCGGCCTGCAGGGGGAGGGGGATATAAAGAATAAATAGTATGCCATACAAAGATAAAAGTGACCATGCCATGACTTCAAACACCGAGGAGAAAAAGGCAGAGGAGAAGAAACCGGAGGAGAAGAAACCCGAAGAGAAAAAGGCTGAGGAGAGGAAGAGGTACAAGTTCCTGATCGTGTCAAAGGAGGCATCCGGCTCTGACATAGCATACCAGCTGAAGAAGGAGGGCAATGGGGTGAAGATGTTCATACAGGACGACAGCGAGCGCGACGTCCTGGACGGGATGGTGGACAAGGTAGACGACTGGGAGAGCGAAAAGAGCTGGGCGGACATAATCATATTCGATTTCACAGGATTCGGATTTCGGCAGAACGAGCTCAGGGCGCAGGGATTCAAGGTGGTGGGGGGCAGCTATCTGGGCGACCAGCTCGAGCTTGACAGGAAATTCGCGCAGCAGTACTTCCAGAAGATGAACGTAAAGATGCTGCAGACCATGGAATTCGACAGCTTCAATGCGGCAAAGAAGTTCCTGAAGGACCAGAAGGACAAGAGATTCGTCATAAAGTTCACGGGAAACGCGGGGGACGAAAAGAGCCTGCTGTACATCGCGCAGACAAAGGACAATCTTGACCTCATAAAGCTGATAGAACACTACAGCAAGATATGGAACACCTCGTGGGGCGAGCCTAAGTTCGTGCTGCAGGAGGCCGTCGAGGGCGTGGAGACCGCCGTGACCGCCTTCTTCAACGGGGAGAAGTTCATCATGCCGGTGTACATGAACTTTGAGAACAAGAGGATGCTGACAGGGGACCTCGGGGTGTTCACCGGGGAGATGGGGACGCACGGCTTCTTCACGTTCGACAAGCTCAAGCTCTTCAAGAACACGCTGAAGAGGATAGAGGACGACCTGAAGAAGGACGGGTACGTAGGCACTATAGACGTAAACTGCATAATAAACGAGGACGGCATCTGGCCGCTGGAGTTCACCTCGCGGTTCGGCTACCCGCTGGTGGACCTCCTCTTCGAGGGGATGCACGGCCACACGAGGGTGACAGACCTCGTAGTGGGTCTCGCCAACAGGACGCTTGACTTCATAGAGACCGACGACGGCTACCAGATAGGTGTGGTGGTGTGCGTGCCCACGTTCCCCTATGAGGAGGGGTACGACAAGTACGGGAAGGGGCTCCCTGTGATAATAATGGACGAGCGGGTGAACGAGAGCTTCCACGTGGGCGACCTGAAGCTCGATGAAGACGGCGTGTGGATAACTGCGGGGTCGTGGGGGTACGGGTTCGTGGTGACTGGAAGGGGGGACACGATGTTCGACGCCAAGACGCAGGCGTACAACAGCATAAAGCGCGTGGTGGTGCCAAACGCGATCCACAGGATAGACATATCGGACAGGTGGATCAAGGACTATCCGAAGCTGCACCGGTGGGGGTATGTGTAATGTGTCGGCAGTTGGCTGCCATGAAAGGCCGTTAGGGCGGCCAGGAGGGGAGAAACGACGATCAAGACTGGGCTTGATGCAGTAACGGGCCGGAATTGAGCATCCATATGGAAAGGGCGAATTTGCCCTGGCCACACTGATGCCTTTCGGTGCACGCCGCGGTCCATCTCCTTGTACTTATGCTGGATGCCGCGGCGCCTGAAAGCGCAGATTGACGAGGGTGTGCAGGCCAAGCATATGCCGCGCCCATGGGGCGCAGAAGCGGAACCGGAAGCAGAATGGGAAAATAAAAAAATAAAACAAACGGATTTTGCCGGACTTGGCCCTGCCTTCAGCGCTCGTCGTCCGGAAGCGCCGTGGCACGCCTCGCCGCCGCAAGGGCAAGGCTCTCCGTGTCCACGGACTCGCGCCTGCGCGCCCTGGCCTCCTCTGCGGCACGGACTGCGATCCGCGCAACCTCGCGCTCTGCGAGCGCCCTGAGCGCCTTCCTTGCCTCAGGCTCCACGCTCTTGGCCCCGGCGGCCCTGAAAACCTCGGTTAGTGCTTCCTCGTCCACTACCCTGTTCTCCTTCACGCTGAGTTCCACCCTCCTTTGTCTCTCTATCCTGTCCTCCATTTGCTGTGTTGCCATTTCCTTCACCCCTATTTCACTTATCGTCGTGCAATGTATTTAGCGGAAGAAGTACCCTGATGGGTATCGTCCGCGCCAGACAACGCAAAAATAAATTTGTTTGGTTGCATTAAATAAATAGGAAGCAGGCTTGTGGTGGTCCGAATGGGAAAGGTAAATTACGTGCTTGGGAAACTTGTCAGGAGGGAGTCAAAGCTACCAATCAGCAAGGAGAACATGGCGACGAAATCGAACATAAGGAGGAACAACCTCACGCCGAAGTACACTGCGCCGGATGTATACACGGACGGGGTCTACCGCACCCCTGTCCCCATGGAGAAGGTGAGCGCGTTCGGCTCGCACTTCATATCGCCCGCGCACCAGGGCGGCATACGGCACGCGGTGGACTTCTATGTGCCGGAGGGTACAGAGGTGCGTGCGCCGGCCGCAGGCACGGTTATAAGGTTCAAGGAGGATTCCGACGCACACGGGCTGACAAAACGGTATTGGCTGCTTGGCAACGACATTCTGATAAAATGCAGCAACGGCGAGTACGTATCACTTGAGCACCTGCAGCACAACTTCGCGACAAAACTCGGGCTCGGGGCGGGCCAGAGGGTGGGACAGGGGGAGATAATAGGCATAAGCGGGGTGACAGGATATGCGGAATTCCCCCATGTGCACACTGAGGTCCTGAAGTTTGTGGGGAACGCAAGATCCAAGGCGTCGCTGGCGAACTACAAGAACTACGTGACAAAGAAGATAAGATTCAGCAGGAAGGACATACCATTTGACCTTTACAGGGAGGAAAGCAGGTAGCGCAGTGCCACGGCAAAGGCGCGGAGGAGAATGCAAGGGCACTGTTTTAAATAGTAAAACATACATAGTATAATCACGACTCTAAATGGCTGAAGTCTTAATAAGTAAGCCGACCGAGACAACGGCTCTAAGCATAAAGGTTTATGGGAAGGGGAACGCGGACGCACTGACCACAGGGAAGCGTTCGGACATCGCAAGACTTTACACCGACAGGTACTCGTCTCCTAAGTGGCACATACCGCCGGAGGAGCTCCGGCTGGACACGCTGTCGAACGAGATGGAGTTTGCGATGTCGGCCAGGGGCGGAATGATAATAACCGTGGAGGACGAAAGGGGCAAGGTCGTGGGCTTCAGGCTCGTGGTGGGATTCTCCAACATAGTGGAGGCCGCGAAGGCGGATGCCGGGCTGATGTCGACGGTTGATGCGATGAGGAAGGCCACGAACTACGACATAAGCGAGGCGAGCTACACCGTAGACACCTGCGTGAGCCGCGACATGGAGGGCAGGGGGCTGGGCCACAAGATGATGGCGGTGCAGATAGAGGCGGCGAAAAGGGATGGGGCGCCTGCCATAATAGGATGGACAGTGGACACGAACCTCAAGATGATAAGGCTGTACGACTCGATGGGCTACGCCCCGATATGCGGGCTGATAGGGGTGACAACCGGATCGGACTACAACGTGAACTACAGGCAGGGCGGCGACGAGCCAGCGTTCCACTCGGAAAAGTATGCCCCGCTCACGTACAGGCATCTGCTGCTTAGGAAGGAGGATGCGCGGGACATGATTAGGGGCGAGGCGTGAGCCGCGCGGGGGAGGTCATCCGAAGGCCAGCACATAGAGGCCGACCAGCGCTATGACAATCCCAACCATTGCGTCGTTGTATTTCGGGTTCATGCGGTCCACGCGCCTTGCGAACCTCGAGTGCTCTACCAGTATGTGGCCAAGATACACGAGCACTAGCAGTGTCACTATTGAGCTTGCGGCGAAGGCCGCTGCCACGTCAAGCGCGAACCCCATTCCCATAGGCACCGCTACAAGGAATATGGGCAGCACAGAAAGGTCTGGCGACAGCGCCGCGCCGAGTATGGCAAAGTACCCTATCCCGCCGCCCATCCGCTCCTCGCCGTATTTGCGGTAGTTGAATCGCCCCTTGGCGGCCAGCGCCTTCGCGGCGTACCACGCGCCGAATGCCAGCATGATTGCCCCTATGGCGTATGTTACATACGCGACCACGATGCTCGAGAATATTAGCCCGAGCCCCACGACCGCGAACCCCAGGACCAGGGACAGGGCGGTATGGCCTACGCTGGTGACTATCCCTGTCTTCATAAGCCTGCTGTGGGACCAGCCCCTGGCCTTTCCGAGTATCGCAATTGTGGCCCAGTGGTCAGGCGCCGACATGTGCAGCGCGCCCACGACGACCGCGGCGACCAACAGAGGCAATTCCTGCATCATATCACCATAGCTGCACCGAACCCCGCGCCAACACCATATCAGGCGGCATGCTCATGCACGGGGGAGAAGGTCCTCGGCGGTTATTATGCCCTGCATGCGGCCGCCCTCTATCACGATTACTGCCTTGTACGACCGCAGTAGTGCCGCCACTGTGCTAAGCGGCGTGGAAGGGCCCACAGTGGGCAGCGGCTGGGATATGTACCTCGCTATGCCCTCATCGGCCCCTGCGCCGGCGAGGTTCTCCGTGGATACCGAGCCCACCATGACGCCCTTCTCCATGACAGGGAACTGGGATATCCTGCCCTCCCTTGCCAGGCGCGCTGCCTTTGCTACGCTGTCGGAATGCCGCAGCGACACAACCTCGCGGTGCATCGCATCTGACGCCACCCTCTCGCCCTCGTGCTCCCGCTTGTACAGTATCTCGACAAGCTGGCACCCTATGGTGTAGCTCGGGTCCACGCGGCCGCGCTCTATCTTCGCTACGAGGGACTGGCTTATGCCCGCCTCTTTTGCAAGCTGCTGCTGGGTCATGCCTAGGCGCTTCCTTCTCTGCCCTATCCTGCTCAGATCCTCCATGGTTCCCATTTGTATATTCTTATATTTATATTTTTCTATAAATTTATTCAAAATAGAATAAAAATGCCAACATCGCTTTTATACTGGCGCGGCGCAAGCACATCAGTGGTTGAAATGACCGTTGGAAAACACAACTTGGGAAAGGAGGATGACAGGGAGGTCCGCGATACGCTGGTGGCTGCGTACGAGATATTGCAGCTGGCGCGGCGCACAGGCGGCGCGCCGGGGCGCTACGCAGATGGTGGCATAGAGGTAGCCCTCACGAGGTTCCATAACTTCGACGAGGTGAGGCTCAAGGTAGACGGCAGGGACATCGTGCTCGGAGGCAGGAACACGGTTACAGGGGAATTCGCCCCCGCGGAGCTGGAGGCCGGGCATAGGGAAATTGCGAAGGCCGCGGCTGTGCAGCTGCGCGCCATAAAGGGCAGGCTTGGGCTTGAGAGAGGCATTGCCGCGAGGGAGAAAGGATAGGGTTGACTGCCATGTGGCGACGAGTCCGGTAGGGGGTGCACCTGCGCCTCCTTATGGGGCCGGCGCCCATGGCGGGGCATACCAAAAGCTTTTATATCTGTATCGCCATAGGTATTACCACGGAGAAGGAAGGCAGAAAGGCTCTAATTCTACGTAAAAGACAAACCAAGAGAAAGTGAATTGAATGAACGAAGACGAAGGTATGGGAGGAAGCGGCGGATACGAAGGCAGGGAAAGGCGCGAAAGAGGAGGCAGGGGCGGCTTCGGCGGAGGGCCGGGCGGCTTTGCTCCAAAACCCGTGAAGGTGGGCGACGAGGTAGAGGTTAAGGTCGAGGCGGTCGCATCCAAGGGGGACGGGATAGCCAAGAAGGACGGCTTCGTGATCTTTATCAAGGGCGCCAAGGAGGGCGACTCCATAAAGGTAAGGATAACCGAGGTCAAGGAAAGGTTCGCCATCGGCGAAATAATGGCCTAGGCGCAACTTTTATTTTTATATTTTTCTTCTTTTCCTATTTTTTTAATTATAATTAGCTAGGTTTGGGCAGGCGCAGCCATGCAGCCCGCGCTGGCCTGCTGCTGCAGGCGCAGGGCGCGCGCGATTCAGATACCCTTTTATTATCTGGCAGCCATCTGTTTCAATCGCATACGGGGGATGCGGGAACAGGCAGGAGGATGGGTTGATATGGGAAAACGCGCGGCGATACGCCCTGTTGACTGGGACGGGGGCAGGGTAGTCTGGATAAACCAGCGCAACATACCGTGGAAGGAGGAATGGCGGCGCAGCTCCTCTGTCGAGGAGCTTGCAAGGGCCATAGAGACGCTGGAGATACGCGGCGCGCCGGCCATAGGCGTTGCCGCAGGTTTCGCACTGACACTGGCGGTCTGGGGCGCAAGGGGAGGGGCGCAGGGCGCAATGAAGGCGCTGCGCAGGGGCGCAGGGCGCATTCGTAGTACAAGGCCAACCGCCGTGAACCTCTTCTGGGCGGTACAGAGGATGCTTGACAGGGCGGAGAGGATGCACGATGAGGGAGCTACGCTCGCCGGCCTGAAGGAGGGGATGCTGGAGGAGGCGCGGGCGATACAGAGGGAGGACATAGAGGCGAACATGGCTATAGGCAGATACGGCAACTCGCTTGTGAGGGACGGGGACGTCATACTCACCCACTGCAACGCGGGCGCCCTGGCCACCGCAGGGTACGGCACTTCATACGGAGTCATAAGGGCGGCGTGGGAGAGCGGGAAGGACATAAGGGTGATTGCAACCCAGACGGCACCGCTCTACCAGGGCGCAAGGCTCACGATCTGGGAGCTGACTAGGGACGGCATACCGGCAACCCTCATAACAGACAGCATGGCGGCGTATGCTATGGGGAACGAGGGAGTGACTAAGGTGATGGTTGGGGCGGACAGGATACTGCTAAACGGAAGCGTGGCAAACAAGATAGGTACGCTGGGGCTCGCGGTGATTGCAAAGCACGTAGGGATACCGTTCTATGTCGCCGCGCCGCTGTCGACGGTAGACCCGAAGAGCAGGAGCATACCAATAGAGTCTAGGGCGCCTGAAGAGGTCAGGACGTTTCTTGGCAAGGTGCGCATGACAGTGGAGGATGTGCCAGTGCTGAACCCCGCCTTCGACGTTACGCCCCCGCGCCTGGTCTCCGCCATAATAACGGAAAGGGGCATTGCAAGAAAGCCATATGAACGTTCCCTTGGAAACATTATTGGCGCAAGGGGCGGCAAGGGGTGATCCAATGGCAGGGCATAGCTATACCGAAAGGGACGGCAAGAGGCTCAGGCTCGACATCATAGAGGTAATGAGGAGGCTCTACCTCAGGGGCATGAACAGCACATTCTCTGGCAATGTTAGCGTAAAGGTGGGGCGCAAGACTATGCTGATAACCCCGTCGCAGGTCGACAAGTTCAGCATGTCGCCCAAGGACATAACGTTTTTTGATTTCGTAAAGGGGAGGGCGGTGTCGGGCCCGGAGCAGTCTACGGAATGGAAGATGCACGCGTACGTGTACGAGGCGTGCAGGCACGTGAACGCCATAGTCCACCCGCATCCCCAGATATCGCTCGCGTTCGTGGAGACGAGGGGGCTTGAGACGCTGGGGCTGAGGAACGACGAGGAGTCCGCATATTACATAGGCAGGGTGGGGGAGGTGGGCAAGCTGCCCTTCGGCAGCGCGGAGCTGGCCGAGGCCGTGGCGAACCAGGTCTCGGAGAACGACGCCGACGTGGTCTTATTGAAGGGGCACGGGACAGTTGGAGTTGGCAACACCCTCTACCAGGCGCTCGACAGGGTCGAGGCGCTGGAGCATATCGCGAAGAAAAGGGCGTTTTCTTACCTCCTGGAATAGCAGGCGTGGATCGGGCGGCCTAAGCGAACGACAGGAATGCGGCATAGACAAGTATGTTGATCGCAGTCAGGACTATGCCGACTTTTGCGAACTCCGTGAATGTTAGCGAATATCCGCGCTTTTCCGCTGCTTGGACGATTATCACGTTGCTGGCGGCGCCCAGGACCAGTAGATTGCCGGCTATGGTGCTCCCTGCCGCAAGCGCCAGGTATGCCGCCTGCCCTGCGCCTGACAGCTGCAGTATGTGCAGGTACATTATGGCAAGCGGCACGTTCGATATGAACTGGCTTATAACTGTGCTCAGCACCAGGATCACAGGTATGCTGCTGATGTCGATCCCGTTACCGTACAGCACGGACTGGAAGAAGCCGGATCCGAAAACGCTCCCGGTAAGCACGAAAAGCGATATGAAGAACACTATGGTGCCCCATTCGACTTTCTTGAAGATCTCTGCGCGGCGAGGGCTGAACGCCAGAACGGGCAGCGCGGCTGCTGCTATGTAAGAAAGCCTGAACGGCACTGAGGGAAATAGGATGGGCGATACTATGTCAAGCAATATGAGCGCTAGCAGGAGCGCGAGAGAGAGCTTGGTGAGGGTTGCCAGCCCCTTGTCATAGGGTTCGGAGTATTTCACCGCACGCAGGGAAGTCCTCCTGAAGCTTTTGCCGTAGAAGATGCGGAGCACCGCATATGTAAGCACGAGATTTAGGATCGTTGGGATCAGCAGCGCGGCGGGGAAGGCTATGAACGGGCTCTTGACCCCACTGGATGCGGCAATTAGGAAATTCTGCGGGTTGCCTATAGGGCTGGCGACGCTGCCGATTGTTATGGCAAAGGCGAGCGTGAGCAGCATGAGGGACGGCGGAAGCCTGAGCCTGCGGGCCAGCAGGAGCGCTATTGGTGTGCCGACCACGGCCAGCGCGTCGTTCACCACCAGCATTGACACGATGCCTATGCCAAAAAGCATGTACACCACAAGGGCGTCGGTTGATCCTGCGCTCTTGAAAATGCCGATGGACAGTCGCACAAGGTAGCCGCTCTCCTCCAGCGCGACGGCGATGACGAACATCCCTACCAGTAGGAATATCACGTCGAAATTTATTGCCGCAAGGGCGGCCTGGACGGTTATCTGCCCGCCCAATAGCACAAGTACGGCCCCGGCGAGGACTATCTGCCATATGCGTATCGGCACCCTTATGAACTGCCTCGCGGCTATGAGCAGGAACACAAGCAGCAGCACAGCCAGGGGAAAAAGCATGTCATCGCCATATGGAGCCATACTTCAGTGCGCGGCGGGTGTTTTGCCGCATCTATGCGTATGCGGGATTGCCGGAAGCCCCGGAACTGCGCTTTTTGCCGCCGCGCAGCAGGGCCTTCACCTTCTGCAGCGTGCCGCCCACCATACCTAGCTGCTGAAAGATGAACGACCATTCGTCCACGCTCTTTTCTATATAGCCGCTTAGGGCCATGCCGAATCCGTGGCCGGACTTTGGGTCGGTCCTGAGGATGATGTCCTCCGGGTTGGAGGCGAGCGCCTGCATCAGCGCGACCATCTTCCTGGCATGCATCGGGTCTACCCTGTCATCGTTACCTCCTGAGGTGAACAGCGTGGCGGGGTATCTCTGCCCATTCTTGACGTTCTCGTACGGGGAGTACTTCGCCAGGTATTTCGCATCGCTGCTGTCGGGGTTGCCGTATTCCGATATCCACTGCGCGCCGCCGCCGAACCTGTGGAACCTGAGCATGTCCAGCACAGGCACATCGCATATGACGGCCTTGAACAGGTCCGGGCGCTGCGTCATGACCGCGGCGGTCAGCAGGCCGCCGTTGCTTGCGCCGCTCACTGCGAGCTTGCCGCTGCTTGTGTAGCCCTGTGATATGAGCCATTCGGCCGCCGCTATGAAGTCGTCGAACACGTTCTGCTTCTTCTCCCTTGTCCCGGACATGTGCCAGTCCTGCCCATATTCGCCACCGCCCCTGATGTTAGCAACGGCGTAGACCCCGCCCTTCTGTATGAACGGTATTATTGCGGCGTCGTATTCGGGCACCATGCTGTCATCAAAGCCTCCGTACCCGTACAGGACCGTGGGGTTCTTGCCGTCGAGCCTGATGTCGTTGCGGTGCACGAGGAACATTGAAACCTTTGTGCCGTCCTTTGACGGGTACCATACCTGGTCCACGACCACATTCTTCAGGTCTGCAGCGCATGGCGTCTGGTATATTACATCCAGCCTGTCGGCCTTAACGTCATATCCGTATATGGTGGGCGGCATATTGAAGGAGCTCACCCTGAAGAACATCTCACTTGCGTTTGACATTCCCAGCGGGCCCTCCACCGTAGCCATCGGCGGGAATTTTATCTCCCTCTCGAACTTCCCGTCAAGCGAATACATTAGGACCGTAGAGTGGGCGTTCTTTAGGTAGCTTGCGACTATGTGCCCGCCAACGACACTCGCATCGTTCAATACGTCAACCCGCTCAGGGATTACTTCCGTCCAGTTGCGCTGGCTGGGATTGGCCATGTCCACGCTTACGACCTTGTTGTTCTTGGCGCCGCGGTCAGTGACCGCGTATATCTTTGTGCCGACCACGTTTATTATGTCGAACTTGCCGCTTATGTTCGTTATCAGAGGCACCATGCTTGTGCCGTTTGCGAGGTCCTTGTAGTAGACTGTTGTCCTGCCGTTGTACGCAGTGAGGAACAGGTGCCTGCTGCCCCCGAATGTGGCTATTTCGGTGAAGCTTCTTGCAGGCAGGCCTGCGCCGAAAACCGGGATATCGTCCTTGTGGTCCGCGCCGAGCCTGTGCAGGTATACGTGGTGGTTGTCCACCTGGTCAGCCTTGATGTTGGGATCGGGCCATTTTGAGTAGTAGAACCCGGAACTGTCGGGCAGCCAAACCATGTCAGCGTACCGTATTGGCGGTATTGTGTCGGTTAGCAGCGCGGCGGTGTCAAGGCTTAGGACATGTATGGCGGCCCTGTCGCTGCCCCTATCTGATGTCGCATATGCCACCATCCTGCCGTCGGGGGACACCTTGGCCCATGGCATGGATATGGAGCCGTCGCTGCTGAACGTGTTGGGATCCACGGCCACCTTCTGTGTTGTGCTGCCCTCTTCCCTGTAGTAAAGCACCTTGTGGTTCTGCCCGGGCGAACGCCTGTACTGGAAGTAGCGCCTGGCTGCGCCTGAGCTGGCATGGAAAACCACGCCCTGCGATTCCACGTTGTATAGGTCGGATAGCTGCTGCCTGAGCTTGTCCCGTTCTGGTATCGCGTCGAGCGCGGACCTTGCCCGCGTGTTCTGATCTTCGACCCACTTGAGCGTGCGCTGTGACGACCCATCCTCAAGCCACTGGAACGGGTCCGTTTTCTGCTGGGTCGCCGATGCCCGGAGCTGCCGGTCGCGCAGCAGGCCCTTCCTTGCCTTTCCCGCTTCAGCATCGCGCGGTGTTTGCATTTTAGGGACTGGATAAGTATCGTATATATATCTTGTGTGCATGTCGGCTTTGCGACGAGCTAGTATGCGCGCGGCCGCGGGCTGACGCGCTGCAGGCCGCTTATGTGCGGGATACGATTCCGTAAAGCAGGCTTGAAAGCTGTTCCTCGTCGCGGAATGCCATCCCTGAAGAGGCCTTCCTGATCCTGTTCATTATCGCAAGCCCTATCCCGGATTCCGGGAATGACTCTATTATGCCAAACCCCACTTTCAGGGAGTCGAGCAGTATGAGCCCGTCGTATAGGTTCTTTGCGACCTCGTAGAGGTTGCCGGCATCGCCCAGCGCTATTGTGCTGCACCCCGTTTCCTTTGCCACCGCGGCGCATGACTCGCCGGATCCGATAAATGCGAATTCCGGAATGTCGTGCTGCACCGCGAGCATGTCGAGCAGGGCTTCGGTGCCGCATTCAGACAGCAGTAGGGGGGTCTCTGGGGCATAATGCGCATACTTAGTGCCCGGGCTTATCGGGGAATCTGCGCTTTTCATCCCCTTGGTGACTGCGGTGGCCCTTGGCTTTTCCCCGAAAATGCGCCCTATCTCCTCGATGGTAAATGGGCCTGGCCTGAGGACCGTGAACGAAGATGTATCGATTATGGTTGACTCCACTCCGAAGAAAGACCTGCCGGCGTCTATTATGCATCCCACCTCCCCGTCGAAGTACTTTATGGCCTGGCTGCCGTTGGTCGCGGAGGGCTTCTTGGACGGGTTTGCGCTCGGGGCCGCAATAGGCACGCCCGCCTGGTCTATCAGCGCGAGCGCAACCGGATGCGCGGGCATGCGAAGCGCAACGGTCTTGAGGCCAGCAGTAACTGCGTCAGGAATGCCAGGCATGGCCTCCACTATCAGCGTGAGGGGGCATGGCCACGCCGCCAGGAGCGCCCTCTCGTACTTTGGGGGTATCCTCCCGACTTTCCGGGCCATGTCCATGGAGCTTACATGGACTATCAGCGGGTTGTCTGCTGGGCGCCCCTTGATCCTGAAAATCGCCGAGCAGGCCGACGGGTCCAGGGCGGAGGCCCCTATGCCATAGACAGTCTCGGTGGGGAAGACTACGACGTCGCCGCGCTTTACAAAGCCGGCCGCCTCGCGCATCTTCCCGGGATCGGGTTTTACGGGGTCTACCTTTATAATCACAGTTCCGCCTTTGGGCGGGCCGTCACTTTTCCTCTGCCGCATCGGTTACCACGTAGTTCTTGTCTAGCCAGTAGTTGACTATGTCTATGCAGCTGGCGGCGAGGTACTTCCCCCTCCCCAGCGACATCTTCCTGCCGTACCGCAGTATGAAGCGCTCGTCGTTCTTTGGTATGCCTATGTGGTCGCCGACCACGAAAAGGGAATCGCCGGAGAAGTCCTGGGATTCCATAGGCTCGCCTGCGGCCTCAAGCACGAACACCCTGTAGCCGGCCCTGTGCTTCTCTGCGACAAGGGCCTGCATCGATTTCCTCGAGACCGCAATGCCGGGATGCTCGCCGCCCGAAAGCAACTTCCTGAATATTGCCTCCCAGCTCCTTTCGTCTATGTGCGCATCGCGGAGGGTTTCGCCCTCTATGCTTATGCACACTGGGGGCGAGGGAGGGCCGTTGAGCACGGCGTGGAACACGCAGTCGCCCCTGTGCGACTGCGACTTGAAAAGCGCCATTAGCATGCACTGGTATGCTATGTCCAGCCTGCCGCCGTCCATAAGGCTGCGAAACTTACCATCCGTGCGCCCCGTACGCGAATAAAGGATGAACTCCCTCATTTCAGATCACGCTTCTCCTGCAATTTGGGATCATGCGGCAGGCGGCTGGATAGGCTCCCTGTCCTTCCTCACCATGTAGTTCTCCAGCTTCATGGCCCTGCTGTAGAGGTAATTGAAGCGCTTGAGCGCCTCCCCGAGGTTTATCATTGTTATGTGCTCGCTCCTCTTGTTTATTATGTTGAATGGCGGTATCTTGTATGCCACGGTGTCGGTGAGGAGCATGCGCTCGTGCTGCTCCGTGGAGTCCTTGTCGTCCAGCAGCCTGACCTCCACCCCGACCCCAGCTTCGTTAAGCTCGCTCCTGAAGTCGATCATGTTGCTGGTGAAGTCCGTGTCGAGCATCTCCTTGGACGTGAGTATTGTCACCTTTGTCAGGCTGATTACGCTCCTGTTGGCCAGCCGATGGAAGTTCGCCAGCGCCACGGAGTTGAAGTGCTTGTCGACTATCCTGATATGCCCCTTGAGCTTGGAGAAAAGCTCATCCTGAAGGTCGCCCATGTTGGAGTAGGGCTTGCCGGGATTGATGGTTATTGTGTGCTTGAGCTTGGCGGATTTGGATGGGGCGGGCGCCCTGTTCATGTATTCGAGGAACGCCGCAGATGCGAATGACAGCGCTATCCCCGCATATACTACATACATGTATACGCCTCCGCCGAAGTAGTAGTAGAATGGGGATACCACAACGTAGAACAGCATGACGTAGATGAGCGTGAAGCCGATGTGAGGTATCGCGTATTTCTTCATTGTCGCGGAGTTGCCCCGGTCGTAGTAGCGCAGGAACATTAGGAATGCAACCCCGAATGAGAGCAGCGATATTATGAGCAGCACGTAGGATTCCAGTATGCCGCCGTGCAGCGAATTGTACTGCTGCGCGGTCTGCTGCAGCTGCTGCGCGACCTGGGTTCCGGTCGCATTGCTCTGCAGCAGCGCGCCTGCTGCCGCACCGTAAAGGACGGAGAATATCTGCACCAGGTAGGCGGAGCCGCCGATGAGCATGAGCCCTCCTGCGCACAGCATTATCAGGGCTGCGATGCCCCTGTCCTCCCTCGACTCATCCCTTGATGACATAATGTTAAGATTGGCATTAAACATATTAAGCCTATCCTCGCAGGAAATGGAAAACTTAAATATTGTGCTGGGCAAATGTATATCCGATGGCTGGTTTTATGGGAGGGGGCACTGATTCGATCACCACGCTTGTTATAGCGTGCATGGACTGGAGGCTGAACGGGCCCGTGGACCAGCTCAAGGGCAGGGGCGACACCGTATCGCTGAGGAACGCGGGAGGGAATGTGCTTGGGCTGGAAGACGCCATAAACCAGGCCCTTGACCAGTACAGGAACATAAGCAAGGTTGTGGTAATGACGCATGACGACTGCGGCGCCATGAAGACAGTCAGGGACGTAATCAGGGGGAAGCTGAACGTGGGCGCGGACGTGCGCGAGGTGCTTGTGGAGCAGTTTGTGGGCAAGGTTGACGAAAAATACGGGGACGGGGAGTTCCTCAGGGAGCTAGAGTCGAAGAACAGGAAGATACAAAATGCGGCAATCGGCGCAATCTGCGCCGCAAGGCAGCTGGACGTCGTCGATGCGACGCAGTCCGTAGGCTCGATCAAGCTGCCGGCACATCCGCCTGGCGAGGCGGAGGCGACGCTAGTCATAGCAAGGCCGTCAAGCAGAACCACCGCAAGCCTGCTGGGGGAGCTGGGGGTCAGTCCGTACAAGGCCTATGTGATAGAAGGGGACGTAGCCGCGCTTTTGCCGGATATGAAGGTCGCGGTGGGGCTCGGGGTCAAGAACATGGTGCTCTATGCGGCGGAGGGCGAGGCGCATGATGAGGCAGTGCGCGACAAGGCGAGGATAGAGTCGGCTGTTCCGGGGGCGAAGGTCACGGTGGCCAGGTCGGCCGGCACGACCGGAAAAATCAGCAAGAGCACATCATGAAATTGGAGGGAGGGTTTGGGCTCGCGGGCTCATCTCGTGGTACTTATGCGCGTTAGACTTGCACTGGTACAGATGCGGATAACCTCTGACATAGGCGCGAACCTGGAGAGCATATCTGCCTACGCTTCGCGGGCCAAAAGGGCCAGGGCCGACGTAGTCGTGTTTCCAGAGATCTGCGTTACAGGGAACCTGAAGATAAACCCCAAGAGGGACGGGGGAGGGGTATACCTGAAGCACTTCGCAGGCTTGGCCAAGAGGGAGGGGCTTGACATAGTTGCAGGGTCCATAATAGAGCCCTCACGGGGCGGGCGGATGCGCAACGTATCGTACTACATAGACCGCAGGGGACGCACGCTGGCCAGGTACGCGAAGAGGAACCTGTGGAAATCCGAAATGCGCAGCATTGCCGCGGGATCCTCCGCCGCGGTGGCAAGAACCAGGTTCGGGAAGATAGGCATACTGGTGTGCTGGGACATAATGAGGCCGGAGTTCTTCGCGGAGCTGGCGGCAAGGGGGGTAAGCATTGTGGCCTGCCCCAGCTACTGGTGGAAGGCGGGCATCTACGGCGTGGACGGCAGGCTCATGGACTCAATCCTGAAGACCAGGTGCTTCGAGAACGGAGTGATAGTCGCATACTGCAACGCGGCTGGCTCGTCGCGAGGGCGGCTGCTCCTGGGCAGGTCCCAGGTTGTCTCGCCCGTGACGCTCAGGAGGCGCGCGCTGGGGCATAACAGGGAGGGCATGCTTGTCGCGGATGTTGATACGGGTTCCGCAGGCAGGGCAGCCAAGATTTATAGGCTCAGGGGAGGCTGACCTATTTCGCCGCCTTTGGGGCGCGCTCCTTCATCACGCGGCCAAGCACTATCCTCAGCCACGGCGAGTACACCTTCGGGTTCTTCCTTATGTCTTCGTCCAGCCCGGCCAGTGTGATCCATTTCCAGTTGGAAACCTCCTCTCCGTTTGGCCTGGGCGCGGCGTTGTGGTCCCCGAATATTACGTGGTCGAACTCGTGCTCGGTGAGGCCGTTGCCCATGTCTGCCTCGTATGTGAAGCTGAATACCTCCTTCATGCTGCAGTCGAATCCCATCTCCTCCTTCAGCCGCCTGTGGGCGGCGTGCATCACGTCCTCGCCAGGCATGGGGTGGCTGCACGTGGTGTTGGTCCACAGGCCAGCACCGTGGTACTTAGTCTCTGCGCGGCGCTGCAGCATCGTCTCGCCCTTGGAGTTGAACACGAATATAGAGAATGCCCTGTGAAGCTTGCCCCCATGCTGATGGGCGCTCATCTTCTCGGCCGTGCCTATCTCCCTGTCGCTGTCGTCAACAAGGATCACGTCGGAATCCATAAAACCAGCCACTAGATATTCTGCCGATGACTATTAATAACTAGCCCGCGCCGTGCCGTTTACCCCATTACCCTCTCAAGCCTCTTGAGCATCTTGTATTTTTCCCCTGCCTCGACCCTTGCCGAGTCGACTATCTGGCGCATTGATGATATCACGCTGTCGTAGGTGTTGCGGTCCACCCCGAATGGTATGCCGTCCTTGCCCCCTAGGTTGTACGCGTATGTCACCGGATCCCTGTACGCAAGGTCCTTGCCGAATATCAGCGAAGACACGAATGCCAGTGAGCGCATAGTCGCGCGGCCCATCCCCTTCAGCAGCAGGAGCTCCTTGTAGTCTGAGGGGTTCACCTCGTTGGCGTTCCTTATCGCCTCCCTCGCCCTTTTGCTCAGGTCCACGGACACGGCTATGCCGTGCCTGTGCGGATACGAATGCGCCAGCATCCTGCCGTATTCGTGCAGTGACTCGGATATGCCGCTGCGCGCCCAGCCGTTGGCGCCGGATGTGAGGTCGAGTGTCTTTATGCGCGTGCTTGATCCGACCGACGTGTGCGGCTCGTTCGCTATGTCACTGTCGTCAAGCTGGTCGCTGAACCACTGGAACCTTATAGTGTTGCTGGTGCCCTTTAGCATGCCCTGCTGCACAACCGCCCATTTCCTTGACCGGGAAAAGATGAATGTGTGGTGGTATATGCCTATGCCGTCATAGACCAGCGCCGAGTCTATTTTCGCCGCCAGCCTGCTGTATTCCTGGAACGGATCGGCCTCGTTGGGTATGGAGAGCCGGTCTGTGCCCTCCGCAATGCCTTCGGGGGTCCTCAGCCCCACGCTCCCCTTTCCGCCCGCTATGTAGACGTACCCGCTGGAGTTGAGGGCCTCCTTTAGCGCACCCATTGTGACGGTGGTCGTTCCGCTGCTGTGCCAGTCGTAGCCTATTGCGCACGCCAGCGCCTGGAACCAGTATGGGTCGCTAAGCCGCCTCAGCAGCTCGTCCGGACCGGACTCGTCCATGATGACGGTCGATATAGCGCCGGACAGCTTGACCATCCTGCTGAACAGCCATCGGGGCGCGCGGCCATGGTGCAGGGGCAACGAAGTCGCAGTATGCATGCTTTTATTCTGCAGCAGCATTATATATAGCGCATACCGCAGCATCGGCACGCGCAGAAATACTTAAATCGTGATCCTGAGAGTGTTGGGCATGGGAATGGATGTATTAGGGGGAGTGAACAGGATTATAGGACCCAACAGGGGAGCTATCGATTTCCCTCCGGAGTTCAAGTGGCTCAACACCAGCGAGCCGCTGTCCGCAGGTAAGCTCAGGGGGCAGGTGGTCGTACTTGACTTCTGGACATACTGCTGCATAAACTGCATGCACATGCTGCCGGTCCTTGCCAAGATAGAGGACGCATACAAGGACAAACCCGTGGCGGTGATAGGCGTCCATTCCGCCAAGTTCCCGAACGAGCAGAGGCCTGAAAACATACAGGAAGCGGTACGCAGATACGAGATGAGGCATCCGGTCATAGTAGACGAGGATAGGCGTCTGTGGAAGGCGTTCGGCGCCAGCGCGTGGCCGACAATAGTGGTGCTTGGGCCGGACTGGCGCGTACAGTACAAACGTGCTGGGGAGGTGCCATTCTCCGAGCTTGACGGGGCGGTGGAGTCTGTGCTCATAGACAGAAGGTACGAGGGGATGCTGGCAAAGGGACCGCTGAAGCTCAGCGTGCCAAAGACCGCGGCGGGAGGTGTGCTGTCGTACCCGGGCAAGATGTCGCTTTCCCCGGACGAGGCCAGGTTTGCCATAAGCGATTCAAACCACAATCGCATTCTCATAGTGGAGACGGCGAGCGGCAGGGTTGTTGATGCGGTCGGGAGTGGGGCGCGGGGGCTCAGGGACGGCGGCTTCGCTGAATGCACGTTCTTCAGGCCGCAGGGGGTCCTGTGGCTGGGGAGCGGCACAGTGTATGTGGCGGACACGGAGAACCACGCACTGCGCGAGGTGGACCTGGAGGCAAGGACTGTGAAAACCATAGCCGGAGACGGCACGCAGGGGCCGTACCAGCCATTCGAGTACTCGGGCCTCGGGGCCAAGACGCGGCTCAGTTCCCCTTGGGACCTGGCGTACCATCGGCACAAGCTCCTTGTTGCAATGGCGGGCCTGCACCAGATATGGGCGTACGATATAGGCACAGGCACAATATACCCCTTTGGCGGCTCGGGCATGGAAAACATATTCGATGGCCCGCTCACGAACGCCCAGTTCGCACAGCCGAGCGGCCTGTCGATAAATGCAGACAACGACCATATGTATGTGGCCGACAGCGAGGTGTCCGGTGTGCGCAGCATCGACCTGAAGGGGAGGTTTGTGAGCACGCTGGTGGGCAGCGGGCTTTTCAAGTTCGGCTACAAGGACGGCACTTTCTATGAGGCCAGGATGCAGCATCCGCTCGGGGTCGCCGCGATAGGGGACAAGATTTATGTCGCAGACACCTACAACAGCGCAATAAGGGTCATTGATGTGGCGCATGACAGCGTAAGCACGGTGATAGGCAGCCCCGGCTCGAAGTCGTTCTGCAAGTTCGGCGAGGGCGGCTGCGACACCCTCGGCCTTTACGAGCCAAGTGACGTAAAGGCCAGCAGGAACGGGCGCACGCTGTACGTGGTTGACACCAACAACCATCTTGTGAGAACGTTCAGTTTTGATGACTTTATGCTGAGGACGCTGGCCCTGAGGGAAAGGGATTAGCACGCCGCATAGGGGTATCCTATTATATAACCGCGTGCAGTGATGCACTAGGTTTTTAAGTTTTGACTCCGCTTATCTCTTGATTACATGGCAGATGACCAAGGCAAGGCACAGGGGGGCGCTAAATCCGGATCAATGATAAAGTACGTCGCGGCCATACTTGTTGTGGTTATAATTGCATTAGCTGCAGTGTTCTTCCTGGGCGCGCCTAAGGGAGGAGGGCAGGCAGGCACGCCAGCAGGGACAGGGGGCGGTTCGACTATACAGCAGGCCGCGCCAGGGGCCCCGGTCCTTTCTATACCCAACCTTACACTGGCGTACAACACCACGGAAAGCATACATGCCAGCGCGGCGAACAAAAATGACAGTGTGGTGCTATATGTGAACGGGTCCAGCGTGTCTGGCCCGGGTAAGTCGCTGAGGTATGCATTTTCAGGCATGGCGCTTGGGAAGTTCAACATTACGGCGAAAGATAGGACAACAAACATTACGGCGACGGAATTTATAGATGTTGTCCCGGGCAAGCCTGTGCTCAGCATTAGCAGCATGGCGATAAAGTACGGGACAAACGAATCGATTTATGCGGTAGGGGATCCGAGTACCGAGTATGTGGAAATCCTCGTGGACGGGCAGACCGTTACTCAGGCCAGGAACGGCACGCTGGATTTCATGTTCAACCAGAACCAGACTATGGCGGTAGGTAAGTACAACATAACCGTGGAGGATGTGAACGCGAGCCTGCAGAGCAGCCAGACAGTTGCCATAGAGGAACTGCCGAACGTAACATACACCAAAATAACGAACCTTACCTCCGATGTGGAGGGGTACAACATAATGGTCGCGCCAGGGGCCGTGGTATATGCAAACGGCTACAGCATTTTGGCGCAGAACAACTTCACGGACCAGGGCACAATAATAACAGGTAACAGCACGGGCTATAACTATCCGCAATCCTACGGGGGGTCTGGCGGCGGCGGAGGGGTCGGGGGAAATAACTACGGGAGCTACAGTGGACACAATGGGGGCAACACCACGGTGAGTGGGGGCACCGGGGGGCTTTTCTCCAATAACGTTACCAGCCCGGGCAACTCGGGCAGCTCGGCAAAGGGCACCATGCCATCGCAGCAGCTTTCAAACCTTATCGCCACGTGGCATTCCAGGGGCATGCAGAATTACCTTGCAGGGGGAGGGGGAGCCAATGGAGGGAATGGCGCCGGAGGGGGGCAGGGGGCATACGGACTTTACATACAGGCCCAAAATATCACGATATCTGGCATAATTTACGCAAACGGCCAAAACGGCCAAGTGGGTGGTGCTAACGGGCAATACTGCTTCAGCGGCAACGGAGGTGGCGGGGGAGGGGGAGGGGGCGGCACCATACTGCTAGCCTATGCTGACGGCCTTTCCACGGCAGGTTCAATCCTGAACGTCAGCGGGGGGAATGGCGGAAGTTCGCAGAATGCAAAGGGGCTCTGCGGCGGGGCAGACTATACGAGCAACGGGGGAGGGGGCGGCACGGGGCAGGTAGTTAGTTACAAGTACGGCTTCATGCCGGTAACGCCCTGACTGGCATGGCTGTGCGCGTATAGCCCCTCATCGCAGTGATACTAACTGCAAGTGTGGGCGCACATTGTGCGACATACTTGGCGGCGGAGGAAAAAGATAAACCGCCAGAATCAGAATGAATATATTGTTTTGTATTCATTTTATAGTGGGGTGGGGACTTGATAAAGAACGTATTTGAGGGGACGGTCGCCTATAGCCAGGTAATGGACGAGAACGGCAAGATAGACGAGCAACTATTCCCCAAGGACGTGGACGACTCCATGATCCTGGAGATGTACAAGAAGATGGCGTTTGCCAGGGCGCTGGATGCCAAGATACTGAGCCTGCAGAGGCAGGGGCGTGCGGTCACATATGCGCCGATGGTCGGGCAGGAGGCCACTCAGGTCGGAGCCGCGATGGCAATGGGACCTAAAGATTTCCTTGTGCCTAACTTCAGGCAGCACGGCGTGTTCCTCGCCATGGGCTTCCCGCTTGAGGACATAATACTCGGATGGAGGGGCTACGAGGAGAGCCAGAAAATACCCAAGGACATTAGGACGCTGCCGATTGCCGTGCCGGTAAGCACCCAGATGCCGCATGGCGCCGGGGTCGCCTACGCCCAGAAGTACCTGAAGACGGGGGGCGCTGTGCTCGCATGGGTTGGCGACGGCGGGACTTCGGAGGGGGACTTCTACGAGGCGATAAACTTCGCCGGGGCGAAGAAGGTGCCGATGGTTACGATAATAGAGAACAACGGATGGGCCATATCCGTGCCTAGGGGGGAGCAGACAGGGGCCCAGACGCTTGCGCAGAAGGCTTTCGCCGCGGGCATAAGCGGCATGCAGGTGGACGGCAATGATGTGATCGGGGTCTACAAGGCGGTTAAGGAGGCGCTGGAGGCCGCGAGGTCCAACAACGTGCCGTGCGTCATAGAGTGCCTTACATACAGGATGAGCATGCACACCACGGCGGACGACCCGGGCAAGTACAGGCTGGAGTCTGACGTCGCGCCGTGGCTGCCGAGGGACCCGATACTTAGGGTGAGGAAGTACCTCGAATCCAAGGGGCTGTGGGACGGCGCCAAGGAGGCCGCGCTGGGCGAGGAGCAGCTAAAGCGCATAAACGCCGCGGTGGAGGTCGCGGAGCAGTTCAAGCCGGATCCCAAGGGGATGTTCGACAACGTATACAGCTTCATGCCGGAGATACTGCAGGAGGAGCTGGATGCGGCGCTGGCCGCCAACTGGTGGCAGCAGGCGAAGGAGGAATAGGTGGTTGCATGATGATGAACATGGTGACGGCGCTCAACAACGCCATGGACCAGATTCTCCAAAGCAACGAGAAGGCGGTGGTGCTTGGAGAGGACGTGGGGAAGGACGGCGGCGTCTTCAGGGTCACTGACGGGCTCGTCAAGAAGTACGGCCCTGACAGGGTTATAGACACGCCGCTTGCCGAGTCGAGCATAATAGGGGTTGCCGTGGGCATGTCGGCCGCCGGCATGCTGCCGATACCGGAGATACAGTTCGCCGGGTTCATGCTGCTGAGCTTCAGCCAGCTGGTCAACCATGCCGCAAGGTTCCGCAGCAGAACGAGATCCTCGATACCGGTCCCGATGATTGTGAGGACTCCTGTCAGCGGCGGGGTCAGGACGCTGGAGCACCATTCCGACAGCCCTGAGGTATACTACTCGCACATAGGCGGGCTGGTCGTGGTGGAGCCGTCGACGCCGTACGATGCGAAGGGGCTGATGATAAAGGCGTCGCGGATGCAGGATCCGGTGGTGTTCCTGGAGCCAACCAAGCTCTACAGGCTATTCAAGCAGGAGGTCCCGGAGGACATGTACGAGGTGCCGATAGGCAAGGCCAGCACGGTCAGGGAGGGCAACGACCTGAGCATAATAACGCACGGCACGATGGTGCCCGTGGTCAAGAACGCGGTGGAGAAGAAGGGCGTGGACGCGGAGATAATAGACCTTCGGACAATAAACCCGCTTGACGAGAAGGCGATCCTGGACACCGCAAGGAAGACGGGGCGCGTGATAGTGGTGCACGAGGCATCGCTTACATTCGGCCCGGGCGCGGAGATCGCCGCGCGCATAGCCGAGAAGGCCATGTTCGACCTCAAGGCCCCGATACTCAGGGTCGCATCTGCAAGCCTGCCGTACCCGTTCCCTGGCTACGAGAACTACTACATACCTAACGAGCTCAAGGTTGCGCAGGCCATAGACAAGATAATGTCGGTGTGATTGATGAAGCTGATACGGTTCGTTGACGTAGGGGAGGGGATAACCGAGGGCCACATACAGAAGTGGCTGGTGAAGGACGGCGACGCGGTGAAGGAGGACCAGGCCGTGGTGCAGGTCGAGACCGACAAGGCGGTCGTCAACGCCCCGGCGCCAATTTCAGGAACCATAAAGATAAACAAGAAGGAGGGCACTACCGTCTATGTAGGGGAGACGGTGGCATGGATAGGGACCCCAGAGGAACTTGCAGGCATAGGGTCACAGCCGCAGGCCGAGGCAAAGCCGGCGGAGGCCCAGGCGCAGAAACCTCAGGCGGCGCCGGCCGTGCAGCAGGCCCAGGCGCCTGCGCCGCAGGGACAGAGACCCCGCGAGCCGATGGCCACGCCGGCCGTAAGGAAGATGGCGCGCGACATGAACATAGACCTTGCTGCGGTCGTGGGTACCGGGCCGGGAGGGAGGATACTTGAAAGCGACCTGAAGGGCGCAAGGACGCAGCAGGCAGGGGCGGCGGCAACTGGCACATCAAAGCCTGCGGCCGCATCGATGCCGGTGAACAGGTTCGCGGAACTTGAGGAGAGGCACAGGGGGCAGGTGGAGCGCGAGCCTATGTCCCAACTGAGGAAGGTTATAGCGAAGAACATGGAGGAGTCGTGGAAGATACCGCGCGCGGTGCACATGGACATGATAAACGCCGGGCCGCTCTACAACATAGTCTCCATGCAGAAGGAGAACGTGCTCAAGAGCTTCGGGATAAAGCTCACGTTCCTGCCGTTCATAATAAAGGCGGTGGTGGAGGCGCTCAAGGAGAACCAGCACTTCAACGCAAGCTTCGACCGGGACTCGAACGAGATAGTGGTAAAGAAGTTCTACAACATAGGGCTGGCGGCGGAGGCGAAGGACGGGCTGAAGGTTGTGGTGGTGAAGGACGCGGACAAGAAGAGTATAGTAGACATAGCCAGGGATGTGGCATCGCTGCACAAGAAGATACTTGACAACACCATTACCATAGACGAGATGAGGGACGCAACGTTCACCATAACCAACGTAGGCAGCCTGGGGGGAGGGTACCTCTCGGTGCCCATGATAAACCCGCCCGAGGTCGCGATACTGGCCATACACTCCATCAAGGATGCGCCGATGGTGGCGGACGGGAAGGTGGTGGTGGGCAAGCAGCTGCCGTTTTCCATATCGTTCGACCACAGGGTGCTTGACGGCGCGGATGCGGTGAAGTTCGGGCTGGCAGTAATAAGGTGCCTGCAGGATCCAGATTTCCTCGAAAGGTTTTGATTCCGGTGTGTAAATGGTCATGGGTTCATTGCCCGAACAGGTAGACCTCGCGGTCATAGGGGGCGGCGTGGGCGGATATGTGGCCGCGATAAGGGCGGCGCAGCTCGGGCTGTCTGTGGCGCTGGTGGAGAAAGACAAGCTGGGGGGGCACTGCCTCAACTACGCATGCATACCGTCAAAGACGCTCATACACATAGCTGACCTGTTCCACGAGATACGGCATGCGGAGAAGTTCGGCATAAGCGTGAGCGGCGCGGCGCTGGATCCGAAGAAGATGCTGGAATGGCGCATGGGCGTGTCCAAGAAGCTCGAGAACGGCGTGGCGTTCCTGTGCAGCTCCAACCAGATAGACGTTTTCAACGGCGCGGCGACGTTCCTGGACTCCGGGAGGCTGCAGACCACCCGCGGCGTAACGCTGGAGTTCAAGCATGCGCTGATAGCCACCGGGTCTGAGCCCGCGGTCGTGAAGGGCTTCGAATTCGGCGGCAACGTAATAGACTACAAGCAGGCGCTGATGCTTGACTACATCCCGAAATCCATGGTGGTAATAGGCGCCGGCTATGTGGCGGTGGAGATAGGCACGCTCTACGCGAAGCTGGGCAGCAAGGTGACGGTGCTTGCGCGCTCAGACGTGCTTTCGCACTTTGACAAGGATGCTGTGGCGCTGGTAAAGGCCAGGATGGCAGAGCTCGGGGTCACCGTTATAACTGGGGTAACCCCAGCTTCAAGGACACAGACGTCGATAACGCTCAGCGACGGCCGGACAATGGACGCGGATGTCATAGTTGTGGCGGTGGGGCTGGTGCCGTACACCGACGGGCTTGAGCTGCACAACACGAAGGTGGAGATGGACGAGAAGGGCTTCATAAAGGTGGACAGGCAGATGCGCACCACGGACCAGAAGATACTTGCGGTGGGCGACGTTGTGGGCGAGCCCATGCTGGCGCACAAGGCGATGAGGCAGGGGGTCATAGCGGCGGAGGTGGCCGCGGGACAGAACTCAGCATACGAGAACAGGATAGTGCCCGCCGTGATATTCTCCGATCCGGAGATAGCGATAGCCGGAAGCATTGAGCCGGCGGATGGGATAAGCGTGACGAAGTTCCCGCTCAGCGCGCTGGGCAGGGCGGTGGCCCTCGACTCGCGGAAGGGTTTTGTCAAGATGGCATACGACCAGGACAAGTTCGTCCAGGGCGTTGAGATTGTGTCGCCCGAGGCGAACTCCATGATAGCGGAGGCCGCACTTGCCATAGAGATGGGGGCGACGCTCGAGGACATAGCCGACACGATACACCCGCACCCCACCTACAGCGAGGCGGTGCAGGAGGCCGCCGAGGGGGCACTGGGCAGGGGCATACACTTCTTCTACGGCAAGCAGCCCAAGCAGGCGTAGAGCGGGTGCGGGGATGGATTACAAACTAGACTTCGAGGACCTGATGGTGCAGACCGGCCTGGGCGCACTGCACTGCAGGCATCATGCAGGCAAGGGCGGCAGGATAGTGTTCCTCCACGGGATAGGCTCCTCGACCCTCGACTGGGATAGGTTACTTAAGCACCTGCCGGCGGACCTGGACGTATACCTTGTGGACCTGCTCGGCCACGGGAAGTCGGACAAGCCCCGCATCGACTACACAATAGGCGCGCAGGTGGGCACCATAGAGGAGCTCGTGATGGGGCTAGGGCTGGGGGACTTCTACCTGTTCGGGCACTCGTACGGGGGATGGATAGCCGCGGCTTATGCATCCAGGCACGGCGTGGGCGGCCTGGTGCTCGAGGATCCCGGCGGCGTGGCCGAGGCGTTCTACGAGATGGAGGCCAGCGGCAAGGCGGCGGAGTTCAAGGAGCGGCTGTTCAAGGCGACAATGAGGTTCAACGAGAACAGGGACTACGTGATGAGGAGCATACTGGACCTGAGCTTCACCGAATACAAGCTGGACCAGCAGCTCCTTTCCGGCATACGCTCGCGGACCCTGCTGATATGGGGCTCTGCGGACCCGATGTTCGAGACCAAGTACTCCGGCCTTGTGAAGGCGCGCATACACGGCAGCGTGCTGAAGATAATAGACGGGGCTGCTCACGTGCCGCACTACACGCACTCTGCCGTGGTGGCATCGGAACTGCTGGAGTTCATGGGCGTACAAAAGAGTATTTAAACCTGACATCCGAAGATACTTGGAGATATTCCGGGGATATTCATGGTGGGCTTTCTGACGGTGGCCATAGGGGCAGTGGTTGTCATACTTGTTTTTATGTTCGCCATCATATACAACGCGCTGGTAGTGCTGCGCAACAACATAAACAAGGCATGGGGAGACATAGACGTTCTGCTTGAGAAGAGGCACGACATGCTCGGCAAGCTGCTCGACGTGGTAAAGGGATACATGACATACGAGCAGAACCTGCTCACACAGGTGACCGCGCTGAGGACGCAGTGGATGGGCATGCAGAAGAACGACGTCCAAGGTAAGATAGACAACTCTAACCAGATGAGCCAGGCGCTCAAGTCCATCTTCGCAACAGCGGAGAACTATCCTGACCTCAAGGCGAATGCGAGCTTCATGCAGCTGCAGGGGGCGATAACCGACATTGAGAACCAGCTTGCCGACAGGAGGGAATTCTACAACGATGCGGTTAACTCGTTCAACATAAGGGTGCAGCAGGTGCCTTACAACGTATTTGCATCCGTGCTGGGCTACAAGACAATGCCTATGTATCCCGTTGCTGAAGAGGAGAAGCAGGATGTAAAGATGTCTTTCTGATTCCATGTCCGTCGCAGGGGGCTATGCTGGGATTGTCTCGCCCAGTTTCGCCTACGGCGACATGAACAGCACGGCACTTGACACCGTGCAGGGGGGGAGGGCAGGGAGGAGGCCAAAGCCCATATTCTCGAGGGCCGTGTGGCTGGTCCTCATAGTGATACTGCTGATACTCTCGCTCGGGTTCTCGCTGCTCATAGCGCTGGCGGGGCTCGTGGTGGCGGTGATGTACGGCGTGTACTCCGCGCTAAAGCACTTCAGCTACTACCAGGTGCTTGTGGCAACGCCGACCACGAAGATCGACTCGGCGCCTTACGGCCTTGCGGAGATAAACGCCGCCTTCCAGCCCGAGGGAGGGGGATACCTAGTTGCGCCAGTATCTGGCGCAAAGTGTGCATTCTACTGCGCCACAGTGTACGAGATTGTGGGATACGGGAATGACAGGGGCGTGGAAACCCACTATTCAGCCCAGGACGGGCTGCCGTCCATGCTTGCTGACGGCACAGGATACCTGATTGCGGACTTCACACTGGCGGACTTGGAGGTAAACCGCACAACGTATACTGTGCAGTACATGGACAGGCAGCTGCCGACAAAGGATGCGAACATACTCACCGACTTCTTTGAGAAGGCCGTAGCCGCCAAATCATCGGTGAACGGCAAGTTCCCAGACATCAACTTCAGCAAGGTGAGGGCGGTCGCCGCAAGTGCATCTATGCTGGACCGGGGGGCTGAATACGGCAGCAACGGGGTGCTGTACGTGGAGGAGACGGCAGTACCCATTGACACACGCTTCTTCGCGTTGGGGGAGGTAAAGAACATTGACAGGGACTATCAGGGCAAACCGCTGAAGAAGATGGATGTGGATCCCTCATATGGGGTGTTCTCGATTCTGCCCGAATCGAAGGACGCTGCAATAAAGTCGCTGAGGGCCATAACGCTTTACGATTTTTTGGGGGCGGCGGTGTTCCTGTTCCTGCTGGTTGCACTGTTCAACAGCAACCTCTACCGCAGCTGCGCGTTCTACGGAGGGACCAAGAACAACCAGACATGCATTGCCCTAAACGGCACAACCTCGTCGCAAGAATACATCTTCTTTGGCATAAAACCTGGCGCGCCCCCGTCCGCCAGCGCGACCGCGGCTCCTATATTTATGGCAGTCACAAGGCAGATAGTCTTCCAGGGGGTGCCCCAGAGCGTCGGGGTATTGACTACGCGTGACTCGCTCTTCGTGGTAAATGCGGCGAACCTTTCCGCGAGGCACATAAATGTGACGGTGCACCAGTACAGTTACTTCACTAGTGATGGATACGAGTGGGGGGTGAACATCAGTACTAATGCAACAACCATGCCTGGAACATACACAGTATACCTGCAATCAGGCAACGTCCCCGCCGCGCTTACCATAGTTGTGAAGGAGGACTTTGCGCTTGACAACCCCATAACAGTAAGCGCGCAGTCGGTGGTGCTCACGCCAGGCGAATCTACTGCATTCGGGGCAGAGACCGCGTTCGACGCGATAGGACTGATGGGGCTTGGGGCGGACGGCATAAACGCCGCTGAGGTGGCGGTGGGGCAGGACAACGGCACGGGCGCATACGAATGGGATGTCATATTGAATGCCAGCCCGACCACAACAGAGGCGAACTACACGCTGGAGCTGTACACGTACGACATGGACAGCAATAGCACCAAATATTACTACAAGAACGTGACGGTTTCGGTCGGCGGCCTGCGCGGCGTGGTGGAGCCTAGCGGATCGGGCAGGATGTCAGCAAACCAGAGCAGCTGCGGCAACTTTACGCTGGTGGAGGCCGGCACAATCGCGTCCGTCGCAGGTACATGCGTATGGACAGGGGGCAGCGTTGACATACTTGCGGCAGGGGGGAACAGCGGGGCTGCGACTGTCTCAATCGTGGGCGCTGACGGGACCACATATTTCCATAACACAACAAACGCGCGGTGTGAGCAGCTTGTGGGGATTAGGGACCTGCCTGCCCAGAACTACACTGTGGACCTGCACAGCGGCGGGGGCGGCGGGGCGTGCGGAGTCGCACAGGCTACGCTTAGGGGTTAACTCGCGGATATGCGGATGGGGCGTGCTTTGCGCGCGGCCCGAATCAGAATATGTTGATTATCTCCCTGCCCCTGTTCCATTCCGCCTTGCTGTACTTGCGCTCCTTTAGCTCCCTGGCGAGCGCCGCCTCCTTGCCGGTCAGCCCAGCCTCCTTGAATTCCAGGCCGAGCGTCTCGGCGTAGCTGTCTAGAAGCGCCCTCTTTACATCCTCCATGCCGCTGCCGGATATGTCGCGTATGTTGGTGACGCGGTCCAGTATGGTCTTTATGCCCTTGTCCTTGAGCTTCTCCCCGGGTACCTTGAGCACAGAGGCAAGCATCATCAGGTTTGTGTTCACAAGCACCGCGGCGTGGAAAAGAAGCGTGTTTGAGCGTATGGTGGCCGCGGCGCCCAGTATCTTCTTGCCGTTTGCCGTAACGTCATTGAGGTGGCCGCTCTCCGCAGGTATGCCAAGGCTCTTGAAGGCGTTGAGCGCGCCGGTGATCATGGTGGAGTAGAGCTTTATTACGTCAAGGTTTACCCCGTAGTTGTCCTTAGTTATGAACGAGTAGTTGAGGTCCCCAAGGTCGTGGTACACCGCGCCCCCTGCGGTGAACCTCTTTACGACATCAATCTTGTTGTCCCTTGCCACATCCATGTCCACTTCCTGCTCCGCAAGCTGGAAACACCCAAGTATCACCGCATTGCTGTGCCTATAGAACCTGAATGTCGGAGGGGATTCCTCCCTGATGACGCTTGCGAAGACGGCCTCTTCTGTGGCAAGGCTAAGGTAGGGGTCATCCGGGTATTCCACGTTCAAAAGCCTAACTTCCATCCCTAACACCCAATATGGCCCTGACAAGGTCCTCCTTTGACAGCCCGGGAGTCTGCACGTCCATGGCATAAAGCTCTTCGACCGCAATCTCCACGTCCCTGCGCTCGAGCCTTTTGCCGAGCAGCTTCCCCTCGAGCAGGGGGAGGGACTCCTCTGGTATCATGAAAAAATCCCCTGTTATCATTATGTCCCTTATTACGCCGTGCTCGATGTCGGCGCGTATCTTGAGCAGCCCTTTCGGGGCCTTGTACAGGGAGGATAGCTGCATGGTATATCATGCCATATATAATACTAAATTACTTTCCCGCAGTGCCATTGCGACGCGGCTCACTCCTCGTCCTTTTTCCTGGATTGCGGCGGCACGGTGCCCACCTTGTTTATCATCTGCACGCCTATGGAGCAGAACTTGTATCCTATGCTCGCCACAAGGTAAAGCGCTATTACCTCCGCGTATATCAGGGCGTCGTTCTGGCCGGTGGCCTCTATCTGCTTGAGCTCAGGGCCGAGAGAAGACAGCGAGGAGATGGTCGAATTGAGCGACGAATTGGCGGCCGAGGCGCCCTGCTGCGACGGCGGTGCGACAGAGTAGGACACCGCTGCGCTGACCTTGTTGTAGATTGCGAGCCCGGAATCCAGGGCGAAAAGTATTATTGCTACGCCAATTACCAGAAGCACATATCCAACTGCGATGTTGAAATCCATCCGACCACAATCGTTTGAGACACCGATATTAAAGATGTGAGGACAGGTTTAAATATCTGGCAGGATTAGGTATTACCGCGTTTCTTCCGCGATTTAAACCCGGATTACACGGTGGTTTGATGGCGAACAGGCTGCCTAAGGCTGAATACGTATTGAAGGAGAAGATTGACGAGTCTCCAGACACGCTCAGGCTCGTTTTCGCGCCGGTGAACGAAAGGATGGCGGAGTTCTTCCCGGGCATGTTCATTATGATAGGGGGCGTGCGGGATTCATCCGGCAGGCAGGGAGGCATGGCGGCACCGCGCGCATTTTCCATAGCCTCTGACCCAGGCTCTGATGAGGTGGAGATAATCGCGATAAGGAAACCGATGCACGGCAACGCAACCCACGAGTCGCACTTTGTCGCATCGAAGGTGGGTGACAGGTTCGTGGTGGAAGGGCCGCTCTCCTCTGGGGCGGCAGGCAGGAAGTTCGTGATCGAACTTGACCCGAAGCGCAAGATGGCCCTATTTGCTGGGGGGACGGGACTGGCGCCGTTTGCGTCCCTTCTGAGAAAGGAGGACAGGGTGAGGAGCGGGACCGACATCAGCGTGCTCTACAGCGCAAGGAGACCGGAGGAGATACTGCTGAGGCGCGAGATAGAGGATATGGCGCGCAGGAACAAGCTGAAGTTCGATGTCACCATCACAAGACCTGACAGCTCGGGGCAGGCGTGGGCGGGCAGGACGGGGCGCATAAGTGCGGGGATGATCAGCGGCAGCATACCGGACGTGGCGGAAAGGGACTGCTACATATGTGGGAGCAGGGATTTCTCCAACAGCATAAAGGCGATGCTCCTTTCGCTGGGCGTGCCGGAGGACAGGATAAGGATGGATGCGTGGGGATAACCAAAAACATTAACATTATATTCCTAACCATACAAGCTAGAATAGTTAAGCGCGGGTCAGGGAGTGCTAGTTTTGAACCGCGCCCAACGGTGAATTTATGGCGAATATCCCCGTAACAGAGCGCAAGTACATGCTTGCGGAGAAGAAGGACGAGACCCCTGAGGTTTTGATATTGAAGTTCATGCCGGAGGACGGGAAGCCCACTCCGTTCGACCCTGGGATGTTCATGATGATAACGGGAGTTGACGGCGCAGGGAAGAGATACACAGCAAGGGCGTTCTCGATAGCCTCGGATCCTTCGACCCCAGGCTTGGAGTTCATGATAATTAAGGAGCCGAAGCACGGGGACCACCTGGGCACATCGCACTTCATTAGCGCAAAGGTTGGGGATACGTTCATGCTCAAGGGGCCTAACGGCCAGTTCAGGTTCGATCCGTCGGTAAATAAGAAGGTGATGTTCATAGCAGGGGGGACTGGACTGGCGCCGTTCATCTCAATGCTGAGGCACATAAAGGTCACGGGGTCTGGCAGCGACGTGGTGCTAATCTACAGCACGAAGTTCTCCACCGAAATAATAGCCAAGGACGAGCTGAACGGCTATGTGAAGGACCTTGGCCTCAAGCTCGTCGTGACGGTCACCCGCCCGCAGCAAGGAGGCGGCTGGACGGGGCAGACTGGCCATGTGGACGCAGCCATGATAAGCAAGTATGCGCGGGACTTCGCCGAGCGGACTTTCTACATATGCGGGCCGCTCCCATTCGTCCAGGCGGTGAAGGACGCGATAACTGCGCTGAAGGTGCCGCCGGAGAGGGTCAAGGCGGACGTCTGGGGCTAAACGAACCCTACGGCAACGGCGCCGATTACGGATATCACTATACCGGCAGCCTGGAGGCGGGTAAGGCGCTCCCTGTACAGCACATAGCACAGCAGCACTACAAGGACTGGCTCTGCCGCAGTTATCGCGCTGCCTATCGCCACCACGCTGAAAAGCACAACCAGCATGAACGACGCCTGAGCCGCGCCGTCGAGCAGGCCGGACACAACTGCAATGCGCCGTTGGCTTATGCCCCACAGGCGCAGGGACCTCTTCGTCCCCGCAGCGGCCCGCAACGACTTGGGCTTTACGGCAGCGTATCCGACCAGCGCCGCTATCGCGACGAGACGCGGCACGAAGTAGAATGCGGTTATGTCGTTCCTGTACGTGGACATCCCGTATACTGCGATCAGTATGAAAGCCGCGAAGCAGAGGTTGCCGGCCATCGCAGGCAGCAGTTTCCTGTTGAACCTGACATCTTCGGTAACGGTGATCATTAGCGCGCCGATTATTATCGCACCTATGCAAACCGCCTGCAGCGGGTTGACCGGCTCGCCGAGCACGAATATGCCAAACAGTATTAGTGCGGCAGGTGAGATGTTGATTAGCGCCCATGTGTCGGAGGCCTGCTCGGTGCGCAGGGAGATGTACACCAGGGCGTAGCCCGCGGCGAGGAATACCCCGCCCAGGCATGATAGCTCCAGAATAGTCACGGTTATCGACTGGGGAGGGAAAAGCGCGAATGCTACGGCTATGGGCACGCCGCCTGAGACTACTATGTACAATGCGGTCCTGTAGCTGCCAAGCGCGGTGGCTGCGTTCTTGGCCAGTGTGTCCCCAAGCGAGAAGAGGATGACACACACGAAGGCAGCGATTATCCCCGTGCTCAACATGCAAAAACCGCGCGGGAAGGATCAGATCTTCTTGAGCCTTGTCTCAATCTCCTTCATGTCGAGCTTGGTGGCCAGAAGTGGTATCTTCTCAACCTGCGCGATCTTCACTGCCAGCTTGTCAACGGTGGTTATGTTGTGCATCACCACGAGCTTTGGCTTTATGGGCGCCACACGTATGACCACCATGGGGGACCTTCCGGTTGACACATGGTCGAATATGAATGCGCGCTCCGTCGTGGAGCCGAAGAGCTTTGGATACTCCGAGGGGGACATCTCCAGTATTACCCTTAGGCTGTCCACCATGGTGTAGCCGAACAGCTTTATGGAGTCCAGGTATCCGGGATTGGAAAGGACCTTTCCTTCGATGATCCTGCTGAAGTCTACGCCGCTTATCGGCGCGACAAAATCGCGTATGTTGTAGAAAGGGACTGGAGCCTCTCCCCTTGGCGAGAACTTCTCGAGCCCCTGCCGCACTCCGCTGCCCTTGGCCTCGTCTATGGTGAAGAGAGCCTCGACGAACCTCTTTATTACACCCACGCCCGGACTGAGCCGCCTGTTGCTTTCGTAGTCGCTTATCGTGGAGGTGGATATCTTGATCTCCTTTGCAAGCTCCACCTGAGTTATGCCGAACAGCTCTCGCCATTTCTTCATGGTGCTTCCGGGGCTGTCGGAAAGTGCTACCTCGCCAGCCACCCTCTCTTTAAGTTCATCCATGATATCGCACCCCTTATGAGCATGCACACGCATGCAGAACGCAACGCAGCCTTATTCGGGCCTGCGCCGCTTCCTCTCCCGCTTGGCACGGTCTATGCCCTTGTAAAGCTGGTCTATGTACTCCTTGCTTATATCATCCTTGCCTTTTAAGCTTTTCCCCGGATATGATGCAGGGAGCTCCTCCCCCTCTGGTTTCCTCGTGTAACCGTAGATCAGCAGTATTATGCCGCCCACGAACGTGAGGAAGAAGGCTATGCCCAAATAGACCAGGTTGCCCTCCTTGGACGATATGACTGAGAGCACGTTGTTTGTGAGCGGCTGAGGGTAAGAGGCATTTACCGCCACGGTACTGCCTGAAGACAAGCTCCCGTTCGTGTTGTCCACCACAAAATAATATGGACCGGGAGGCAGGAAGGCCGTCTGGTTTATGCTGTTGTATAGCGCAGGGGTGCCTGTCTCAGGGGTGGATGCAATGGTGACGTTGTTGAATATCAGTATCGTTCCACTGCCCTCGAGTGACTTGGCGTAGCTCAATCCCGTGGCAGGGGCCGTGCCTGCCATGTCCCCATGCCACGCCGCATAGCCGCTTCCGTTGAAGAGATACACGTTGGCCTTGCCGCTGAGCTTGAGCAGCGCTATCAGATACGCGCTGTTTTGCAGCGTTATTTGCACATGTGAGTAGTTGTCCGCGGGTACGGTGAAGTTGTACAGGGTAACCTTCCCGGCAACCTGGCTTATTATGTTCGCCTGCTGGGACCCCACATACAGGAATATCGCTATGGATATTATCAGCAGAGCAATGCCCGCATAGAACAGATTCTTTATCATCAAGTGTAGATTCCTTATAAAAGTATTTAAATGTAGTCAAACGCGGAGCGTTGCACATTATCCTAAAATAATATATTCCTCGCGGCAGGGGATGGTATGCAAGACGCAGTATGGCAATATGGATAAATACCTTTCCTTTCAAAATAGACAGAATAGCGCGTGGCGAAAATAGGGCACAAGCAAGTGATACTCTGAACGGCAATAGGACAGCAGCACTTTCAACCATACTTTCTGCGCTTGTCCTGATCATGCTATTCGGCTCTGCATCGGCACAGATGGTGCAGAACCCTGACCCGTTCGGTTTCGCACCGGGCAACATCATGGATGTGGGCCAGACAGTGGTAGCGAACACTGTGATAAGCAACACGCCGCAGTCGGGCCCCTATACCGGAAACTGGCAGTGGATTCCACCCGTTGCAAACGGCTTCGCCCCGGGGAACACTGTTTCTAACACGCTCCCCACAACGAACAACGCGATGCCATTGTCGATAACTGCGACTAGCGACACGCACCTCACATTGACGTTCAACGGCGTATCGTACACGGTATCTGCCGTGGGGGCAAACACTGTCGAAGGCGTATGGACCTTCAATGCATTCGCGATAGACCAGGGCACAAGTTCCGTATCATCGACAAACACGCTGCAAATAAACGCGGCGCCTTACATTTCATCGGTATCACCAAGCGGCGCCCAAATCCTCGACCTGGGCCAGACCGCAGTATTCAACGTGGTGCTCAACGGGGGGACGGGTCCGTTCACGTTCAACCTGGTGTACAACAACAACGGCATTGTCGCCAACACCATAACTGGCATAGCAGTAGGGGGATCCGCGCGCTTGCCATTCACGCCTACAATCCCCACCCATTATTATTTCCAAGTTGCTGGCAACGATATTGGCACCCCAGTCAACTTCGGCTTTGGGACAGCGCCACAATTTGTGACAAACACAATGACTGTAGGAAGCGCGCCCCAATACGTGGCCTTTAATCCCGCTAGCACACTCGCGTATGTAGTAAACTACGGGTCCAACACGGTGAACGTCATAAATCTGAAAACTAGCGCCATAATCAACACCATAGCCGTTGGCGGCGACCCGTACGCGGCTGTCTTCAACTCCACAGGCACACTCGCGTATGTCACGAACCAGGGTTCCGACACCGTGAGCGTCATAAACCCTGCAACCAACACTGTAATCAACACCATAACGGTTGGCACCGGCCCGGAGGGAGTGGCGTTCAACCCGTCCGGCACACTCGCGTATGTAGTAAACTACGGGTCCAACACGGTGAACGTCATAAACCCGATAACTAGCGCCATAATCAACACCATAGCAGTTGGCGGCAGCCCGGAGGGAGTGGCGTTCAACCCGTCCGGCACACTCGCGTATGTCACGAACTACGGGTCCAACACGGTTAATGTCATAAACCCTGCAACCAACACTGTAATCAACACCATAACGGTTGGCACCGGCCCGGAGGGAGTGGCGTTCAACCCGTCCGGCACACTCGCGTATGTCACGAACCAGGGTTCCGACACCGTGAGCGTCATAAACCCTGCAACCAACACTGTAATCAACACCATAACGGTTGGCACCGGCCCGTACGCGGCCGTCTTCAACCCCACAGGCAGGCTCGCCTACGTGACCAACGCCAGCACAACTACGGGAGCCGCCGGAAGAGTCAGCGTGATTGATACTGCAACCAACGCAATAATAGAGACCATGGCGGTGGGTAGCTCCCCGACCTCCATTGCGATAACGTCCGCAAGCACACTCGCGTACGTGGTCAATAACTATGGCAATACGGTCAGCATTGTCTCCACCGTGCCCTTCGGCACGGTAGAAGTGCACCCCGCCCCAACAGCCTTCCTGACCGAATCGGTCAACGCGGTAGGCACAGGCCAGCCCGATACGCTCAGCGCAAATGTGCAGGGAGGCACAGGGCCATTTACGTTCAATTACATCTACACGAACAACGGCGTATCGGCAGACTATGTAGGCAGCGGCACTAGCGCCGCCTTTGTGTTTGTCCCCGCCTCCGCCAACACCTACACATTCAATGTGATTGTGACGGACACGGCGACATCGGTGCCATACACGTTCAACTCCGCGCCGGTCGCAGTCTCGGTGTGCAACTTCTGCGCCACCAAGGTGTTTTCAAACACCGTGCTTGACATCTCGATGGGCTATCCGATGGAGACAAACTTCATGGGAGGGGTGGCACCATACACCGTAAACGTGGCGTGGCACCTGTCCACGAACTCGCTCTTCGGAGGCAACACCACTTCGCAGACGATGTCTAGCGGCCCGGTGTACTTCTTCCCGATACCGTTCTTCCCGAATGTGTTGCTGACGATGTTCAACGGACAGAACTATTCGACGTCCCTCGTAGCGGGCCCTGGCAACACGATAATCGGCAACTGGATATATACGGTAACGATAAAGGATTCCGCGGGCAACACTCTCGTAATGAGCAACACGATAACCGTGGAGGATATGCCAAGGCTGGCCCCAATAGCGGTTACGCATTATAACATAGAGCGTGGCCAGTCCACGGCCATGTCGGTTGCGGTCACCGGCGGCAGCGGCAACTTCCTGTACAGATGGATGTACATGCATCCCGTGTCTTTCCCGCCCAGCTTCGCCAACGTGCCTGTCGGTTCGACATTCGCCATAAGCGGAAACACCCTCACATTCACTAGCAACGCGCAAACAGACATGGGAGGCTACATGTTCATGGTGCAGGTAAATGACCAGAACACTCCGGTGCAGACATTCATACCGGATATGCCCGTGGCGGTTGGAGTGAGGCCCGATATAATGGGCTGTGCATCGGTATCCAACGTTGTCATGAACCCGTGCGGCAGCGTATTCTCCAACACGCTTGTTGACGGGAGCCAGCCTGCAATAACCGAGAACATGCCAATAAGCGGCGGGGCAGGCACTTACACAGTCAACCTAATCTGGACAGGGGTGCTGGGCAACCCGAACTGGGATCCGGCCAGGGGCGGAGTGTCCGGCAGCAGCGGCCCTGTGGTGCTATCTGACAATGCAGTGGACCTTACGGTGAGCAGCGTATCAAACACGGAGCTCGTTGCCAGGTTCTCCTACAACTCCCTGCCTATAGATATATTCAGCACAGGCACAAACGAAATATACGGCAACTACACATTCAACGTGATAGTCAGCGACAGCAGCGGCGTCGCGGCCAACACCGCATGGGCGCTCAACACCGTGATGTTCAACCCGCCATTCCGGATAGCAGTGCAGCCGGCCTTCAGCACCAACACGATAACGTTCGGCACTATCACCAATTTCACTGCCAACGCGATAGGGGGGATCCTGCCATACACGTTCACGATAGACATGGTCAACGCAGCCACGGGTGCATTGGTGCACAGCATGCAGATGCCGCCGATGCCGTTGCCTGGCATCACATTCAGCCTCTTCGGCATGCCGCCCATACCACCAGGCACATACGCCGCCAACATATTCATAACAGACGGCGCTACGACCCCCGTTACGATAAACAGCATATACAGCAGCAACATCATAATACCCAGCATAACACAGTACAACATAAGCGGCAACACATTCACCGGAGGCCACATGACGTTCTACCCGGGGGTAAAGCCGGTAATAAACTTCAGCAACACTGATTCCAACCTAACGTTCGCGCTCGAGAACAGCAGCGCGGCATTCAACACCACTGGGATAAAGCTGATGAACGCCAGCACTACCGTCAACAACATAGGGCTGCCAAATGGAATAAAGGAGTTCTTCGCCTCGATGAACGTCATACTGCCAGCGAATTACACCATACAGGCGAACGCCAGCATGCACTATAACTGCTCCGTACCTTCCAACGAAATATTCCCGTACATACTGAACGGCAATGTATGGGCAAAGCTGTTGAACTTCACGGTCAACTCAGGGGGGTGCTTCATAACGCTCCGCATACCCAAGGACCCTGTGCTCAGCCTGTTCACCGTTTACCAGTCCGGGCAGCCCGCATCGTCAGGAGGAGGGAGTGGGGGAGGGGGCGGCGGAGGCGGGGGCGGGGTCACGTGCCCGCCATCCTGCGGCACCGGAACATCTGTCACCACTACAACGACGATAGCCACGACCACGGCGACGACATCCATACCGGCCCGTAACATAAATATATCCATACACACGCCTGGCACTAGGCAGATCATAAACGTTTCGCCTGGCAGGTACGTGGACATACACTTCAACAACACAGGAACCCTGGTGTCTATAATCGCGGTGGTCAACGGCTCGGTCACTGTGGTCCTCTCGAACGACACGGCAAACTCCAGCAGGCTTGGCGTAGTGCCAACGGGCATGAGCCTGCTCAGCGCCGTAAACGTATCCGCCCAGTCCAGCGTGAACGTCACCGTCAATGTTACACAGCGCTACAACTGCGACTACCCGCCCTCGTCAGTGGCACCTTACAGGCTCGTCAACATGACATCACTTGTAAAGATAACGCCGTTCACGGTAAATTCCACGGCATGCACGGTGGCGTTCCTTGTGCCGAAGGATCCGGTGGTGATGCTTCTCTCCAACTACACCGCACCGCTTACTTCTACAACCGTGGCACCCACAACGACGGTGCAGGCAAACGCCACTACGACGATAGTACCCACCCCGGCGGCGAACAGCGGCTTCCCGTGGTGGATAGTGGCTGTGGTAATAGTGGCGGCGGCAGTAGCATATTTCGTCCTGCACAGGCGCAGCAAATAGTGCCAGGTCTGAATCCAAAACCCGCAAGGCGACGCAGCCTGCACGGCTGCAAAAGTTGCGACGTGCGGGTGGATTTGCGCAAGAAACTCCCTGGTTCATGTTGCATCCTGATTATTGATGCCATCCTGATGCCAGGGCTACCGTTGCATATGCATTAAGTATTAAAAGATGTTTTAGCGCTAACATAATCAAGGTTGGTAGATTGGCAGGGGAGGTTGATACGCACGCGGATGCGCGCCTGAAAACAGGGATTGCGGGGCTCGACGAGATGCTCTTCGGAGGCATACCCATGCAAAACCAGGTAGTCATAGCAGGCGGGCCAGGATCTGGTAAATCGCTGCTATGCTTCGAGGTGCTCTACAACTGCGCGCGCTCTGGCGTGCCGGCGGCGTTCATAACATTCGAGGATCGCCCAGAGGACGTGCTCAAGAATGCAAAGGAGGCATTCCGGGACTTCGGCGACATAGACGGGCTGGTGGACGACGGCATGCTGAACGTGTGCGAGGAGGGGTTGCCAATAAAGGCGATAGACAGGGAGAAGGACAGCATGACCTCCTTCGGCAAGATAATATCGGACATGGAAGGAATGATAAGGGACACGAAGGCGCGGTGCGTGGCGCTTGATTCCATATCGCTACTGCAACTCGTGTTCCCGGGCACGAACACCCTGAGCTATAGGCGATCCATAGTCTCGCTGACAGCAAGCCTCAGGAAGATGGGGGTAACGGCGCTCCTCACCACTGAAATGTCATATGCGGACATGGATAGGGAGGGCTTCTCGCCGGAATTTTTCGTATTTGACGGCATAATATCGCTGCAGAAGAACTCGAAGAGCGATCGGCGGGAGTTTGGCATGGAGATAATCAAAATGAGAGGCACGAACCACAGCACGGCGTTCGCGCCGTATGAAATTACCCCTTCTGGTTTCAAGGTCAAGCCGTCGCCCGTGGGGGTGTGAGGATGGCGCGCGGAACTGACGGTAACTCTGTTGGGCCACAGCAGCAAGCCATGGCGGGCCAGGGCGGCCTGGACCTGAGCCAGAGGGAAAAAATAACGCTCATGCTGCTGCTGATGGGGCTGCTGCTGGTTGTGGCAGGGGCGCTGACGGTGGTGTCTGGGTTTTCCGCAGGCCACTTTAACCCCGGTTCGGCAGATTGCGCAAGCTATCCGTTCCTTTCAGAACAGTACAGCTGCATATACGACAAGGCAAACGCCACGGGGAACCTTTCGATGTGCAGCATGCTTACCAGCAACCAGCGGTATTCATGCGTGGAGAATGTTGCAAAGAATTACCGGAACATAAGTGCGTGCTCGCTGATAAACATTACGTACCCGGAGTATTATTCATGCGTCATGACGATTATTCCGCTAACAGGCACCAACTACAGCCTCTGCCAGGCCATGCACTCGCCAGAAGACCTGTACTGCATGTACACCTTCCTTGCCAGGCTGAACTTTTCAAGCCAGCAGGGCTGCATGTCAATCTCGAACACCACAATAAGCGCACAGTGCGCCAGCATATACTACTTTGAGAATGCGGTAAGGCACTCCGACCCGTCGTACTGCTATAGCCTCGCCAGCTCAGAGAACAGGACACTCCTTTACGCAGTGGAGCAGTACTACAGCCCGATAAACAGCAGTGCTGGGGCTGGGAACATGACAGTTTCGGCACTCGCAGCCGCGCAGCTTAACATGTCTCCGAGGCAGTACTGCCAATACCGGCTTGGCGTATGCAAGCTGTCTTATAGCCAAGTAAGCGGAGTGACCTGCAGTTAGAGGGGGAGGATCGTTGGGATTGCATGACAAGGAAAAAGGCGGGCGGCTGGATAGTTTCGTCAGTGAAAATCGCACCGAATCCGGTTAACAACACGTACAGGTTGGTGTCAGCTGGCGGCGTTAGGAGCGTGCGTAGCCCAATTTTGCTTGAGGTGCTGGACAGGGTGGATATCGGCAGTACGGAAGGCGAAGGGCAGGTGGCCGTTGCCGGCAGGGCCGCCAAAAAGGAGTATAGGATGGTAATGGATGGGTTGGTGGACGATAGCGGGATAGTGAGGAATGCCCGGGACGCTGGCAAAAGCGGCATTGATGACCTTGATGTGGTGACGCGCGCCATGATGCCGAACATAGTGGGGGCGGCTGCGGAAGTCGTCAGGAGCCTGCTGTCCGGTGCGCCGGTGATGGTGAGGTTCCACAACGACTGCGACGGGGCCAGCGGCGCCGTAGGGCTGTTTGATGCGATATCCAGCCTGCAGGGCAGGACGGGCCTGGAGGACATGAACATGGCATGGCAGATGAACAGGAGCATAGCCTACAGCAATGACCTGGCGCAGTCGGATCGGCTGGTGTTCAATTCCTACTCCTCGGTGGAGATGCCGCTCGTGCTCATAACGGATTTCGGCACGTCGCAGGAAAGCGAGGCGGCCATATCAGCCTACAAAGGCGTCTACAATTTCGTTTGGCTCGACCACCATCCCATCTACGCTGGGTTCCCGAAGGGGGACATACCATTTTACATTAACCCGTGGGACTTCGGCGGGAACTCGGACTACACCGCAGGGTTCCTTGCTGGCACGTTCGCCGAAGTGATGGCGCCCATAAGCGCGGCGGCGGTAAAGCGGGCTTCGCTCATAGGCGATTACAGCACCTATGCGGACAGGGAGGACGCTAGGTCCGTTAGGATATCCGCGGTGCTAGACTACATGACAGGGAAGAAGGAGTTTCAGGACAACGTGACGCCAAAATACATGAGATCGGTGATAGAGGATGATGGTAAGCTCATGGAGATGTTCGGATATGTGACAAACATGTTTAACGAGTCCATAGAGGTAGGGCTGAAGAACGTCAAACATTACAGGACCAGGGATAACGTAGGTGTCCATGTGCTGGACTTTGCGCACATTGCGGCCATGGGGGACGAGTACCCGTTGCCAGGCAGGTATTCATCGAAACTGCATGAGCGGATGGAGGCGCTGAATGGGGATAGGACAGTGACCGTGGTGCACTACGGCAGCTATATCTCGGTAAGGGTGTCCAGAGGGATATCGGAGTGGTTTGGCCTGCTGGGGAGGATGGAAATCGCAAAGGGGTCATCGGACTGCATATACTCATTCGGGGGGCACAATTCGGCGGCCAGCGTTAGGTCCGACAAGGACCACATAGCGACCGCGCTCAGGCACCTGCTGAGCGCGATGGGGGTGCCTTAGAAGACGCATTGGCCACAAGCCAGTCCACCTCCTTTGGTTCCAGCCCGTATGTGCGCATGAAAAAGTCGTACACGCCCTCGTCCTTCCCCTTCCCCAGCGACATCTCTGCCATGTCGGCAAGTACTACTATCTCCGCGTCCCTTATGCGGCGCACCCCGAAGTGGATGTGCTTGCGGAGCCTGGAGGCTATCTCGTAGCTTGCGCCGCGGCTCTCCTTTGTCCCGCTCAGCACCTTTACCGTCTTTGGGAACGTATACTGCCTTGACTTATCGGGATAGCTGGTCTTGGAGAGCGCCACGCCGCTGGACATCATCACGTTCATGTAGCGCCAATACGTGTAGTACTGGGAGCGGGAGGCCCTGCTTGCGAATATGGTGGCCTCGGAGAGTGACTGGTAGGCGGCGCAGATGTCAACCGCTGCACTGTACCTCTTGGGTATGTTCTCGTCAATCCACTTGGCCAGAAGGTCGTTGGAGACATCGGTGTTCGCCGTGGCAATGAGCGGCGATGAGAACGTATTCGAGGAAAATATGCGGTCCAGCGTGTCGAATATGGCAATCCTCCTATCCCGCACGCCTATTGCGTCTATGGCGGCCTGGGGCGCGCCGTCGAGCGCTATTATGTCGTTTATTGCGCTCCTGGCATCCCCTTTTGAAGTATTCGCTATGGTATCCACCGATTCCTTCACCACATCGAGATGGTTGCGCCTTATGAAACGCCGTAGTATCTCGGATATCACGGGCGGGGGCAGCTTCCTGAACTCGATCGGCTCCGTGGTCAGCCTTAGGAAGGTTATGTTCTTGTGCCAGCGGTTGTTTGCTATGAACACTATTGGGCTCTTGGACGTTGACATTATGCTGGATATCGCGGAACTCGCGCCTTTGTCGAGCTTTGGCGCAAGCTCGTCGATCTCGTCAAGAAGTATCATGTTCTTTTTGCCGAATATGGTCCTGGACTGCGAAGCCGCAACAAGCAGTTTGTCTATGGATTCCTTGTCCCGATAGTCGCTCGCGTTCATCTCCACGACGTTCCAGCCGTGCTCCTGCGCCATGAGGCGGGCGGCCATGGACTTGCCGGTCCCGGGGGGGCCGAACAGCATCAGCGGCTTGCGCTTGGCGCCTGCGTCGATTCCGGCGGCGTACGCCCTGAGTGCTGACACCCCCAGGTCGTTGCCCAGCACCGCATCAAGGCTGCCCTCCACGTGCTCGTCCTCTGCAGTCATGCGTCCACCATGTCACCGTCACAAAACACGCTGAGCAATCCTATTGCCTTAAATATTTAGATATGGCAATAGTCCAGATGTTTAATGGCAGATAGGGTATAAAAAGATATTTAAACAATATTGCACATTAATTAATACGCCCCAGGCTCTTGTCAGGCAGGGGGAGTTGGCAGGTCGTACTTATGAAGAAATCTGGCACAATGCACGCTCCAGAGCATATAGCGCTAATACCGGACGGCAACCGCAGGTGGGCGAGATCCAACAAGGTGTCGTTGCTCGGCGGCTACAGCTTGGGCATAAAGAAGTTCGTGGAGTTCTCTACGTGGTCAAAGCAGTTCGGGGTCAAGACCATAACCGTGTGGGCGCTTTCCACGGAGAACCTCAAGAACAGGACGGGGCTAGAGCTCAAAATACTTTTCGACCTCTATACGAAGGCAGCGAAGGACAGGAGCATAAGGGAACTGCTAAGGGCGAACAATGCGCACCTAAACGTCATAGGGGACATGAGCGCACTGCCGAAAAAGCTCGTTGCTGCGCTAAAGGAGATAGAGGAGGAAACGAGGAGGTATGGCGACTTCACCATAAACCTGCTCGTGAACTACGGGGGAAAGGAGGACCTTATGTACTCGGTGAGGAGCATCAGCTCGGAGGCTTCAGAGGACAGGGGAGCCATAGGCGAGGCGGAAATGAGGGACCACCTGCGCACGTCTTCCATACCTGACATAGACCTGGTGATAAGGACGTCAGGGGAGATGAGGCTGTCAGGCCTGCTGCCCTGGCAATCGGCATATTCAGAACTGTATTTTACGAAAAAGTACTGGCCGGAGTTTAACAGGGATGACCTGAGGAAGGCTGTGCAGACCTACTCGAAAAGGCAGAGGAGATTCGGCAAGTGAAGGTCTTAAACCTCCATCTCAGTGTGTTTGATGAGCACAAGACCCAGTGTTGATAGCCCAGTTAGCAGACTGCATGTGAGGATGCTCACGAGGAACATACCGAGCATGCTTTTCCTCCTCACCGCGCTTTTTGTCATGAGCATGCTTGTCGGCGTCATATCGGTGGCCCTGACGGACTACAGCTACATAGGGGACACCTCGCACTCCATACTTGTTACCGGGCTGCTGACGGGCGTTCTGGTAATACTGATGCCAACGCTGCTGACGGTCCTGGTCATAAAGTGGCTGAAGGGCTACGTGAAGACCAATTACATAATGGTGGTGGCGCTTGCTGGCGGGGGGGCTTACTCGCTTTTCATAATGCTGGCCAGCGCGGTCTACCACATAGTAGGCGCTTACTCCCTGGCCACGGGCATAATACTAGTGGGGGACGCGAGCATATTCGGGTGGTGGTTCTTCATAAGCAAGGTGCTGCTGGGGCAGAAGAAGAAGGCGGTTCTGTACTCCGTCATACAGCCGGTCATAAATATGCTCCTCTACCTGATTGCAAGCAACCTAATCTTCACTTTCTCACTCCCGCTTAGCGCCCTGCTTGTCAAGTTGGCCGCGGCCATACTGATATTCGCGTTGGTCAGCTACATAATACTGTTCACGCTCGAGAGGCCCGTGAAGAAGTCGCTGGGCATGGGGGGCATAGACGCGTTCTCCCAGGTAGTGCAGGACTGGCTTTTCAACATAAACATGACAATATCGGAGTCGTTCGGCAACAGGCTTGGGGTGCAGGCGGACATAGACACGCACACGCTTGTATTCAAGAACTCTGAGGGAAAAATAAAGGCCATAATGTTCGCCCCTTGGATACACTACGGCCCGTTCGGCACGTTATGCGGCAGCAACATGCCATATGTGCTGGAGTCCTATGCAGTGCAGAAGTACGGGGCGCCCGCCCTCATAATGCACACTGCGGTCAACGAGGACAACAACCCGGTGTCGAGCGCGCAGATAAACACCATGAGGGACGTAATGGACCGGTCCATAAGGGAGGCCAGGCGGATCACGGGGGCCGGAACGGGCATGTCGTACTCGAAGTCGAGGAACGGCACGGCTAATGTGCATCTGCTGTCCATAAACAACGTGAAGATTGCGACGCTGACAAGGGCGCCGTACATAACCGAGGATGTGAGCCCCGAAGCGCGCAAGGTGCTCAAGGAGCTGCTGGAGTACGGGAAGGAGAGCGCCATAATACTGGATGCGCACAACTCCAGGTACGAGAGCGCGTCCAACAAGGAGCTTGACGGGGTGAAATTCAACACGGTGTATATGGACGAATATGCGGGGGCGATAAAGGGAATGGGTGCGCCGCTCCACTCCAACAGGAAGGTCAGGGTGGGGGCGTCCGCAGTGAAGATATTCAGGCTGCTTGGCGGGCCCACGGACATGGCCCCGGGCAACCTAAATGTTGTCGTATTCCAGTTCAACGGCTTCAAGCACGCCGTGATACAGTTCAACGCGAACAATATGCTCCCGTCGCTGCGCGAGGACCTGCTTGCCAGGGTAAGGAAGAAGTACAAGGTTGATGCGGAGATCTACACCACAGACACGCATTACGTGAACTCCATCAAAAAGAACGAGAGCAATGTGCTTGGGCGGCACACCAAATATGCGAGGATAGCACCGATACTAGACAGGGCCGTGAAGGAGGCACTGGAGAATGTGGAGGGCGTGGAGGTGTATTACAAGAAGGACATGGCAAAACGGTTCAGGATATGGGGGCCGGGGGTGAGGGAGAGGGCGTTTGACGTGGTAAACTCGGTTGTCGGCATGGCGAAGATACTGATACCGGGCATGATAGTAGCTGGGTTTATATTAGCATCTTGGATAATATCAATTGTCTGAGGGCACGTTCTGCACGGTGGTTTTGATGTTGGATCTGTATACAAGGGCCGCGCCTATATCCGAGGTATTGGGCTCGTCCGGTAAGGCGGTGGTCGTCAAGGGGTGGATACACCGCAAGCGCAGCAGCGGCGGAAAGCTGTTCGCGGTGGTGCGGGACAGGACAGGGCTGATACAGTGCGTTGCCGACAAGGGGAAGATGGACGCGCAGCAGTGGGATGCCCTGGACAAGGCTTACCTTGAATCGAGCATAGTCCTCAGGGGCACAGCCAGGAAGGACGACAGGGCGCCGGGGGGCGTGGAGATAGACGTATCAGAGGCGCTGGTGGTGCACAGCGGCGAGCAGTTCCCGATAACCGAATACCAGAGCCCCGAGTTCCTGCTGGACGTGCGGCACCTGTGGCTGAGGAGCCAGAGGATGATAAAGGCAATGCAGGCCAGGTCGTACGTGTTCAGGTACGCAAGAAAGTTCCTGGACAAGAACGGCTTCTTCGAGATAACGGCCCCGCTGCTAACGCGCGCGGGCGGCGAGACGGGTGCGAACCTCTTCGAGGTGGACTATTTCGGCCAGAAGGCGTTCCTGACCGAGTCTTCGCAGCTCTATGCCGAGGCGATGATATACTCGCTGGAGAAGGTGTATTCGTTCGCGCCTACGTTCAGGGCGGAGAAGTCCAGGACGACGAAACACCTTATTGAATTCTGGATGCTTGAGCCCGAGATGGCGTACTTCAACAACGCGCAGAACATGAAATTCCAGGAGAAGTTTGTGAGCTACATAGCTACATCGTTCGCGAAGGAGCATGAGGACCTGCTCGGGCACTTTGGCGTGAGCAAGGATTCGCTCCTGAAGATAAGACCCCCTTTCAAGAGGCTGAGCTACGAGAAGGCCATAGACCTGCTGCAGCAGAAGGGGTCTGGCAAGAAATGGGGGGACGACCTTGGGGTGGAGGAGGAGAGGCTGCTGACAGAGGGGGAGGAGAAGCCCATATTCGTGCACAGCTGGCCCAAGGAGATAAAGGCGTTCTACATGCCGGTTAACCCCAAGGATGATAGGACAGTCCTGTGCGCCGACATGCTGGCGCCAAACGGGCACAGCGAGATAGTCGGGGGCAGCGAAAGGATATGGAGGCTTGACGAGCTGCTGGCCCGGATGAAGGAGTCGGGGCTCAACCTGGACAACTACAAGTGGTACATAGACCTGCGCAGGTACGGCTCTGTCCCGCACGCCGGATTCGGCATGGGCGTGGAGCGCGTGGTGAAATGGCTGCTTAACCTCGACCACATAAGGGATGCCATACCGTTCCCTAGGCTGATAAACAGGGTTGAGCCGTGAGGCTATGGACCTTTTCACCTTATCTTTCGCGCTGATCGATGCCGTAATGGTCGCCGCATACTTCAACGACTCATCGAAGGAGGGGCTGTACAAGGCCGCGGCCCCGGTGGTTGGTAGCGTGGCGCTGTTCGGCGCGGTTGCACTGCTCCTTAGGGAGATGGGGAATACCATACCGAACGAAACGTCGGCCTTCCTGGTGCTGGCGTTCTCCGTGATGTTCGCTATCCTGCCGTTCTACTATGCAAGAAACAACAGGAGGCTGTTCCTTTTCCTGATCGCCACCATACTGCAGTTCTTCTTCGTCACATACGTATACGGCTCTGTGCTGTATCCTTTCATACAGACGCTTGCGATAGGCACGGCATGCGGTTTCATAAACAGGGCAGGACTGCGCATATTCAGGCATCCAAAGGAGAGGGCCAACAGGGTGGTAGAGACCCGCAGGGACGTTATGCACGCGCTTCTGGGCGTAGCGATACTTGCGATATTCCTTGGCCTGCCGTTCTACGACGCGGTATACGCCACCACCACTGCGATACTGATAGGATATACGTACAACAGCCTCGTGGGCGACAGGCGCGGTGGATGGTCGTTTGCGTTCCTGAAGTCGCTTGAGCGGCCGAACTCGCTATTCGGGCTCGGGGCGCTCTACCTTGGCGTGGGCATGGCGCTGCTGATGGGGTTCATACACGCCAGGAACTTCATGTTCGTGGGGATAGCGGCGCTGCTCATAGCCGACCCAGTTGCCACGATAGTTGGGATAAACATGGGAGGGCCCAGGCTGCCATACAACAAAAGAAAGTCCCTGTACGGCACCGTCGCGTTCCTCGTGGTTGTTGCCGCCGTAGGGTACATCTTCGTGGGATGGTACTCCGTGCTGTTCGGTATCTTCCTTGCTGTGGTCGAGGGGATAGACATGCCGCTGGACGACAACATTAGCATACCAGTCTTCACCATAATTGCCTATGCCGCGCTGCTGGCGGCCATAGGGCAGCTAGCGCTCTAGAGCCAGCCCGGCTGCACGCACTGCCGCCTGGGCCGCCTTGAGGTTTGTGGCCTCGTTGCCGTATTCGTTTATGGGAGTCTCCATTACGAAGCACTTGTCCTGGAAGGCCTTGTTCCTGAACAGCGCAACGAAACCGCTCCTGCCTATCGTGCCCTTACCTATGTGCCAGTGCCTATCCAGGTGGCTACCTAACCCGAACTTGGCGTCGTTGAGGTGCACGAGGCCGAGGCGGCGCAGCCCTATGCGGCTGTCAAACTCCTCCACCACCCCCTCTATGCTCTGCGCGGTCCTGAGGTCGTAGCCGGAGGCGAAAGCGTGGCATGTGTCCAGGCAGACGCCTACCCTGCGCGAGCCTATGCCGTCTATTATCTTGCCTATCTCCGTGAAGCTTGAGCCCACGCTGTTGCTGTAACCCGCCGTATTCTCCAGCAGCACGTCAACGCCATCCACCACGTCCAGCGCGCCGCTGACTGCGGCGCAGGCGTTGCTTATGCCGGCGTCTATTCCCGCGCCAAGGTGCGAGCCGATGTGCACCACTAGGCCGCGTATGCCCAGCTGCCTGCACCTCGAAAGGTTGCCAGCCAGCATCCTGCGGCTCTTCTCGTAGACCTCCCTGTTCGTCGAGGACGGGTTGCACAGGTACGGTATGTGGGCGAATGGTATGGCGCCGCTGCGCCTTGTCTCGGCCTTGAACTGCGCCTCGTCCGCCCCGCTTATCTCCGACTCCCTCCACGAGCGGGAGCTGGAGGTGAACATCTGGAATGTCCCGCACCCCATTGCCTGCGCGGCAACTGGCGCGTTTGCAATCGAGCCCGCTATTGACATGTGGAACCCGATCCGGACCATTTTTGCACCTGCGCCGGTATTATAGCGGCACATAAGGATTGCGCTGTGGGTATTTTAAGATATGCAAGAGTGCCGCTAAACCGCGCAATGCGTACTCGTTTAAATACGTTGCAGTTTATATCACTCATAACATTTCTGGGGGAGGGGATTTTTCTGGCAAGGAAAAGGGCGTTCAGCCTCTACGACATGGAGCAGTTTCTCAGGGAAGCGGGGGCTGAGAGGGTAAATGAAAAGGCCGTGGTCAGCTTGGGGCAGGAACTGGAGAACGCGGCAAGGGACATGATAAATGAAGCGGAAATGTATGCGAACTATGCAGGCAGGAAGACGCTTATCAAGTACTCCGACGTAAGGCTCGTTGGCAGGAAGAGGATCGGGGTGCGCGGCAGGGTGGCGATACACGTTAGGAAGAGGGCCGTGGTTGTGAGGCAGGCCAAAGCCGCACAGACGACGGCATAGCGCAAGTGCCCGTGTCCCCTTATTTACTGGCTTTCACAGCAGCCCCAGCGCCTTCAGAGCGAACGCAAGAAGTACGAACCCCAGCTCTATGGTCCACATGTAGAGGGAAACCTCCCATTCCTTGCAGCGCCTTAGGTTCATTATCAGGTGCGTCCAGCTGTATATCTTCTTGCCGTACGGAGGCTCGAATGTGCCATCCGACCTCAGGTTCCCGAGATCCTTGACCTTGAACCTGCGCCGCAGGTGCAGCAAGAACTCTATTATCCACGGCATGAACACGACTATGCCGAATGCCTCCATGCTCCCTATTATCATCGCCGCGGCCATTGCTGCGCCCATGCAGTACGTAAAGCTGTCTCCCGAAAGCATTGTCGCAGGATACCTGTCGAATAGGAGGAATGCGAATGCGGCTGCACATACTATTGCCGATACCACGGCGCCCACGTATGTGCCGAATATTATGCTGTATACGAGCAGGCCCAGGCTGGCTATTAAGCCGCTGCCTGAGGATATGCCGTCGAAACCGCCCAGTAGGTTGAAGGCGTTCGCGGCGAACACAATCGCAAGCGGGAGCAGGACAAGGGGGTAGAATATGCCGAAGTTCACCACGCCCAAGAACGGTATGTTGAGCGTATGTATACCAGCATTCACCGCCATGAGGGGCACCGCGCCTATGAAGGTCAGCAGAGGCTTCTGCCACTGCTTCAGGCCCTTCCTGTGGTCCATCATGTCAGTAGTCTTCACCAGGACCTTTGACACGTTTATGTCGTCAATGAACCCGACGAACGATATTAGCAGAACCGACAGGACCACCGCGAAGAGGTCCACAAGGGAAGCCTTTGGGGTGTACATGCCGAAGCTGGCGCCGAATATGTATGCGAGCACGCCGACGGAGAACCCGAACGCCACCGCGACGCCCCCGCTGCTTGCCAGAACTGGCTTGCGCCTCTTGTTGTGGTCCACCGATGTGACCCCTGCCTCGAACAGGTATGAGCGCAGGAACAGCGCGGAAATGTATGTCACTGCCAGTGCTATCGCAGCAGGAACTATGAGCGTTAGGTATGATGAGTACATGGGAAACACGGCACGGCGCAGTTCAAGGCAGGATGGCAGTCTTTAATAAGTAACCGTAGGATAAAATTATTAAACGCTACTGTGCCCTTGTAGTATAGCTTGGATAGAACGTGAGCTTGCGGAGCTTGAGACCCGGGTTCAAATCCCGGCAAGGGCGTATTTTGTTTGGAATCTGCATGACTAGCGCAAGGGGCGCCGGGGTGGGCGCCATACCGGACATGGTTGCCTTCTGCCTCATGGGTCTTGTGCTGGTCGCGGGGATGGGGCTGGCCGCAATACTGTATGCCGGGCCGTACTATTCATACGACGACGGAAGCTACATCTTCTACGCGCACCAGATTATGTCTGGCAACTTCAGCATTGCGCAAAGCCCATACGCATACGGATACCTGATGCCAGCGTCGTTGGCCTTATCGTTCCTGCTGCTCGGCGCAAGCCCCTTCTCCGCTGTGGTCCCGCAGCTGCTTGAGTATGCGTTGATACTGGCCATGGCCTTCCTCATAGGAAGGCGGCTGTACGGGAACGGCGCGGGGCTTGTGGGGGCGCTGCTTGCGGCCACTGCGCCGTTTGTGGTGAGCTACACCACAAGGGTGCTGCCCGACATGCTGCTTGGCGCGCTGGCTGGTGTATCCATATACCTTCTGGTCATTGCAAGGGGGACCGCAAGACCAAAGCTGCTGTTGGTGGGTGCCGGTGCGGCGGCGGGCCTGACTGTGTACGTTAAACTGCTGGGCCTGGCCTTCATGCTTTTCTTCTTTATAGCCGCGCTCATGGAGGGGCTGGAGGGGGAGAAGACAGTGGCTGCGCCCGGGAGAAAGGAGAGGGGCATATCCATGGGGCTGGCCGACTTCGGGTACGTTGCGGCAGGGATGCTCGCGCTCATGGCGGCGTACCTTGCCACGGTGTACCTGGCGACAGGCAACCCGCTCTACACATTCATCAACTACGGCAACTTCCAGGGGGAGATATCGCCCTCGTCGCTGGGCAACAACATAGCCACGCTCACCGCAATGACAGTTGGGTACTTCGCCACCACCAACGGCAACATACTTGGGCAGGCGATACATCCGCTGATATACCCGCTGGGGATGATGCTGTTCTGGGCCTTCCTTGGATCCCTGATGGGCGGGCGCAGCGGGGACCGGAACGCTGACTTCCTGTCCATCGTGCTCTGGGGCTCGTTCCTCTACTATTTCTACGGGACCATTTCTCTCACAAGCTATACACTGATGGACGTAGTGTCGCGCTATTTCCTGGTGCTCGCGGTGCCGATGGCGGTGCTGGGCGGATATGCGATAATGGAATTCTACGGGATATTCCGCAGAACCATGGGCCACGCCGTCGCATGCATAATGGTGGCGGCGGTGCTTATAGAGGCGGTTGCGCTCAACCTGCCCGCGTACAGCACGGTATACAGCTATGACCTTGCCGTTTCGGGCAGCGCGGCCTTGCTCGGGGAGGTGGCGGCTATGGCGGCATCATGGGCCTGGGGGGCAAACACGGTTTTCTACACGAACGACATGGCGGCCGGAAGGTACCTAGAGTTCCTGTCCGGATACGGCACGCTGCACGTCATGGACGGCGGAACCTCATGCGTGCCTGCCGCAAACGGCATGGCGTACCTGCTTTTCTATGACAACTCCACTAGGGCGCAGGACATAGGGATGCTTAGGTCATGGGCCGGGGGCGGCTGCAGCCTCGTGCCTGTGGGCAACTTCAGCGACATAAACAGGATAACCACGATAGGCGCATTCAACAACACCGACCTCTACGCCTCGGTGTACAGGGTGGCTGGGAGGGGAGGGGCTTGACTACGGATTCACACATGCAGTATCACCTTGCCCACTATTGACCCTGCGCGTATATCGCCGAACTTCCTGCTGTCCTCGCTTAGGCGCGAATTGTCCCCCACTACGAAGCACGAATCCCTGCCGGAGCGCGTGACCCTCTTTACCATGCGCATGCCCGTGCCAGGATGGGGGAACACCACAATGTCGCCGCGGCGAAACTTCCTGCCCCAAGTGTAGACCACGATGAAATCGCCCTCCCTCAGGCCCGGCTCCATGCTGCGGTCGCGCACCTTGAAGACCATGAGTGGCATCATGGCCACGCGCTCAGACCTTTGGGTAAACTATCTCCTCGCCGGTAGGATAGAACGCCTTGACCCTCTTTGTCTGCACGTTCTTCGTCTTCCAGAATATCTCGGCTATCTTCTCCACGTTGCCTAGCAGTGCCTTCGCATCTTCCATGCTGGTGCCCTGTTTTGCCTTTGATGCCAGCTTCAGCGTGTCCCACACCAGTCCGTGCAGCTCTGGGTTGGCCTGCACGTGCTCGGGCTTGAAGTAGTCAGCCCAGAGCACGCGTATCTCGTGCTTGCACAGTTCAGCGTGCTGCTCCTTTACGGCGACGTACCTTGCCATCTTGTTCTGCGCGTCGGCGTCAGCCTTCCCCACCTTTACGAGATCGGCTATGAGTCCGTCCATCCTTATGACAGTGTGCGCTGCGACCTGGGCAGCATGCGGATCGTATATGCCGCACGGTATGTCACAGTGCGCATGCGCCACGCCCAATGGTCTCAGAGAGTCAGTGACCTCGAAAATCCGCCTCAGTGCCTTCTTTGCTATGTGCATTTATCCACCATAACTAGCTTAACATAAAAGGTTTAAATAATTGCATTAAAATAAGGTAGTATTCTGTTCTTCTCCGGTGCTGCGGTTCGGTACAGGACGGTCATGCCCATGATTGATTACAAGGACATAGAAACCAAATGGCAGAAGGCGTGGGAGGATGCCAAGGTGTTCCAGCCAGAGCCTAACGACAAGGAGGGGCTGCTGGTCACGGCCGCGATACCCTACGTAAACTCCCCGCCGCACATAGGGCACCTGAGGACATACGGCACAGCGGACACGTACGCCAGGTACATGCGGATGAGAGGCAGGAATGTGCTCTACCCGTTCGGCTTCCACGCGACGGGGACGCCGGTGATAGCGTTCGCAAAAAGGATAGCGAAGGGCGACAAGGAGCTGATAGACGAGCTCAAGCTCTTCCATGTGGCGGACGAGGACATCAAGAAAATGACAGATCCGGTATTCATAACGGAGTACTTCATAAGGGCGCAGGAGGCCGACTTCAGGAGGGCAGGGATGGGCGTGGACTGGAGGAGGAAGTTCGTAACCACTGAGCCGCTTTTCAGCAAACTGATCGAGTGGCAGTTCAGCAAACTGAAGGAGAAGGGGCTGCTCATACAGGGCACGCACCCGATCGGCTGGTGCACCAACGAAAGCCAGCCGGTGGGGCAGCATGACACCAAGAACGACGCGCAGCCGCGTATAGAGGAGATAACGGTGGTCAAGTTCAAGGATGCGGAATCTGACGCGTACTTCGTGTGCGCAACGTACCGCCCTGAGACTATATACGGGGTGACAAACCTCTTCGTGGGCGAGAGTGTGGGATATGTTTCGGCCATCGTGGGCGGAGAGCGCTACTATATGTCGCTGGAGTCCACACATGCCCTCGCCAGGCAGATGAAGATAGAGGTGGAAAAGACCGTAGATGTGAAGGACCTGCTGGCAAGGCACGCGATAAACCCGGTCACAAAGGAGACCGTGCCGGTGCTGCCCGGGTTCTTCGTCAAGGCGGACGTAGGTACCGGCGTGGTCATGAGCGTGCCGTCCCACGCGCCATTCGACTATGCTGCACTGGAGCGGCTCAGGGCCGGCAACTACGCGCTGCCGCAGATGGAGTACAAGAAGCTGATAGAGGTTGAGCCGCTCAACGGCGTGTCGGTGGGGAGGTCGTGGACAGAGGGCAAGCGGGGCAGGGTAACGCACCCCGAGATACCCGCGCTGGCGTACCTTGAGCTCCTGAACACCAACACGATGGCCGTCGAAAGCTCGCTGGAGTTTGCGACCAAGCTGATATACCGGGAAGAGTCTCACTGGGGCGTCATGCTCGTGGGCAAGTACAGGGGGCTGAAGGAGGCGGAGGCCCGGGAGAACCTCAAGAAGGACCTGACCGCGAGCAGGGAGGCGTTCTTCATATACGAGATAAGCAACCAGGAGCCGGTGTACTGCAGGTGCGGCACGAAGGTAGTGGTAAACGTGGTAAGCGACCAGTGGTTCATAAACTACGGGGACGACAACTGGAAGAACGAGGTGAGCAGGGTCCTGCTCAAGATGAGGATATACCCGGACAAGTACAAGCACACGTTCGATGCGGTAGTGGACTGGATAGACGCAAGGGCCACTGAGAGGGCGCAGGGACTGGGCACGAAGTTCCCTCTCAACCCTGAACACATAATAGAGTCGCTGTCCGACTCCACGATATACATGGTGTTCTACACGTTCGTGCACATACTGCGCCAGTGGGACGTGCACCCCGAGCAGCTTAGCGCGGAGTTCTTCGACTACGTGATAAACTCGGTTGGCGACGTTTCGGTCGTTGCGAGGATAACAGGTATAGACGAGATTGCAATAGGCAAGTGCAGGCAGTCCCTGCAGTACTGGTACAGTGATACCTCAAGGCACTCCGCGCCCGACTTGGTATACAACCACCTGGTGATGTACATATTCAACCACGTGGCGCTGCTCCCGCCCCCTATGTGGCCCAAGCAAATAGTCGTGAACGGGATGGTGAACTACGAGGGGGAGAAGATGAGCAAGAGCCTGGGCAACATAATACCGCTTGGCGATGGGATAGCCAAGTACGGCTCCGACCCTATGAGGTTCATAGAGATTGCCGGCGCGGACCTGGACACCGAGACCGAGTTCAGCGTGGACTCCGTGAACAGCATACTCTCCAAGAACGAGACGCTTTACGGCGCGGTTGACGTGCTCAACGCAATGAACGGCGTGGAGCTGGAGCACATAGACTACTGGATGTATTCGCGCATAAACACGAGGATAGCGAAGGCTACAGAACACATGGACCGGCTGGAATTCAGGGACGCGTACACCGAGGTGTACTATAACGCGCTGCGCGACATGAAATGGTACATGGACAGGGGCGGCCACAACCATGTCGTCATGCGGGACTTCCTGGAGAGCGCCATACTAATGCTGGCGCCCATAATGCCGCATTTCGCGGAGGAGATGTGGCACAGGACCGGGGGCACTAGCCTTGTTGTGCAGGAGAAATGGCCGGAGCCCAACGCGGGGCTGGTAAACGCTGCGGTGGAGGACGTGGAGTCCGTGATAGAGGGAACGGTGGACGACATAGCCGAAGTGATACAGTTGTCCTCTAAGATAGACGCAAACAAGAACAAGAGAATATCTGGCATAAAGATAATAGTGGCAGACAACTGGAAGAGGATCGCATACAACATGCTTCTGGACCACAGGAACATAGCCAGGGTGGTGAAGGATCCCGGGCTCAAGGGTGTCGATCCGGGCAAGGTCGCGAAGTTCCTCGGGCCATTCGTGAACAGGTTGCCGACCCTCTTCAAGGTCCCGGAGGTGGACAGCAAGGAGGTGTACGACGGCTTCAGGGGATCTGCGGGATACTTCAAGAAGCTGTTCAGGGCGGAGATAACCGTGGAGATGGAGGGCGCATCCGCCTCCCCGCGCGCGGGCAGGGCGCTGCCCACAAAGCCGAGCATAGAGGTAATTTGGGCCTGAGATCGTGATTTGATGGACAGGGAATCGCTTGGGATGCTGAGGAACTATGATGCCTTCGTGTTCGACTGGGACGGCACGCTCAGTCGCCTCAAGCTGCTCAGGGCGCTGAACGAGCGGCTGAATCCCTACTGGAGGTACAAGAAGCGCAAGGGGCGCGAGGGCATGGGGGAGGGCAGCAGGGAGGACATAGACAAGAGTATAAGGAGGAAGGAGCGCTCCAGGGGCAGGCGGCTGGTGACCCCGCTGATAGACGTGTCCATGGTGTTCCTGAAGCCAAAACTCCACAACGACTCCAGGACCGTGCTGGACACGCTCAGGAGGAGGGGCAAGAAGATTGCCCTGTTCACAAACGGCTCGTCTTACAGGGTCCTCAAGGAGCTTTCGTATCTCGGCATAGAGGATTATTTCGAGGTCATAGTGAGCGCGCAGGACCTGAAGGCGCTCAAGCCCGACCCAATAGGGCTCAAGGTGGTGATCAGCGCCATAAAATCCAAGAAGGGCAGGGTGCTGTACGTCGGGGACATGGTGGACGACGTGCTGATGGCGAAGTCCATGGGCGTGGACTGCTGCGCGGTGGCTGACGGATTCGACAGCTACGGCAGGCTGAAGGCCGCGAGGCCCAACTACCTCTTCAGAAGCATGGAGGAGTTCTGCGCGGCGCTTTAAGCCGCGGCGTGGGGATGCAAATAACCAGCTAAACGGGCGATACCGAAAGGGTTTTAAAGCT
>JAKAPJ010000005.1 GCA_021807115.1 Microcaldota archaeon
GACGATCAAGACAGGAAGCATGAACCTGGCATACATCGGCAACTCTATTGCAACGCCTGAATCCAAGTTCCTTGGCGTGACGATGTCTGACATAGAGGAGTTCGACTTCCTGAAGAACATGACGCTGAAGGCAACGGAGGTTGACCTCAAGAGGGCCCAGGAGATGCTGGGATACCCGTGGATAAACCAGCACAAGGAATGGGTGGAGGAGCTGAAGAAGGTGCTGAAGACCAAGATGAAGCTCGAGCAGGACACGCTCCAGGGGCCGAGGCTCACGTTCGTCGGGGACTACGTCAGGGACAAGATCAGGAACAAGGAATGGCTGCCATAGGGAGCCTCACGGCGCGATGTAGCCGTTCGTCCAGGACCCTACATAGCCTGCACCGTTGTCCTGGCCGTTGTCGCTGCTGCCGGAATAGTCGTTGGCGTTTCCGTTGAGCGGCCACCAACCAACTATGTTCTGCGGCTTGATGGGCGCGCCGCCTATGCCCTGCTGGTACAGCGAAAGGAGTTCGGAAGACGAGAGGGAGGAGTTGTAGACCTGCAGGTTGGAGACATAGCCAGGAAACGAGTTTGCGCATCCAGAATTCGGATTCGCGCCTATTATCATCACCGTGTTTGAGGCGCCGGGCTGCATTGGCGAACTGTAGCCGGTGGAGCCGGAGGGCTGCCCATTTATGTAAAAGTTCACGACCGCGCCATTGTACGTTGCCGCTATGTTAGTCCATGAGTCGTAAGGTACGGATGGGCCGCTGAACATGTTTGTCTGCCATGGGCCGCTTGGGCTGAATATTTCAAGGAGGACCTCGTTAGGGTTTGGGCTTGACCAACCGCCACCCCCGACACCGAACCTGTAGACCCAGTCCGATGCGATTCCGCCGGAGAGCGGCCCGAGCACGGCCACACCAACCTCGCAGTCGCTGTTCTGTTGCTCGTACACCCATGCCGAAATTGTAAGGCGGGACAGTGACCCCGGTGTCATGAGGGCGGAATCCAAGGAGGCCAGCATGTATGTTTGTGCCGATGCTCCGAAGCTGCCAACATACTGTGGCTCGAGCCCTTGGCACATGCCTTCCAGCGATATGGATGCGGATGTCTTCTGAACCTGGCACGCTCCAGGCTGGGCCTTTGGGGTGAGATTTGCGCTTCCGAATACGCCGAGTTGGAACAACACGCCCAGCACCACGGCTATGACGAGTATCACCCAACCATAAGTCATGAGGTATTCCATCGCTGACTGGGATTTCATTCGTACAGGATGCATGCTTACAGCCTTATGACCGGGGATAGCTGCGGCAGCCCGATCTTCCTCAGGAGCCCTTCGGGGTTGTCATAGTACTCCTTCACCATGTTGCTTATGCTGGCTATGTCCCTCGTCCCCATCCTGTTCAGCTGCTCCAGAATCCTTGCCCTGACCGCCTCCTCCGCCAATATGTCAGGGGGCGCGATGCCGAGCACCTTGGAAAGCGAGTCCCTGTACGTCACGCTCGGCAGTATGGGCGAGGCTTGGTTGGTCTTGAAATCATACTTGTATAGGTCGGAGAGGAGGACCTGAGTCTCTATGCCCGATATCTCCGACATCTGTATTATCTTCCTCTTGTTAACCTGGTTCTGGTAGACGAACGAGCTCACTATCAGCGCGTCCACCGCTGGAAGTATGTCCCTTGGCACGTTCATGGGGGCGTGCTCCAGCCTGTTTATCATGTCTCTGGACGAGGATGCATGGATTGTGGCCATGCATATCTTGCCTATGTTCATCGCCGCAAGCATGTCGTTGGCCTCAACACCCCTCACCTCGCCGATTATTATCAGGTCTGGCCTCATCCTGAGCGCATTCTTTACCAGCTCCACCATCGGCATGTCAGTGCTTGTCTCGAGCCTGACAGTGTTCTCCTGGGTCGTGGTGTTCAGCTCGTACGTCTCCTCTATGGTGACTATGCGCTGGTCTGGCCTGAAGAACGAGAACATCGTGTTTAGCAGCGTGGTCTTCCCCGCCGCGGGCACTCCGCCTATCAGGATGTTCGCGGGGCGCACCTTGAAGCCGTCCGTATAGAGCCACAGCCTCGCGGCGATGCGGTAGTCCATTGTGCCGGAGTTTATGAGGTCCAGTATGCTGAGCGGCTGACCCCTGAAGTTCCTTATGGTTATGTCGTATCCGAGGGGGGACGATATTATGTTTGCCCTGCTGCCGGAGGGCATATGCACATCCATTATGTTGCCGTTCGCCGCCTGGTTGGTGGCGTACAGCTTCAGCTTGTTCACCAGCCTGCCCAGCTCGTCCTTGTCGCTGTACTTGAATGGGGCCTTGTATGTGCCCTTCTTGTTGTCGAACGCGAAGACATTGTGCGTGTTGTTTATCATTATGTCCTCTACATTGGGGTCGTCCACAAGCCCTTGGAGTTCGCCAAAGTCGTTTATGTCGTCGTAAATACGGTCGATCTCGTCCTGCGTTATGTGTGGGCTTATGCTCTTTGCAAAGGATGTGACCATCTCCTTCCTTTTCTCGGGGTCGGATATGTTGACGAACTCTCCGGTCATGAGGTTCAGGATCGCATCCTCTGTCGCACCCAGTTTCGCGTCCATCCTCCCACCGGAAAAACAATACTGTATGTATGAAAAGCTATAAATTAGGATACAGTCGCACGGGGCGCCGCGCGTTCAGTTGTTTGGCGCTATGGCGTTTACTATGAAGTCCGGGGTGTATTTAACAAGGGAATCGTACGATTCCCCTGTCCCTATGAACAGGAGGGGGATGCCGGTCGTGTATGCTATGGATATGGCATTGCCGCCCTTCGCATCGCAGTCGAGCTTGGTGAGCACTATGCCGTCTATCTTCATGAACTTGTTGAATTCCTTGATCTGCGCTGAAAGCGCGTTGCCTGCGGTGCTCTCACCGACAAATATAGTTATGTCGGGCTTTGCCACGCGTGCCATCTTCTGCATCTCGTTTATGAGATTCTTGTTGGTCTCCTGCCTGCCTGCACTGTCTATCAGAACTACATTGACATTGTGGGCCTTGGCGTAGGCTATTGCATCGAAGGCTATGCTAGCCGGGTCCGCGCCGTACTTGCTTTTTATCACTGGCACGCCCACCTTGTTCGCATGGTGCTCAGTCTGCTCTATCGCCGCAGCCCTGAAAGTGTCGCTTGCAGACATCACGCTGGTTATGCCGTCCTTCTTGAGGCTGTAGGCTAGCTTTGCCATTGTGGTGGTCTTCCCGGTCCCGTTCGGCCCGAGGAAGAGTATCTTGACGGGCGACTGCCCTGCTGAGACACGGCCGAGAATGTAGGAGCTCAGATCTATGCTGCTGCGGCTACGTTCGAGTATCTCGAACAGGGACTTGCGCACCTGCGCTACTAGCGCGCCTTGTATGTCCTTGGAATCGAGCCGCGTTGTCTTTAGGTTTGACCTGAGTGACTCTGTGAATGCCTCGGCGGTGTCATATGACACATCGGACTGCAGCAGGGAAACACGCAGGCCCTCAGTGAATTCTTCGAGCTCACTGTCCCCTAGCAGAACCGTGCTTATGAATATGCTCTTTATCTTTGTCTTCAGTGAAAGCTTTACCAGTTCATCGTCCTTCTTATCCTGCTCGGGCTCCGGCCTGGGGCGTTGCTGCGGCCTTTGGACAGGCGGTTCGAATCTGCGCTCTGCTGGCGGGGCTGATGTGGCAACCGGCTTGGGCGCAGCTGCCTTTTGTACGGGCTGGACTGCATGAGGTTGCTGTGGTGGATGGGCTGGCGGCTGTTCCGCATGCTGCAGCGCGGCCGGAACCGGCTTGGGCGGCGAGGATTGTACGGCATCCTTTGGAGGTGGCTGGTTGGAAGGGGGATGTTGCACTGGTTTTTCTTGCACTGGAGCGGGTTTGTGTTCGGATTTTGTTTCAGGAAGCTGCGCCTTTGGCTGCACTGATATTGTAGCGGGCGGCGGAACAGGAAGGGGGGGCGGCGCCTGCACGGGCGCGGACTGAGGGGACGCGGCGGGGATATCTAGTGGGGTCTGTTCGACCTTCACCTCGCCCTCCTTTATCTCCGTCTCCTCTCGCTTTGCGAGCCCCTTTATGGCATCCGAAAGCTTCTTGCGCAGGCTATCGAACATTTGAAGTACCTAGTGGGACATCTCCTCCGCCTTGTAAGATATCTCCACAAGCGCGGATTCTATGTCTTTCTTTGTCTTGTTCAGCTTGTTGATGCTCTGTACCTCCCTCTCGTTGATGTCGCTTATGTAACCCTTCGCCTCATCGACGCTCTTCTCCACAAGGTACCCGGCACCGACCCCGACCACCACGGATTTTGCCTTGGATATGGTGCCTGTCATGTACACGCTTGCACCAACATGGATCAGGGACCCCTTGCCTGCCACGGAGTCGGCGTTCTCCAGTGTCTTCAGGGAGCGGCCCAGCTCCTCAAGCGCGGCGAGCCTGGAGTCTATTTCCTGCCCGACCAGGGAGTACTGGTTCTGGTATATCTGCTGCAGGTACCTGAGCTCCTCTATGGTGTTGGCTTTTATCTTTCCGGTCTCAGGGTTTGCGGGTTGGTTTGGCATGATATCACGAACCTATCTGAGCGTAACTTAATAAATCCTTTTCAATCCTTGATGTTCAGCCCATCCATTACCCTCGCAAGCTCGTATCCAGTCGTCTCATCGCCCACGACCACGCCGCTGGAGTTGGCTATGGATGACAGCCCGACGTAGAGCGAACCGGTGTTCACCGTGGTTCTCACGGATTCCAGTCCCACAAGCTGTTCCAGGGCCTCCTTCTGCTCGTCAGTGGTGCGGTTATTCACTATGAAGCCGCTGTTCGTCAGGATGTTGTTTGCCCCGACCGTCTTGAACCCGCCTATCTCGTGCCTCACGACCTCGACCCCGAGTACGTCCCTTATCTCCACAAGCGCCCTGTGGTCGTAGTCGGGATTCGCTATGGCTATGCGATCGTTGGCTATTATGTTGTTCCCAACGGCGTTCAGGCCACCGGAAATCGTGCCTATCCTTATGTCGATACCGAGCTCCTTTATGCGGGAGAGCTCGTAATCCTCGATCATGCGCGGCAGCAGTATGCCGTTTGAATTGGCCCTTGCAAACACCCCGACAAGGTCCGTTCCGGAGACCGAGACCTCGAAGACTCTGGTCTTGAGGGTCGAGGAGAGCACATGCTTGACGTTTTCCTTCGCGCCTATACCCACCAGTGTCACACTGTCGTTCGCCGTGGCGAATGCTCCAACGTAGCCGCTGCCTTTGATATTATACTTGGCTGCACCCATCGTCCTCACTACAAAAAGGGTTCAGTGCTTGGTGTCGCCGGATTTGGGTTTCTGATCTGCCTGTGCGGGGTGCTTCTCCTTTGGCTTTGCCTCCGCAGGCTGCGTGGCGGGCTCCTGCTTTGGCACGACCTTTACGACAGCCTTCTTCAGGTCTGCTATCGGGGACCGCTTCTCCTTGCCAGCTGGCTGCTGGGCAGGCTGGGGCTTATTGTCCTCAAACGGCACAACCTCTGCTGTGTCGGTCCCAATCTTGACATTGAGCTTGACAGGCACCATGCGCCTGGAATAGTACTTGAATACGAGGTTGTTGAGCTTCTGGCTCATTTTCACGTTGTCCTCGCTGAGCTTTGTGTAGTGCGCGACCCTCTCGCGGATGTACTTGATCGCCTTCCTGGCGCGCTTTGACCTGGGCTGCGTTACCAGGTATTTGCGTATGTTGATTGTTAGTACCCTGTCTGTCATCGCTATCAGCTATTTCAACTTCAGTTTCGTCCTCCTCCAGTCCCTCTTGAAGAGGTTCATCTGCAGGCGCCGGTGGGTGCGTATGCTAGCCAGCGGTGGCAGCCTCCTCGATCTCTTGAGGTTGGCGCCAAGCCTCATTTTCTTCTCGCGCGTTTTCCTAGACATTTTCCCACTTCATTTGTGCTTGAATTGCAGCGTAGGTTCCTTCTTATATGTGACCCGCTCAAGTATGCCGATCAACTGCTTCTCGGTGAGCCGGCCCTGTATCCTATTTGATTGTGCCAATGATATTATTAAATCCATGACCTGATCGAACAGCTCGCGGTTTGACAGCCTTATGTTCATGAGCCGATTGTATGCGGCTGGATCCAGCAGCTTCTGCATCACGTTCTTCTTCTGCTCCTCGATCTGCAGCCTTTTCATCCGCTCCTGTACCATCTTCCTTATCTTCGCATTGTTCGGCTCCTGCTGGTTATCCTCCTGCTCATACATGCTGCTGCACTCTGTTTTATTTAGCCTCGTTTGCGAGGTCCTTGCTTATCTTGTCAAGGAACGACTTGCCCTGCGGCGTTATCACGCGACCCTTCTTGGTCTTCTTCACCAAGTTCACTGTCTCGAGGCTCGCCATTATGTCCCTGATTATGCTGCCGCCCGCCATCACATGGTGGTGTCTGTGGATCTTGTGCTCCTTCCTGCTGCCGTATCTTGTCCTGAGTCTCGAGACCCCAAGGGGCCCGTTCAGATACACCTGCCTAAGTATTGATGCGCTCCTTACGAAGTAGAAATCCGGGTCAGCCGGAACACGCTCCTTGTTTGCGCCAGACTTGACGTAGTTCAGGTACTCTGGCTTCTTGAGCATGGTCTTTAGCTGCGCGGCGGCACGCTTCACCAGTTCTGACCCCTTTACATCGAATACATTAGCCATTAAAAGCACTTAAATCTGGATGAACCAGAGACTCGTAGAGCAAATCAGGCTTTAAGCAGATATAATTGCCTCGAAAACCTATTAATATCTTTTGCTTTAGCGGCGGAGCGTGGCGGCATCGTGGAGATGCTACCGCATATGCGGTACGGGCCGGTATTGAGGGGTGCGGCGTTACTTTGTCTTGTCGTCCTTGCGCAGGCCCACTGGTGCTGGCTCCTTTGAGTCTTCACCGGCTAGGCCGCTCAGTAGACTGCCCAAAGCTAGCAGGGGAGCCATTGAACCGATCTCGCGCTGTATCTCGGGTATGGCGGCCTTTATCTCCTTGTCCACAACCCACGCCATGTACATCCTCTTTTCTCTCTCTGTTAGGGCATTGCTATTCTTGATGGATTCGTATTCCTGTATTCCGTCCCGTGCAGCTGGAGGGAGCGAGGATAGGTATGCCTTGCCCTTCTTTTCGACCTCCTCCACCTCCTTGTTGAACTGCACCATCTGGGCAAGGCTGAGGCTCTTGTCCAGCTTCTCCTTTATAGTCTTGCTTTCCGCAACGTATGCCTCCAGCGCGCTGGATATGACGGTGACGGCCGAGAACATCGCAGAAATGTCATTATCACCTGCGGCATCGGCACGATTCATAGTGGCGTCAACTGCCTTGGTGGTGCGCTCTACCAAGCTGTACATCAGGTCTGTTGCCGCATCCACATTTGTCTTCTTAGTCGCCTGTTTTGCCATGCAAATCTACCGCATTTTGAAGACTACTCTGTATTGTACAGTATTTATATTTTATGGTTACGCCGCCATTGTTGACATGGATCTTGACATATCGGTGGCCAGGAGGCAGGCAGCGTGGCGTGTGAGCACCTATGGCCTGGCCCGGGGCGGGCGGTGCGGGATTTTCTGGAATATGACCAATGAGAGTTTGCGGCGGTATGGCATGCCGTACATTATGTCGTAGGTAATGTCTTGGAATTCCAGTGTTCTGGACATCCGCGGCGCAAAAAATCCTGAGAACAGGTATTTCAGCTGGGTGGTGGTGTAAAGCCTGCCGCGTGTTTCGTTTTTGTCCTGGAATACTGCGATGCCGTCGTCCGATTTACTAGGGTCGCGTAGCACTGACTTGTAGTAGCCGTCACCGGGATGAAGTTGGTACTGGAGGAGATAGGCACCATCCTTGAGCACACGATATATCTCTTTCCTGTAGGTGTAAATGTCATTTTTTGTTACCAGCCTGAAAAACGCCTCTATGTCAACCCCGATGTCAAAGAATTTATCTGGGAACGGGAGCTTTTTTGAGATGGGGGTGTTGTAAAGATGAACCCTCGGGGCGATGCCTTGCACATCTGCGCGTTCCTTAAATTCCCCAAGAGCATTAGATGCTATATCAAGGCCAAAAACGTCAAACCCCAATTTTGCCATGTAAAGCCCATTCCTGCCTCGGCCGCATCCAGGCTCTATGATCTTCCCGCCCGGCTTTATGTTTTTGCTTCGGAGGAAGTCCAGGAATATTGGCAGGGATCTTGAAGGCCTTGATGAGACGCTGGAGGGTATGTTTTTGCCTGAATATTCGCGCTCCCATATTTCCTTGGTGCTGCGCATAATTATCCGTTTTGTATTCTGTTTGTTCTGATTATTTATAATCTCCACTGCTTATTTATAATCGTAATATCTGGAGATTACACGGCTTGCTTTGACTTATGGAGATTTGGGTAGTATCATGGCAAAAACAGAAAGGCGCAGCATCTTTGATATAGTCTGTATAGGAAATACTACCATAGACTATATAGGTAATGCAGGCAAAGCGCGCAGCTCATCAGCTCTCATACTTGTGGATGAGATGATTAGGTCTTTTGGGGGGAGAGGTTCGAATTTTTCGGTCTTTGCGAGCGCCTTTGGCAGTTCCGTGCTCCTTGCTGCAAAGGTGGGAAACGATTTCGACAGCAGCGGCTATGCGGATCATTTCAGAAAATTCGCTCTTGGGACGGCAGGGCTGCTCCATGACAGGGGCACCCAGACCGACACCGTATATGTTTTCAACATGAAAGACGCGTCAAAGGTGTACTTCTACGGGATGGGGCCAGATGCGGATGACAGCAAGTTGGCTTCACATGTCAGGCGCATATGTACCAGTAACCACGCAAAGGCAGTGTACTGCACACATCCATTAAAAAAGCTCAACATATTTTCACTGCTACATTCGAGGGGGCTGAGGGTGTTTTCTCCGGCGCATTCCATGGAGTACTTTAGCAAAAGGGAACTTGAACTGTGCTTCTCCAATTCTGACATTTTGTTTGCAAATGAATATGAGACCGACCTGGCAAAAAGGATTGTCGGGAAATCCTTGAAAGGCATTATACGCGATTTTGGGCTAGATATCGTCGTGAAGACGCGCGGGGCGAGGGGGTGTGAGGTTATTTCGGCACATGAGGACATGAAGGTTAGGCCTTGCAGACCGAATATGGTTGTGGACCCGACTGGCGCAGGTGACGCATTTGCTGGAACCTTCGTATCGTCCTATATTGAAAACGGGAACCTGCTCCGTTCCGCCAGAGTGGCGTCTTCGGCGGCGTCTTTCGTGGTGGAGAAATTTGGATGCCAAAGCAATGTCCCGACACGTGAGCAAACGATAAATAGGGCGATGTTGAACTATCCGGGAATGAATCGCAAAGGCTGACACACGTTGGCATTGCACAAAATAGGCATTAGTGGTACCACTATTACCATCTTTTACCATACTTTTATATACTTTAATTCTGATACCAGAAATGGGGATGAAATGGGGAGAAAGAAGATCGCAGTCATAGGTGCCGGTAAGGTTGGTGCAACGCTCGTCCAGATACTTGCATACAAGCAGCTCGGGGACATAGTGCTTTGGAACAGGACGGTGGATAAGGCACAGGGCATTGCGCTTGACATACTGGAGAGCGCGCCGGTGGAGGGGTTCGACGTGAAGATCAAGGCCACAGGAGAGCTCGCTGACATAAAGGACAGCGATGTGGTGGTCATAACTGCAGGCATACCCAGGAAAGAGGGCATGTCTAGGGATGACCTGCTAGCAGTTAATGCGGCGCTGATAAGCTCGTTTACTGAAGGGATAAAGACATATGCGCCGAATGCGGTCCTTGTGGTTGTCACGAACCCGCTCGATGCCATGGTCTATCTCACCATGAAGAAGACAGGCTTCCAGAAGAATCGGGTTATAGGGATGGCTGGCATACTGGACTCCGCAAGGCTCAGGGAGTTCATAGCAATGGAGACGGGGGCAAGCGTGAAGGACATAACCACCCTGGTCCTGGGCAGCCACGGTGACACGATGGTGCCCCTTGTCAGGCACACGAGGATAGGCGGGGTGCCGATAGAGGACATTGTGCCGAAGGAGAAGATAACCGCTATGGTTGAGAGGACAAGGAACGGCGGCGCGGAGATAATCAAGCTCGAGAAGGACTCGAGCGCCTACTATGCGCCCGCGTCTTCGCTGGCCCTCATAGTGGAATCGATACTGCTCGACAAGAAGATGGTTCTGCCGTGCTCGGCCTATGTGGAGGGCGAATACGGCATAAACGGGATTTTCATGGGAGTGCCGGTCGTGGTCGGGGCGGGGGGCATTGAGAAGATAGTGCAACTCAACCTGAATGACGATGAAAAGCGCGATCTGGCCGCGTCCGCTGAGAAGATACGCGCGCTGGTCTCGCAGATGAAATAAAGGGTGGTAGAATGACCGACAAGCAAATAGTGGAAACTGAACTCAAGAAGGGGTTGGAGGGGATAATCGCCGGAAACTCGAAGGTATGCCTGCTCGACGGGGAGAACGGGAGGCTCGAGTACAGGGGCTACAAGATACAGGACCTTGCTGCCCACTGCACATTCGAGGAGGTGGCGTACCTGCTGCTGTACGGGAAGCTGCCCACGAAGGGCGATCTGAAGGGATTCGTCAAGACGCTCGCCGCGCGCAGGAAACTGCCAAAACCGGTGATGAAGACGCTGAAGTCGCTTCCGGTAACCATGAACTCCATGGAAGCCATGAGGACGCTTGTGAGCGCACTCGGTGCGGGCATACCTGATGCAAGGAAGCTGACTGCTGAGCAGCAGCTAGACCAGGCCGTGACGCTGACTGCGGCCGTGCCCGTACTTTCGGCGTATTTCTATAGGGTGAAGAACGGTCTGCCGCTGGTAAAGCCTAGCAAGAAGCTTAGCCTTGCAGCGAACTACCTCTACATGGTCCGCGGCGCGGAACCGACCCAGGAGGAGGCCAGGGCGATCGACATGGATTTCATACTCCATGCTGAACATAGCTTCAACGCGTCCACTTTCGCGGTGAGGGTCACTATATCCACGCTAAGCGACATGTTTTCTGCGATGGTCACCGGGATAGGCGTGCTGAAGGGGCCGCTGCACGGCGGAGCCGCATCCCAGGTCATGGGCATGCTCTCGCAGATAGGCAGTGCCAGCAATGTGGACACGTATATCAACAATGCGCTGGCCAACAAGCAGAAGATAATGGGGATAGGCCACAGGGTCTACAAGACGTTCGACCCGAGGGCGGTAATACTGAAAGAGGAGGCCAAATCGTTCAGCCAGAAGAAAGGGGACATGAAATGGTTTGACATGGCCGATAAGATAGAGACTAAGATGCTGAAGGAGAAGGGATTGTACCCGAACGTGGACTTCTATTCGGCAATAGTGTACCACAATCTCGGCATGCCTGCGGAGATGGACAGCGACATATTCGCGATAGCCAGGGTGGTTGGCTGGAGCGCGCACGCGCTGGAGCAGTACAGCGACAACAGGCTCATACGACCGCTTGACAACTACATAGGGCCAGTGGACCTGGAGTTCGTACCTATAGAAAAAAGGAAGTGAGGCGACTGGATGGAGTACTCCGTTACCCTTATACCCGGCGACGGGGTTGGGCCAGAAGTGACAAGGTCCGCAAGGATGTGCGTGGATGCAATAGCGAGGAAGCACAAGTTCAGCGTGAGATGGGACGAGCAGCTCGCCGGGCAGACGGCAAACGAGAAGTTCGGAAACGTGATACCGGAAAAGACGCTTAGGTCCGCGAAAAAGAACCGCATAATAATGAAGGGGCCGATAACGACACCTGTGGGTGTGGGGTTCCGCAGCGTGAACGTGGAGCTGAGACAGAGGCTGGACCTGTTCGCAAACGTGAGGCCTGCGCGGATATTCCCTGGCGTGGAGTCAAGGTACTCCGATGTCAACCTGGTAGTAGTAAGGGAGAACACGGAGGACCTGTACGCGGGGATAGAGTTTGACATCGGAGGGAAGGACACCGAGGAGCTCATAGGCTTCATCAAGCGCAAGCAGGGCAAGTCAATACGCGAGGACAGCGCCATAGCCATAAAGCCTATCTCCAAATTCGGCAGCAAGAGGATAGTGGAGTTCGCATTTGACTACGCGGAGCACAACAAGAGGAGGAAGGTGACAGCGGTGCACAAGGCCAACATCATGAAGTTCGCGGACGGGCTGTTTCTCAAGACCGCGCAGGAGGTCGCAAAAGAGCATCCGGCTGTGGAGTTTGAGGACAGGATAGTGGACAACATGTGCATGCAGCTTGTCACAAAGCCCGAACAGTATGACGTGCTCGTATGCCCGAACCTGTACGGCGACATAGTCTCGGACCTCTGCTCGGGGATTGTTGGGGGGCTCGGCGTAGCGCCCAGCGCAGACATAGGCAGGGAGTACGCCATGTTTGAGCCAGTGCATGGCAGCGCGCCGACCCACGCAGGCAAGGATGAAGTGAACCCCACTGCAACGATATTGAGCGCTGTGATGATGCTGGACCATATAGGGGAGCATAAGGCGGCCAAAGACCTGGAGGGTGCGGTGCTCGAGGTCATTAGGGAAAAGAAGAAGGTCACATATGACCTGATGCCAAAGAAACCGGTCGGCACAATGGAGATGTCTGAGGAGATAATTAGGAAGATCGATGGATGACTGTATATGTTATTTAGTATTTAACGTGGATATGTACTTCGTATCACACATATCCCCTTGCGGTGAGACCTCATGGCATCACGTAAACCACAATCCAAAGGCAGATGGGACGCACTTTCCACCTTCAAGCTAAGCGGTGGCAAGACTGTATCCTATTACTCGCTTGCGGCGCTGGAGAGGGCGGGGCTGCCTTCTATGGCAAGGCTGCCGTTTTCCATACGCATAGTGCTTGAATCACTACTTAGGAACTTGGACGGTAGGACCGTAACGGAGGGGGATGTGGAGACGCTTGCGGGCTGGAACCCCAAGGATCCGGCGGACTGCGACGTTCCGTTCAAGGTCGCCAGGGTGCTGATGCAGGACTTCACCGGCGTGCCGGCGGTTGTGGACCTGACGGCAATGAGGGACTATATCGTAGGCGCGGGCAGGTCCCCGGACCTGATACAGCCCATAATACCGGTGGACCTTGTGATAGACCACTCGGTGCAGGTGGACTCCTTCAACTACATCAATGCGGTGCAGCTGAACCAGGAGAAGGAGATGGAGAGGAACAGAGAGAGGTACCTGCTCCTAAAATGGGCCAGCCAGGCATTCGAGAAGTTCAGGGTGCTGCCGCCCTCTGCGGGCATATGCCACCAGGTCAACCTGGAGTACATATCACAGTGCGTTACAACAAGGGACACCAAGGACGGATGTGTAGCGTTCCCCGACACACTGGTTGGCACGGACTCGCACACCACCATGGTGGACGCGCTTGGTATAGTGGGGTTCGGTGTAGGTGGTATAGAGGCCGAGGCGGCGCTGCTTGACCAGCCGGTGTCGTTCACCACGCCCAAAGTGCTTGGAGTGCACCTGACCGGCAAGATGAGGGACGGGGTGACAGCCACGGACTTTGCGCTCACGCTGACCCGACTCCTCAGGGAGAGGGGCGTGGTCAACATGTTCGTAGAGTTCTTCGGCGAAGGCCTGAAGAACCTCTCGCTACCTGACAGGGCAACGCTGTCCAATATGTGCCCAGAGTACGGCGCTACAATAGCGATATTCCCCGTGGACGAGGAGACCCTCAGGTACATGAGGAGCACAGGCAGGAGTGATGAACAGATAGAGCTGGTAAGGAAGTACTACGAGGCGCAGAACATGCTGAACATCAACTACGACAAAGTCGAGTACAGCGATGTGATTGAGGTGGACCTGGATTCCATAGCCCCAAGCGTATCTGGGCCGAGCCAGCCAAAGCAGCAGCTGCCTCTTGGCAAGGTGAAGGTCAACTTTGCGGAAACGTTCATGGAGGATGACAGGCACGGTAGCGAGCACAAGATTGAGCAGGTGGACTACACCCGCTGGGCCGCGGAGAGCGAAACTGTGGAGAACGGCAAAATAAAAAGCGCGCCGATGCACAAGAAGCTCAAGGGCGTGAACATCAAATACGAGGACGGATATGAGACGAGGCTGTCGGACGGGGATATAGTCATATCTTCCATAACCAGCTGCACCAACACCAGCAACCCCTCTGTGATGATAGGGGCGGGTCTGCTTGCGAAGAAGGCGCTGGAGAGGGGGCTGTCGGTCAATACAAGGAAGGTCAAGACCAGCCTCGGGCCAGGCTCGCGCGTGGTTACAAGGTACCTGGAGAGGGCGGGGCTGATGGAGCCTCTGGCGAAACTGGGATACGGCCTGGTGGGCTTCGGATGCATAACGTGCATAGGCAACAGCGGCCCGCTCATAGACAGGCAGAGCGATGCGATAAACAAGAACGGGCTTGCGGTAGCGGCCGTGCTGTCTGGGAACAGGAACTATGAGGCAAGGATACATCCGGATGTGAGGGCCAACTACCTTATGTCCCCGCCACTGCTTATCGCGTATGCCATAGCCGGCACGGTGCTGAAGGATCTCACAAAGGATCCGCTTGGCAAGAACAGCAAGGGGGAGGACATCTACCTGAGGGACATATGGCCGTCACAGAAGGAGATAAACGATGTAATACACAGGGCGATAAGCATTGACATGTTTGAGAAGGAGTACGGCAAGCACATATATGACGTGAACCCGTACTGGAACACGCTCGACATACCGCAGGGCAAGGCATACCGGTGGGACGCGGCAAGCACGTACATACGGCTGCCACCGTTCTTCGAGGGCTTCGACCCGGGGAAGGAAAGGAGCGTCGGAGATATAGAGGGTGCAAGTGTGCTTGCGGTGTTCGGGGACTCTATATCAACGGACCACATATCGCCTGCCGGGGCGATAGGCAAGGACAGCCCTGCGGGTAGGTACCTGATAGAGAGGGGGGTGAAACTTGAGGACTTCAACACTTACGGGACGAGAAGGGGCAACCATGAGGTAATGATGAGGGGCACGTTCGCGAACAACAGGATAAAGAATCTGATGCTGCCAGGGGTGGAGGGCGGCTATACGCTTCACCTGCCTGACGGGAAGAAGACAACCATATACGAAGCCGCGATGCAGTACAAGAAGGAGAATGTGCCGCTTGTGGTGATAGCAGGGGTGGAGTACGGGTCTGGCAGCTCTAGGGACTGGGCGGCCAAGGGGCCGATGCTGATAGGGGTGAAGGCCGTGATAGCCAAGAGCTTTGAGAGGATACACCGGAGCAACCTTGTTGGGATGGGACTGCTGCCACTGCAGTTCAAGAGCGGGCAGGATGCAAAGACGCTGAACATAGACCCTACGAAGCCCGTATCAGTAAGGCTTCCTAAGAAGCTTGCACCCAAGCAGGCAGTCAAGCTCATCTACACGAAGAATGGAGATGGTGCCCAGTCGGAAGCGGAGCTTGTCGTTAGGATAGATACCCCCATAGAGATGGAATACTACATGAGCGGCGGGGTGCTGAACCATGTCATAAAGAAGATCATGGCGCGCCATGCGGCCACCAAGGGCACACAGTGAAAATACGGTGGTAAACATGAGGGATGAAACGCGCATAGAGATTATGAGGATGGAATTCCTGGAGCAGGCCTACGGGGTCCAGGAGGGCACCAGGAGCCCGGCCGTCCTGTTTGAAAAGATCAGGGATGACCCGGACATAGCGGTCTTCGTGATAGGGTACCCGCGCATACTCAAGATAGCAAACGATGACGGCTGGACAATGGCGCATGAGGCGGCACGGCACAAGGATGCGGCGCTGGCGCTCACAAAGCTGCCTGACATACTCAAGATGGCCGACAAGAACGGCAGGACGGTGGCGCATGTGGCGGCGGGATACGAGTCTGCGGCTGCAGTGATGGCGAAGATGCCGGATATACTGAGGCTTGCGGATGGCAACGGGCTCACCGTGGCGCATGAGGTCGCCAGTTTTGAGGCGCCAGCCGAGGAACTCACAAAGCTGCCTGACATACTCAGACTGAGGGACAAGAACGGCAGGACGGTGGCGCATGAGGTCGCGGACCACGAGAAGGCGGCGCTGGAGCTCATGGCATACCCAGATATCTTGACGCTTGCGGACAACAACCACTGGACGGTGGCGCATGAGGCGGCATTCTTCCATGAGGATGCGGCGCTGGAGCTTACGAAGTTCGACGATATCCTAAAGCTCGTGGACAGCAGCGGGTACGCCGTGGCGTACTACGTGGCAAGGTACAAGGGCGCAGCTATGGAGTTACTAAAGATGCCTGACATCCTGAAGATAACCGACAAGGACGGGCTGCCGCTGGTCAGCACTATAGAGACGATGCTGAACGGGCGCTGACGCCAGGGCTACTTGGACATCATCTTTACGTTTACCTCCCTGATGGCGTTCTCCAGTATGTCCAGCCCCTTGGCGAGGCTATTCTCGCTTATGGTGACGGGCGGTATTATCCTTATGGTTGACTCGCCGCACTCGAGCAGTATCAGGCCGTTGTTGAAGCACTCTGACACAACCTGGTCGCGCTCATCAACTGCCGGCTCCTTGGTGCCCTTGTCCTTGACCAACTCTATCGCGAGCATGAGACCCATACCGCGCGCATCGCCCACAAGCTCGTAGCGCTCCTCCATCTCCTTCAGGCGCTTAAGGGCCATCTTGCCCTTCACCTTGATGTCGTGCTCTAGCTTTGCCTTGTTCTGCGAGACGTACTTGAGGGACTCGTATCCCGCCGCCACGGCCAGCAGGTTGCCGCCGAACGTGTTTGAGTGGGATCCGGATGGTATGTCGCCGAGCTTGTTGCTGACGACCGTGGCGCCTATTGGCAGGCCTGCGCCCAGCGCCTTCGCCATTGTGTACATGTCAGCCTTGACACCGTAGTTGTCCAGGGCCAGGAACTTGCCGGTTCTCATGTACCCTGTCTGCACCTCGTCGGACACCATGAGTATCCCATGCTCGTCAAGAAGCTTCCTAAGTTCCTTGTAGTAGTCCTGTGGCGGGAACACGTATCCGCCCTCGCCCTGTACTGGCTCTAGGAAGAATGCGGCCACCTCGTCAGGGCTAACCTCCTTCTTCAGCGGGTACTGCCTTATGTAGTCAAGGCACGCTATCCCGCACTCCGGATACTTGAGCTTAAGGGGGCAGCGGTAGCAGTTGGGGAACGGCACGTGGACCACCGGGGCGAATCCGCCTCCGAAGTGCTCCCTTTGCTTCAGCCTGCTGCTGGTGAGCGAGAGGGATCCCCTTGTCCTGCCGTGGAAAGAATTGTAGAATGCCATGAAGTACGGCCGCTTGGTGAAAATGTTAGCGAACTTCATTGCCGCCTCGTTGGCCTCGGTGCCGGAATTTGACAGGAACATCTTGCCGAATCCGGCAGGGAACATCTTTATGAGTAGCTCCGCGAACTTGACCGGCAGTTCGGCATGGAAGTCGGTGAATGCAGCATGGGACAGGCGATCCAGCTGGGTCTTGACCGCGTTCCTTACCGCGGCCCTTGAGTTTACGCCCAGGTTGTGCACCGACACGAAGCTGGTGAAGTCTATGAACTTGTTTCCCTCGATATCCCACACGAAGTCGCCCTCGCCGCGGTCGGCTATGAATGGATAGTCCACCCTTGTCGTGGTGAGGAACACTTTTCTGTCCCTGTTTATTATGTCCTGCATCCTTTTCGTCACTTTTATCATTCTAACACCTTGGGTTGAAGTATGAAAGGAACCGTAATGCTGCGCGTGGATGCGTGAGTGTTTTTCGTTTATATGTAGCACCGTAGCGCGCTTATGCGTACTTTGCAATGGCAATTATCGCAAGAATTACGATTATCACGACAAGGACGACGATGATTCTCTGGCGCATCTTCGCAGCCTTTATCTTCTTTTCAACCTCCTGCGGAGTCAGGGACTTCTGCTCTGCGGGCTGCGCAGGTTGGGCGGCGGATGCCTGCGCGGATGCAGCCGGAACTGGTGGTGTGGGCGCAGTGGGCATCGGAGTGGGAATTGCCGGGGCAGCAGGTTGGCTAGGAGTGGGTTGTGTCTGCATTGGAACGGTGGGGGAGCTTGGCTGCGGCGGGGATTGCGCGGGTTGTGCGGGCGGCTGGGGAGGGGAGGGCCTTGGCATAACACCGGAACTTGCCTGGGCGAACCCCTTTTCAGTAAGCATCAGCGTGATTATACCGCTCCTGAACTCATAGGTAGTGTATCCCTGCTGCGTGAGCTTGAACAGGTGCAGTGCCAGATCCCTTGGCCTTACGCTCACCGCGGCGCCGAGTTCCTCCACGCTCTTCTTGCCGGTCTTTATCTGCGTGAGTATCGTTAGGTCGAGAGGGTCGAAGTCTGTCTTCGCCTTGGCGTTGGCTTCATCGATGAACTGCTTGCCGACTTCAGTGACGGCGATAGGGTTGGAAAGGGACACCAGATGCTTTATGCTGAGCCCGCCCAGGATGTTTGCGGCATCGAAAAAGGACGAATTTATCAGGCCGCCGTACTTGTCTGACGTTGTGTCTGGCCCTATCTTTGACAGCGCAATAAGGTCGATAAAATTGACTTCGTCCGCCATGGAAACCATTCGATTTAATATTAAAAATGAATATTTATATATATTCTTGATAAAGTAAAATTGGCGCCTTGAATCGGCGTTATTTTCGTGTTTTTTATGCAACTGAAATTCTATGGAGGCGCGCAGGAAGTGGGCAGGTCGGCCATCTACCTGCAGGACGAAAGATGCTTCATGTTCGACTACGGGATAAAGATAGACCACAAGATAGATTACCCGGTGGCCACCCCTAAGGTAGACGCGCTCATACTCAGCCATGCGCACCTTGACCACAGCGGATTCACCCCGGGCCTGTTCGGCAGAGACCCCATCCCGGCATTTGGCACACAGCCCACGCTCAAGCTGTCAAACCTGCTGCTGCAGGACTCGCTCAGCATAGCGAAGAAGGAGAAGACGCAACCTAAGTTTCACAAGCGGCAGATAGTGGAGTTTGTGGATCGCTATCAGGTCACAGACTACCACCATACGGCAAATTTCGGCAACTATGACATAACGTTCTACGATGCGGGGCACATAAGCGGCAGCGCCATAACGCTGCTAGAGCGGGCCAAGGCCAGGGACTACCGCAGGATAGTGTACACAGGGGACCTCAAAGTCGCACCGCAGACGCTGCACAAGGGCGCCGAGATGGTTGAGAGCGACATACTCATAATCGAATCCACATACGCAACCAAGGACCACCCTGACAGGAAGGACACCGTGAAGCGGTTTGTGGACAGCGTCACGGAGACACTGGACAGCGGCGGCACTGCGCTGGTCCCGGTGTTCGCGGTAGGCAGGAGCCAAGAGATACTTTCGATACTGTACCAGAACGACCTTGCAAGCTCCGTGTACATAGACGGCATGGCAAAGGAGGCCACATCGATCGTGCTGAACTACCCGAAGTACATAAACAACGCAGACATACTTTCCAAGGCAGCGAGGGACGCAAACTGGATCAGGGAACGCAGGGAGCGCAAGGAAGCGCTGAACGGCCCGTCCATAATACTGACCACATCAGGCATGCTCAACGGTGGCCCGGTGCTGGACTACATAACGCGCCTGGGAAGGAACTCGAAGGTTCTACTGACAGGGTTCCAGCAGGATGGCACTAACGGCAAGACACTCCTGGATCACGGGTATGTGACGCTGGACGGTGCGAAGAGGAAGATAAACCACCCTGTCGAATCGTACGACTTCTCTGCGCACGCCGGCATGAGCGACCTGCACAGGTACGTGAGGGAAAGCTCGCCGCAGATGGTGGTGTGCGTGCACGGGGACCATGACAATGCGAAGGCTTTCGCCGAATCGCTTAAGCTAGAGGGATTTGACGCCCACGCACCCATGATAGGAGACGTGATAAACATTCCTGGCTGACTGCGGCTACGCCTTTATGCGCAGGAACTCCAGGTATGGGGAGATTATGTCGGATTTGTCCATTGATTCCAGCAGGGCCTGGGATGCGTCTATGTAGAAATTGTTGAGCTTTATCGCAGTCTTGAGAGGATCGTCCCTGCCGTGGCCGGAGAACACCGAGATTATGTTGGGCCTGCTGTTCTTCGCGTCGTTCATGACGTCCTTGCCGGCCCTGTCCTCCGCGCCCACATAGTTCATTATGTCGTCCTTTATCTGGAACGAATACCCTATATTGGTGCCTATCTCGTAAAGCACGTCCCTGTTGCCGTGACCTGCGTAGTCCGCAACGATGCTCGTCGAGACGCCTATTAGGTATGCCGTCTTGAGCCTGGCTATGTTGAGGTACGTCTGCAGGTCTGGCACTGACCTGCTCTGCTGCTGCTCGTGGTCCAGTATCTCGCCAGCGCACATCGCCATGGCCGCCTCAGATGCGCGCATGACGACCTTGCTGCCGTAGGGGCTTGTGAGCTGTATGGCCTTTGCTATCAGGGCGTCGCCGGCGAGGATTGCCTTGCTCTCACCGAATTTCCTGTGCACCGCCTGGTCACCCCTCCGCACGGAGTCCTTGTCTATTATGTCGTCGTGTATCAGGGATGCGGTGTGTAGAAGTTCTATCCCTGCGGCAAGGTCAACGAAGTCCTCTGGCTTCTGCGAGAGCATGTATGCCGAGCTGAATACCAGCCCGGGGCGTATTAGCTTGCCGCTGCTCTTGAGCAGGTGCATGGCGGGCGCATGCAGGTCGTCGTTGATGAACTCCTCCTCGCCGAGGTTCTGCAACCTTCGCTTGGTGAGCCGCATGCTGTTGACTATCCCTGGCGGGATGGTTATCTCCCTGCTTGAAAGGAGCGCTTCTATTACTTTTGAATCCAAATCTATCACTTGGCTAGACCAGTTCTGCGGCGGCGAACATGATTGGCAGTATTATGGTGGCGTCGCCGTCTATCGTAACATACTTTGCCTTCTCCTTGACTTTGCCCCACGATACAGCCTCAGTCAGCCGTGCGCCAGACAGGCTGCCGTCGTACTGTGATGCGGTGGTTATGTATACCGCATAGTCAAGGCCGCCCTTGAACTGGTTCCACCATATGACATGGTGCTTGCTTATCCCGCCACCCACCATCAGGGCGCCGGTGACCTTGTTGTCGAATGGTATGTTGCTCAGCGCAAGCTCGTCCTTGAGCACGTTGAGCTTGAAGTCGTGGTCTTGGGAGAAGAACGTGACTTGAGTGCCGAACGCCCCGTCCACTATGCCAGGATTGAATATGGGCACGTTGTGCAGGTATGCCTGGCGCATTATTGAGTCCTCGTCCTTTATGCGCTTGCCGAACTCGTTTATCAGCTCGCTTGGGCTGTACTCCTTCTTGTAGTCCTTGGACTTGTATATGTCGCCCATGATGCTGTTGAACGCATCCTCGACCTTGAGGCCGTACTCGTCCTTCTCTATGAATATGTTACCAAGCCTGTATATGCCGCGCTTGTGCAGCATAGTGTCGTCCACGTCGAAGCTGCCCAGGCTGTACACGCCACCGTATGCCTTTGCCAGGTCGTGGTCAAGGGTGCCGCACGTCGTTATTATGGCATCGAAGTACTTCACCGATGCCGCGAGTGCGCCCCTCAGGCCGGTTGCGACTATGTCGGCCGGAAAGGAGAGGAAGTTGAACGATTCCTTATCGCTGGTCATGGCCCGCAGTATCCCTATGCCGTTGACCATGTTCTGGCCGGAGAAGCCGCCCATGTCTTCCATGGACCCTATAAGCTCGCCTACCCCCATGCCTTTCTTCAATTTGAGGTCACGTACCTTTTTGCCGAGGATTCCTCCGCTTGCTGCCATATTTACACACCTGAAAAACAGTGGAATTGCCGCACTTAGAACCTTGCATGAACCAGTATTTATTTAGCCAACTATACAAATAAATACTGTTTGCACGCCAGCGTTGGGCGCAATTCCCTTAAACCGCCCATTGCAATAGTTTTTTATCTTTTTGTAGCCATATATAGGCTGCGACCAGGTAATCGGATGGCAGGAAGTCTGAGTCCAGACGACGAGGAGATACTCCGCTTCATAGAGAGCGCCAAGCCGAAGATTTATGTCATAGGCACCGGGGGTAGCGGCAGCAACACCATAACCAGGCTGCAGAGCATAGGGGTGCAGGGGGCCACGCTCATAGCCATGAATACCGACGCATCCCACCTAGTCAAGACCAAGGCAGAGAGGAAGCTGCTCATAGGCAAGAAGATAACCAAGGGGCTTGGCGCAGGAAGCGACATAAGAGTCGGAGAGGAAGCCGCCGTAGAAAGCAAGGAGGAGATAAGGCATCTCATAGGGGATGCGCAGCTCGTGTTCGTTACATGCGGCCTGGGCGGGGGCACAGGTACAGGGTCCATAGCCACCATTGCGAACCAGGCAAGGGAATCTGGGGCGCTGTGCGTTGCGATTGTAACGCTGCCGTTCAGCAGCGAGGGAAAGACAAGGATGAAGAACGCGCTGGAGGGGCTGGCAAAGCTCAAGCGCGTGACCGACACCACGATAATAATCCACAACGACAAGCTACTGGCCGTTGCGCCGGACCTGCCGCTTAACATGGCGTTCCGGGTGTCAGACGAGGTACTGGCAGGGGCCACAAAGGGGATAGTTGAGATGGTAACAAAGCCGGGCATGGTAAACATAGACTTTGCCGACCTCAAGGGAGTACTTAAGGATTCGGGCTTCGCCGTAATAGGTTCTGGGGAGGGCATAGCGACGTCGAGCGGCACAAGCAGGGCGGTTGTCGCGCTGGACAACGCCATAAAGAGCCCGATGCTTGACGCGGACCTAAGCACTGCAAAGAAGGCGCTGGTGAACATAGTCGGCGGGGAGAGCCTGACGCTCAGGGAGTCGGAGGCGATATTCCAGGAGGTCTCCGCAAGGATAGGGGGGGAGGCGATGCTGAAGTGGGGCGCGAGGATAGACACTGACATGCAGAAGGACTCGCTGCGCGTGATGCTGGTCATAAGTGGGGTGGAGTTCCCGGAGTACACGGAATCAGGGATCGAGCGCAAGCTCAAGGACGTGGAGGAGAACTTCGACCTCGACTCTGTCTTCGAGGAAGGCAGCAGGAAGAGAAGATGACGCACTCACATGTCCGCATACGACATGTTTATGCTGTTTGACAACCGCAGCCTGCCTATAAGCCCGCTGGCCCTCTCGCGCATGCCAGGGCCGTCGCCATACTTTACCTCCACGAAGGAGCTGAGCCGCCTCTTGCCGCCGGCCTCGGTCTTTGTGACGTTCCTGTCAACGTTCACGGTTATGCCGTCCATCGTGTAGCCAGTCCTCTCCTTATCAACCCTTATTATGTTGCCCTTGGATATTGACAGCAGGAATTTCTTTATCTCGCTGTTGTCGCCCTCCAGCGGAAACTCGAGCTTTGGCCTGCGGCTGGAACCCCTCCCGGTGGATGGACCCTTGTAGCAGAATGTTGTGTGGTCCCCTTCCCTCCTTATCCTGAGCTGCTCGCCGCTCCTGCCCTTGGCCATCTGCGGCGTTATGTAGTATTCGTCTATGTGGGAGAATGTGCCGATCTTTGTGGCGCCCATGGAAAGCAGCCTGCCCTCCGGCACGTCGCCCATGAACTTCGCCTGTACTGTGTAGTTGCCTATCCTGGCCGCCTCCTTCCTTGGGTCAAAGTCGTTCTTTATTACTATGTCGGCGCACCTCTTCGTGCGTTCCACGTACCTTCTGTGGCCGTATGCAGCCACGTTTACGAAAAGCCCGAGCACGTCAGAGGATGCCGGATATATCTTGCTCCTTCCAGTGTCACGCAACAGGCGCCTGAGCATCTGCCCCTGCAGGCTGGCGTCCACGAATATTGTAAGGTCGTAGAGGTCCACGAGGGGCTTGACAAGCGTGAACAGCCCCTCTGCTATTATCACCCTTGCTGGGCGCACCGTCTCGAACGTCGGGGACTCCACCAGCGCAAAGTCGAATACGGGTTTGGTTATCGGCTTATTGGCCCTCAGCTCGCGCAGGTGGGCGGCGAAAAGGTCGAGCTTTATGGCCCGGGGTGTATCGAAGTTCAGGTACCCATTCCTGCTCGGCAGGCGCTTTATGAAACCCTTGTTCCTGAAGTAGTCGTCCATCTGCAGTATCATTGCTGATGGACCCAAGGCGTCCTTGAGCAGCCTGCTGACCATTGACGTCTTGCCTGATGCCGACCCGCCGGCCAGCCCGACAAGTACTGGCGTGTCAGATGTCTTGAGCATGGCCCGTATCTCGGACACCGCTGCGCGCACTCCGCGCTTGAGGTCGTATGTAGCCTGCTTGCGCGAGGTCCTTGGCCTAATGGCAGTGCTCTGCGGGGCACCGCGGCGCGATAGTTCCTTGTTCTTGTACCGCTTGTCGTATGTCACCTCCCTGCCGAGCCAGGGCGGGGGCATGAATGCCCTACTCTGTGCCACTGTCGCAAATTCCACCTCAGCGACTACAAGGCCCTTCAGCCCGCCGCGATAGACGTCGAGCTCCACGGCACGGCCTTTGTATGGCACAATGTAGCGGGTCTTGCCTATCAGCCTGCCCCGGGCATGCCTGAGTTTTGCGGCGAAATCCTCCGCGGAAATTGTCTTGGTCTCCTCGTGCCTCTTGAGCCCGGAACCACGCTTCGCGGTGAGGTAGAACTTGCCATCCGCGCTGCGCACCCTGACCTCTTCCTTATCTGTGTTCTTCAGGTACGCCTGCAGTATGTCATAGTGCCTGCGGCGGCCCAGCCTCTCCGGTAGCCACCGCACAAGGAACTTGCGCTCTATCTCTGGGCCGGAAACGGCGGTGCCGCCTTTCAGTGTGTTTGACATGCTGTATCAACGCAAAAGGAGCAAAAGAAGAATTCCACGAATTCATATTTAAGGCTTGTGCCATGGCTGGCTTTGCCAGTTTTGGCCCATTCTGCCGCTGGCGCTCGATGCCGCGCCCGCAGCACACGGATTTGGGGCCGCTCTTGCGGGATGCCCAAGCCTTTTAGAATTTGTGTGACAAATGCTTTTTGATATGTTAATCGACAGCAAGTTCAAGACCAATGTGGCGTTCGGCATATACGGCGCAGTGGTTGGCATACTGGTCCCAATCATAAACGTGTCGCTTACCGATGCGGTGCAGCCATACGGCATAGCGCCGCTCTTCCCGCACCTTTTCATGTTCTTCGCAGTACCTGCGGTGGCGTACTTCGTCATATGGAGGCTCTTTCAGCGAGAGGCGCCGCAGGAGGGCAGGATCACGATGTTTCTTATAGGATACTTTGTCTTCTACCTTATAGCAACACTGCTTTACCACTGACGCTTAAGGATTAGATGTAAGCGCATTACGCCTTTGCGGATGGCTTCCTTTCCGCCGACTGTGCCTTGCCCGCAGGCGCGGAGGCCTTTGCGTTCCGCCTTACCAACTTCTGGTTTATCTTCCTGCCCATCTCAATGTCGTTCTTGAAGCACCGATTGGAGCAGTAGTAGGACGTGTTGCCGGTCTTGTAGACATACAGCAGCCCTGTCCCCCTCTTTATCTCTGCCGAGCAGTATGAACATTTCATGTGGTTGCACCAGTCACTTTACCTTTATCTCCCTGGCCTCTCTGCTCGTGTCAGGCAGCCTTATTATGTCGCCTGCCTTAGACGGGCCGAGCATGTTCCTCCTTATTATCCTGCCCTTGTCCTTGCCTTCGAGCACCTTGCACGACACCACGTATATCTCCCCGTATATCCCGGTCTTCTTGGTCTCGTTGACCTCTATTATCTCGGCCAGGAATCCTGGAAACTGTGGTGCCTGTTGCTCGTCTGCCATACAATCAGCTCATGTGTTTATGCGGGCTTCGGAGCCTCCTTGGGCGCCTCTGGCGCCTTGGGCTTCTGCGGCTTGGGGGTCGCGGCCTTTTTTTCCTCCTTTGGGGCCTGCGGTGCCGCAGATGGCGCGGCGGCATGCTTCTGCTCTGCTGGCGCCGACTTGCCTGTCACCTTTGAAACGACATCCTTGATCGCGTTTGTTGCAGTTCCCTGCTTCTCCACCGCTATCGCAGCGCAAGGCACTGTGAGGCCTATGGACTTCCCGAGATCCATCTTGGTCGGCACATACGAGTACGGCACCTTCTTCTGCTCGCACAGCTTTGGTATGTGGACAACCACTTCCTCCGGCTCCACGTCCTCCGCTAGGACTACAAACGATGCCAAGCCGCGCTCTACGCTCTTGGTGACCTCGTTCGCACCTTTCCTTACAGTACCAGACTGCTTCGCCAGTTGCAACGCTTCAAGTGTCTTTGCAACTACATCGCCAGACACGGCGAAATTCACATAGGATTTTGCCATACAAACACCGTCGGACTTGCTTCATCCAGTATTCGGCACCGCCAATACAAGAAGAGACTTTGTTTGATAGGATTGCGTCGGCAACTTATTTAAACCTTCTTGTAATTCCGCTAATGCGTTGCGGTGTTTACGCCTCATGCACCGAAGAACTCCTTGTGCAGCTGCCTTATGGCGCGCGCGCCGTGCCTCTCCTTGACTACAAAGCTCTGGCTTATCCCGGACTTGTTTGAGAGCACCATTTCTATCTCTATGTCCTTCAGGGCGGAGAGCGCCTTCTTAAGCTCGCCAGGTATTGTGCTCATGTTCTTGCCCACGATGGATATCTTTGTAAGGTCGCCGCGGTCGGCCCTAAGGCTGTCCGGGGCGTTCGCCTCGAGGTAGTCGGTGGACTTGGAGTAAGTTATGGATGCGATTCTCTGCTTCTTGCTTATGTCCTTTGATATGAGCGTGCCGTGACCTGATGGGTTGAGGCTGTTGGCTATCCTGACAGGTATGCCCTTCCTTATGGCGGGCCCCAGCGTCTTGTGGTGCAGCACCTTCGCGCCCAGGTTGGCCAGCTCCTTTGCCTCATCGTAAGAGGCCTCGTCCAGCGTCTTAGCCCTCCGCACTATCTTTGGATCCGCGGTCATCATGCCGTCAACGTCGGTCCATATCTGTACTTCATTAGCATTGAGCGCTGCACCTATTATGGAGGCGGTATAGTCGCTCCCCCCGCGGCCCAGCGTGGTTATGTCGCCGCCTTTTGTGCGGCCTATGAATCCCGTTATGATGGGGATCTGGTTGCCCAGCTTGCGCATCTCCCTCTTTATTGCTGGGTAAGAGCTGTGCAGCACCTCTGCAGAGCCGAAATTAGCATCGGTGGTCAGCCCCACGTCGTAGGAATTGTAAGATCCTGCCGGTATGCCGGAGCGCAGCATGCACTGCGCGACTATCTTGCACGTGGCGCGCTCCCCGAATGCCATTATGGCGTCAAGCGCCTTGGCGGTCAGCTTCCTTGACGAAGCTACGTCCCTGAGCTGCGACCTGAGCTGCTTGATGTCCGGGTTTATCAGGTTCCTATTCAGCCCCAGAGCGGAAATAATTCTGTGGTGGAGCTTCTCTAGGGTCTCGAGCCTCTGTGCATATGGCGCGCCGGCTGATGCGAGCTTTGCAATGGTTATGAGCCAGTCGGTCACATCGCCGACCGCCGAGACCACGACTATTGGCGATTCGGCCCGCCTGGCGGCGACCTGCCTCACTACGCTGCGCACCCTTGATGCGTTGCCGACAGATGTGCCGCCGAATTTCATAACTATCATTTGACCACCGTTGTGTTTTGCCTGTGCCGGCATGCGTGTTTAATTGTGAAGCGCTTGGTTTAATACTTTTATGATGCGATACGGCAGCGGTTGAATTGTCGGAAGGTGACGTGCGTCATTTGCCCTTCGCCGCGGCGGTGGGATGGCCCTTTATCCTGCCCCGGTGCCGCTTGAGTGTGTCGACGGCGCGCGCCGGCACCAGGTGCTCCCACTTTTCATTGTCGTTTATCAGCAGGCGCACGTTAGTGCCGGACAGCTCATCCCTCCTGAGCTCTGGTGGCACAACCACATCCATGCCCTTGGACTTAAAGATGTCCTGGACCCACTGGTTGCCGGAGAACACCACTTCTATGTCGGAGTGCCTGCCCTTTATGTAGTTGAACCAGTCCTCGTCGTTGTTGAAATCTGGCACCTCGATGAAACGTACCTTGCGCATATCTATCTTGGTATCCTTGAGCCCCTCCTTGATTATCTCCATCCTTGCCGCCGTGTCCAGCGGGTTTAGCGGGGTGCCGGCCTCGTTGGAACTACCTATCCCTATTATGAGCTCGTCAACATGGGGCTCCACGAACTCAAGCGCGTACTTGTGCCCTAGGTGGAATGGCTGGAACCGCCCGATGAAGAACCCCTTCTTGTACCTCTTTGCCGCCATGCTGCTCGCTATTACTTGTTGGTAAGCTAATTTATCGGTTTCTGTGCAGTGGGGGAGCGGCTATGCAAGGATTTGCGTGCGCAAGGCGCTGCTCACTCCATGAACTGCTGCGCGGTTGGAGGCTCTGGTGGCACACCCTTCCTGGTCCTTATCTGCTTTACCACTGTGGTCTGCAGGTCGCCAGGCAGCTTCTCGTAGCCTGCGAACTCGGTGTACCATATCGCCCTTCCCTGCGTCTCGCCCCTCAGGTCGTTGGCGAAGCCCTTTATCGTCTCCGACACCGGCATTTTGGCTACTATGGACACCTGCTCGCGGTCTTGGGTTATATTGTTGACCTGCCCCCTCTTGCCCTGTATGAACGTTATTATGTTTGACATATACTCCTGCGGGACGTTTATGGTGAAGTTCTGCTTTGGCTCGAGCAGTGCGACACCTGCCGTTATCAGCGCCGCGTAAGTCCCGTTCCTCATGGCAGGAATTATCTGCGCTGGGCCCCTGTGCACAGGGTCCTCGTGTATTGTGGCATCCACTATGCTAACCTTAACTCCGCCGACCTTCTCCCTTGCGAGCGGGCCGTCCTTCATGGCCTCCTCGAAGCCGTCTATCAGCAGCTCCATGACCTCGTTCATGTACTGCACTCCCTTCGTGGCATCTACCAGCATGTTGCGGTTGTAGACGTCCACGACGCCCTTTGCTGTGGGCCTGTCCATCCCGGCCTTTATCATCGCGTCGACTGCGACCTGTCCCTTTGGCTTGCCTTCCCTTATCGTGCCCTCGTCCATTGCGGCCACGACGGATGCGGGCAGCGGCTCTACGATTATGTAGAACCGGGAGTGCCTGTTGGGGGACTTGCCCTCTATCGGGCCGGCCTGCTTGTCTATGGTCTCCTGGTAGACTACTATTGGCTCGCTGGATATTATCGGTATCTTGAACTCGTCCCTGACCTTCGTCTCTATGATCTCGAGGTGCAGTTCGCCCATTCCGCTTACCAGATGCTCGCCTGTGTCCTGGTCTATCCTCACTACTATGGTGGGGTCCTCTTTTGACAGCTCGCGCAGCGCCTCGATCAGCTTTGTGGTGTCCCTGGTGTCCTTCGCCTCTATGGCCTTGGTCACCACTGGCTTGGAGTAGTGGGTTATCTGCTCGAAAGGCTCTATGTTGTCCTCACTGAGCGTGTCGCCGACGTTAGGGTCCTTTAGCCCGATGATCGCGGCTATGTTGCCCGCGGGTATCTGGTCGCATATGACCCTCTCCGCAGCCATGAATATACCTACCTGCTGTATCCTCTGCCTTATGTTGGTGTTGCTGGACAGCGTCAGCTCCAGCCCCTTCTTAACGTTGCCGGAGAATATCCTGGCGATTGCGACCTCGCCGCTGTGCTGGTCGTACGTTATGCCGAATATGACGCCGTTTGTCTTTGCCCTCGCGTCGACGCCGAGCATGGCCTTGCCAGCATCGCTCTCCAGGTCCCCGTGCCACAGGTGCGGTATACGGTACTTCTGAGCCTCCCTTGGCGAAGGCAGGTGCTCTATAATCATTGGTAGAACTGCTTCGTCCACGGGGGCCACGGTGGCCAGCTCGTCCTGCTTGTCCTGCGCGGTGAGCTCGAACACATGCTTGAACGATATCTTTGTCTTCTCTATGGAGCGCTTGGATATTGCCCATTTGTCGTAGGCCGAACCTATTGCCACGCTGCCCCTCTCCACACTCACCTTCCACGCCTCCGCATATTCGATGGGTGCGTACTGCTCTATGAGGTGGTTGACGTCGGATATGAGCTTCTGCAGCCTCTCCATTGTCTGCTCCGGGGTGAGCCTCAGCTCATTGATGAGCCTGTCGGTCTTGTTTATGAACAGTACTGGTTTGGCCTTCTCCTTCATGGACTGCCGCAGCACGGTCTCGGTCTGCGGCATTATGCCCTCCACGGGGTCAACCACGAGCACGACTCCGTCGACAGCGCGCATGGACCTGGTGACGTGGCCGCCGAAGTCAACGTGGCCCGGCGTGTCGATCAGGTTGATTATGTAATCCTTGTCCTTGTACGTGAACCCCAGGGATATCGCAGCTGACTTTATGGTCATCCTGCGATCCTTCTCTATGGCCTCGTAGTTAGTGTAGAGCGCGTCTCCAGCTACCGTCTTTGATATAAGCCCGGCCCTTGCGAGCAGGGAGTCGGTGAGTGTTGTCTTGCCGTGGTGCACGTGCGCTATGATGGCTATGTTCCTTATGAGGTCCAGGTCCCCCATAAGCTTTGTAATCTCCTCAACTACGTACTCTTTTCTTACCATGTCGGTTGCACCGCTACTTGGCGCTCCTTGCCATGCGCTCTATCTCGTTCTTGCGCTTTATCGCGTAGCTGTTGACGTCGTTCTTAGCTGCCAGGATGAGCTCGTTTGCAAGTGTGTCAGCCACGCTCCTCTTATTGTTGAATGCCCCTATCATCGCGGCCATTGAGATGTTGCGCAGCGCTATGTCGAGCCTCCTGCTCGCGCTTATGTCTACAGGTATGTTTGAGATTATGCCTCCGTACCTGACCCTGGTGGTATCTTCTATAGGTGCACTGTTCTCCAGTGCATATACAAGCACCTGCACTGGGTTCTTCCCGGTCTGCTGCTGCACGGCTCCAAACGCCTCCTCTATTATGCTTATTGCTGTGGTCTTCTTCCCCTGCAGCCTACCCTTGGTCCTTATCACCTTCCCGCCGATCTTTCCGCCCGTGCCACCGCGCATCATGTCGTTCGCGAGCCTCTCCACTATGTTGATCCTAGCCTTTGAAAGGCGTTTCTGGCTCTCCCTCCTGAACGTCTCGGGGTATATGACAGGTGTCAGGTTGATGTAGTTCTTGAGGCTCAGGTCGCGCACCTCCACATCGTAGCCGTACTTGTTGAACAGCATTACGCCGCCTGTTGACTGAGACTGGACGGCGGGTGCATCGGCAGATGCCTTGGGCTTGGCAACCCTCTTGCGGGGGGCCTTCTTTGCCTCGGCTGAGGTCTGCTCGGGCTGCTGCGGCGACGCCTGCTCTTCCGGAGCCGGATTTGACGGCACGCCTTCAGCTTTAGCCTCCTGTTTCGGAACATCTGCCATTGCAATCATCTCTTCGGTTTCTCCTTCTTGCCCCTCCTTATCTGCTGTAGGTCGGTACCGTTTACTGCGGATACCTTGTACTTCATGCCGGGTATGCATCCCATCTGCCCCCTCTGCGAGCCTCCGAGCCCCTCGAGGGTGACCTCATCGTGCTCGTCAATGAAGTTTATCGAGCCGTCCCCTGGCACGAATGCGCCCACGACCTTGTGGTTCTTTATGAGCTGCACTCTTACGCATTTGATCATGCCGGAGTGTGGTTGCTTCTGCTCCACAGCAAACTTCTGCAGCACAAGCCCCTTGCCCCTCGGCACCGTGCCGAGAGGGTCGTACTTCTGCTTGAGCTTGAATAGCTTTCGAACGAACGGCTTCTTGAGCATGCGCTGGTGCTTTCTCTGCTTCAGAAGCTTTCTTGCTGCAAATTCTCCGTTTGGCAATATATCACTGTTTTTCCTCGAGTATCTTTGAGTTACCCGGGTCTATTATCGACAGCACTGACACGGAGAAAGGCTTGCCGCACACGGCGCCCAGCTCCATGGAATTCCCTTCGAAAAGCACTAGGCGCACGGCCGATATCTTGGACTGGTGCGCTATGTCCTGCAACGTGTCCTGCTTGGCACCCTTTGCCGCGACAACTAGCTTGGCGCGGTTGTCGCGCAGCGAGTCCGTAACGCTGTTTATGCCGAATGCTACCTTACCGCTGTCAACCGCTAAACGTATGTTGTTGGTTAGATCCGTCATCGTATCAACAGAAACCGTAGATAAGAAGTCTCTGCACCAGCCTCTTTCGAGGGAGGATACATGATAATTTATCATCGAAAGGTATAAATAGATATTTGGATTCCGTGGATTTGTAGAACGGTGCTAGCTCACTACCGTGGAATTGCACCCGGCGGGCTCGGCGAAGTTGTTGCTCAGTATGAGCTTGAGATACCCCACGTATGGCAGGCTCGCTATAGTCTTGCCGCCGACGTAGCTCATGGCTATGGGGTAGTTCTGGTACTGCACATCTAGGCCGGGGTTGTTGTCGCCCTTTGTCAGGACATAGAACCTGCCGCTGGCGTTGACTATGGCATACACCCTGTGGACTATGTAGCTGTCCCCATCCTTGTAGAAGGCGTCCTGGGGTATGGTCTGGTAGACTATTATGCTGTTGTTGCGGTCGCCGCGGATGGTGGTGTTGCCAACTACTATCCCTGTCGTGTATGCCTCCTGGCCCATTGTGCCGTTCTGGAACAGCACGTTCGCTGTGCCGCAGATGTACTTTACGGTGTTGTTCTGTTGGTAGTTGTATGGGACTATCAGGCCAGTCACGCCGTTGGTCCTCAGCAGTCCCACGGAATATCCGGGGCGGACCAGCTGGGAGACAGAAACCCTGCCACCGACCTTGGAATAGGCAACGCACTGCAGCGCCTCCTTGGAGAGGTTCGCGAACGACGCGTTCCACTGCGTCCCGTTCACGTTGATGATTGGTGCGTTGAGGCTGCTTTGGTTGGCCCCCTGCAGGACTATCATATCACCCCTGTTCAGCACCGGCAGCATGCTGCAGCTTGGTACGACGTCGAGGGGGTAGGTGGTGTTCAGCACTGCCCGCATACCGAACCACAGCACCACCACGAGTATTATGGCGACTGCTATCTCCATCGCGTTCTTCACCGTGCCCTCCTCCCGCGCCCCATTGGTCACCTCTAGTATGAGCAGTATTATTATGGTGAAGAACAGGGCCGCGCCGAATATTATGGAAAGCGATGGGCTCTGCTGGAACGCGAAGTATGCTATGAACAGCAGGGCGAGCAGCACGTAGATGGGAAGCGTGTTAATGGTTCGTGCCAGGGCGCGCCTTCTCCCGCGTCTTGGATGCTCTGGCTTTTTTTCCTGCAATCTTTGATTCAAATGTGCCACCGCTTGCTCATGCCTTGCTGCTTGCTACCTCAAGGCCGAAGGTCTGGGAGCCGTTGCTGCCCTTCGCCACGCCTATGGCGGTGTCGGCCTCTGATATGAGCGAGTTGTTGTGGCTAACAACTATGAACTGCGACTTAGCGCTCAGCTCCTTTATGAGCTTGGAGAGCTTCTTCGCGTTCTCTGGGTCCAGCGATATGTCTATCTCGTCGAATATGTAGAACGACAGCGGATTCCTCATCTGTATCGCGAATATGAGCATGAGTGAGAGCAGCGACTTCTGGCCCCCGGATGCCGTGTCGGCGTTTATCTCCTTGTTAGTGGTCTCTATCAGCAGGCCGGAATTGAACGGGTCGGACGGATCCTTGAGCTTCAGCGCGGCCTCTCCGGTGAATAGATAGCCATAGAGGCGCTTGAAGTTCTCATTCACGTCCCGTAGCGTTTCGCTGAAGACATTGGACTTCTTCGAGTCTATCTCCCCTATCATGGAGAGTATGGACGACCTCTCGTTTCCGAGCGTCTCAAGCTTCTGCTGCGCCTCGTCAACGTCCTTCTTCTTCTCCGCGTAAGCCTCAGGGGCCTTGAGGTTGACGTTGCCCAGCTTGTCCAGCCTGTCCTTGAGTATGATCCTCTGCCTTTCCAGCTCCTCTGTCTTCACGTCCTCGATTACGGCTATCTGCTGGTTCTGGTACGCCATGAGCTGGGCCTTTACGTCCGTAAGCCTGGTCTCGAAGTTTGAGCGCTTCCCCTCCAGCTCAACCAGCTCGCGGGCCAGCCTCTGCTGCTCCTGCGCGAGCTTGACCTTGTCGTCCGTGAGCTTGCCTATCTTGGCGTCCAGGTCCGCCATCTGCTTGTATATGCCTGAAGAGTTCTTGTCGTCGGCCTGGAGGCGCTGCTCCAGCTCCGCCCTCTTTTTGGCGCCCGCCTCCATGTCCTTGGCGAGCTGAGCAAGCTTGCCCTTCAGTATTGTAAGGTTGCTGCGCTCCTGCTTGAGGTCCGCGGCGTTCTTTGCCTCTTCGGTCTTGAGCATCTCGCCCCTGGTCTTCAGCGAACCTATCTGTACGTTCAGGGACTCTATCTCGTTGCGCAGCGCCTCGATCCTGGAGGCCTCCTCCTTCGCCTTAGACCTGCTGCCCTTCTCGGACGCAATCCGCTTCAGCAGTGCGCCCAGGCTCGTGTTATCCTCGTTAAGCACGGCTACCTCCTTCTCCGCAGAATCCTTTTCTCGCTTCGCGCGCTCCATCACTGAGTCGCACTTGGCACGATCCTGGGCTAGTGATTTGATCTTGGCATCCGTGGAGTCTATGTCCCTGTTAACTTCGTCCTCCATGGAGAGCAGCGAAGTTATCTCCACATTGCGCGAGCCTATGCCCGTCTCGTATTCGGCGATCTTCTTCCTTATGTTGGCGACAGTCGTTGCGGTCTCCGCGGCGCTTGCGGACAGGCTTGCTGCGTCGGATTCAAGCCTCTTCACCCGCGCTTCTATCGCGGCTATGGTCTGGACCACCTTCATGCTTCCGCCCGTTATCGCCCCCGATGGCTCCACCACCTCGCCCTCCAGGGTCACGAAACGGTACGTGCCCAGGCCCACCTTCTGCGCGGAGGGGATGTCGTCAACGAGGTACGTGTTGGAGAAGATGTACTCGAACGCCCGCTGGTACTTCTTTTCGAACTTGATAAAATCTATGAGCGGGCGCATTCCCTTTGCCTCGCCCTTCTGTGGCTTGGACCTTATCTCGTCCAGCGGTATGAACGTGGCGCGGCCTAGCTTCTGGGACTTTAGCACAGCTATTGCGGCCTTGACCGACTCGACATCCTCGGCTATGAAGTTGCCAAGCCGCGACCCGGCTGCCGCCTGCACCGCAAGCGCGTACTTGTCGTCATACGTACACAGCGCGTCGGCCCTGCCCAGTATGCCCTTGCCCGCCTTGCGCAGGGCGTCGGCGACCCTGTCCGATGAGTCACCCCCGCGCGACGCGAGCGCGTACTTGAGGTCCATCAGTTCCTTGCTGTTGGCGCCTTGCTTTCTTGAAAGTTCCTCCTGCAGCGCCAGGATGGCTGGGAGCTCTTTCTCCTGTTCCTTCATGTGCAGCCCAGCCTCGTTGACCGCCTCCTTCTTCGCCTTTATGTTGGCGATCAGGCCTGAACGCTTCTGGCCCATCACGTTCATCGCGTTCTGCAGCTCGAGTATGTTCTTGCTGATCGAGTCGTGGTCCGATGAGGACCTGGTGAATTCTGATGTAAGCGCTATGAGCTTCTTGCTCAACTCCTGTATCTGCGCGCTGTTCCTGATGTACTTCTCGTTCGCCGACCCGTCATCGTACGGATCTGATTCTCCGGCTGCCTTGGGCAGGCCCTTCGACTTCACGCCGACCTCGAATGTGAGCTTGCCTATGGATTCTTCAACAGACTTGCCCTCTTCCTGCGCCTTCTTCTGTGCCGCCTGAAGGTCCTCTATCTTGGCGGATGAGGCCGCCATGTTCTCGTTGAGCGCGTCGCGCTGCGTTGATGCTATTGCTATGCCCTTGTTGATTTCCTGCAGTATGCCGTTGTTGGAGCTCGCCTCTGCCGACTTAGACGCCCAGCTCTTTGAAAGCAGGTCCTTCTCGCCCATGTGCTGCGATATCCTCGACTCGAGCTCCGCGAGCTTCTGCTCTACATCCTGCCGCCTCTGCGTCCCCTCCGTGGCGGCCTTGACCGTGGCGGCCAGGCCGGAATTTATCTCGGACACCCTGCGCTGCAGTATGGTGTATTCGGTGCTGCGGACCTTGTTGTTCATCTCTGTCCATGCCTCGGCGTCCGCCTTCTCCTTCTCCAGGCCGCTGAGGAATCCTGCCCGCTCCTGCAGCTGCACCTTAGCCAGATTTATCTTCTCCTGCACCTTGTCCAGCTCGTGGATGGCGGAGTCCCTCTTCTCGTTGAACTCACTTATGCCTGCCGCGGTGTCTATCAGCATCCTGCGCTCGCGCGGATTGAGGCTAAGGAGCCTCTTGGTCTCGCTTTGCGTTATGGTGTTTGTCTGGTTCACCTCGCACTTTGCGTCCCGCAGCACCTCTATGACCTTCTCCCTGGTGACCTTCTTGCCGTTCAGCCTGTATCCTACCTTCTTGTCGGAGCGTATGGTCTTGATAACCTCCAGGTCGTGGTCCCCTGAGAACTTGATCCTCGCGTAAGCCCTCTTCATCCTGTCCTCCTTGCTGGGCTTCACAAGCGCGTTTATGAGCTGGGTGGAGGACTGCACGTCCAGCCGCTTCAGCGACTTCTCCCCCAGGGCATATATGAGTGAGTTCGCTATGCTAGACTTCCCGGAGCCGTTGGGCCCTATTATGCAGTTGAAGCCCTTGTTGAACTTTATCGCGGCGTGCCTGAAGGATCTAAAGTTGTGTATGACTACCTCGTCTAGGTATATCATTTCTACACCAGTCGCCGTAGAATATAGAAGAATAAACCTTTTTATTACTTTGCGCCTGCTGCCGCTTTACGGGAAGCTATCGCCTGGGGCATATGCAGGGCTATTATGGCCTCCACGTGGTCGCCAAGCAGCACACCTGCTACCTTTCCCGCCCTCAGGACTGCCACTATCGGAGCCTCCTCGTACCTCATCTTCTCTATCGCCCTGGAGAGGCGCGAGTTGTAGTCCACGGTGGGCAGGTCGGAGCCGAATCCCTCCACGCTCCTGCCCAGCACATCGGGGGGCATGCTCCCGTATGTGGAAGGCAGCTTGTTCACCATGCAGACCCTGCCGTTCCTCATGAACAGCACTATGTGCGTGCCGCGCCTCAACAGCGTTGAGTATACCGACCGCATCGGGGCGGTGGGCCGGACCATCACGAAGTTCCTGCTTATGGCATCGCGTACCCTGAGGTTCTCCGTGTACTTCACTATGTACGCGGACTCCAGCTCCGCCTTGGCGCCTCCGTATATGAATATGGCGAGTATGACGTCCCAGCCCAGCGTGAATATCCACCCGGACTGCGATGGGGACAGCGAGAACTCGTACAGGACGCTCGCCGCTATGAACAGTACAAGCGCCACCTCGCTTACCTTGACCGCGATCTTCGTGGCCTCAAGCTTGCCCATGCCCTTCTCCAGGTAGCTCTTGAGCACCCTCCCCCCGTCCAAGGGGAAGGCCGGCACGAGGTTGAAGATGCCAAGTAGCATGTTGAGCAAGAAAAGCCACTGGAACGTCTGTTCTAGCGGGCCGGGGGGCGCATAGACTGCCAGCGCCCCGAATACCACCCCCAGCAGTATGCTCGTCAGGGGGCCTACCAGCGCCACCCTGAACGAGACTTCGGGGGTCGCGTTGTCCAGCTCCACTATTGAGGCGCCGCCGAACGGCAGCAGAAGTATCTTCTTGACGTTCAGGCCGTTGCGCCTTGATGTGACAGAGTGGGCCAGCTCGTGGACCACGACCATTGCGAAGAGTATGACTATCTCGACCAGCAGGTTGTAGAGCGCGGCGATGAGTAGGATCAGGACGAATGACCAGTGCAGCTCTATGTCTATGCCGAATATCTTGCCGAGCACTATGGACCCTCCAGCCATGCGAAGACCGCGCCAGCCCTGAAATGGGTTGGGGCATGAATCTTACGCTGCATATCTATTTATTGGTTTATTGGAAGACTTATTGGATTGGATGATTTCGGCGGGCGGGGTCAGGTTCGTGTACGACGAGCCGGCAGCAGAGGTGGTCCTGGACGGCAGGCGGACGCTGGTGCTGGGGGACCTGCACATAGGCACGGAGAGGAAGTTCATAAGCAGGGGCATACGGCTCTACACCGCATCGGAGGCCATGGGCGCGAGGGTGGTGTCCATAGCTGAGAGGATGGGCGCGAGGGCCATAATAATACTGGGGGACGTGAAGGAGAGCGTGCTGCACCCGGAGGCTGCGGAGGCCGGGGAGGTGAGGAGGTTCTTCCGCGGGCTGGAGGGCTATGACGTGACCGTGACTGCCGGCAACCACGACGCCAGGCTCGGCGAGATAGTAGGGGCGAAGATAGTGGACGAGGTGGTGTCTGGCAGGTTCTCATTCATGCACGGACACCGCTGGCCTTCGGAGGAGGCCATGCAGGCCGGCACGATATTCGTGGGCCACAACCACGCCGCGGTGTCAATGACGGACAGCAACGGCGCGCGCTACGCGCAGAAGGCGTGGCTTGTGGCCGGGATTGACAGCAAGGAGGCGCAGGCGCGGTACGCAAAGCCCAACCCTAAAGCCAGGCTCGTGGTCATGCCGGCGTTCAACGACCTGATAGTTGGCATGCCTGTGAACGAGGTGAAGGGGGACAACCTCAGCCCGCTCTTCAGGAACGGCGTGTTCGACTACTGGGGCGCCAAGGTCTACAGCATGCGCGGGGAGCTGCTGGGCACGGCTGAGGGGCTTGCGAAAAGGTACGGGGGCAGCTCTGCTACTTGAGCACTGTTATTGGGATTACCTCCTTGTCGAACTCGACTTCAGCCAGGTCTATCGGGTTTATCATCCCGGCCGGCACCTTCACCAGGGGCGGAGCTCCGTACGCCAGCTGCAGGGCCCTGGCGCTTATTATCCTGGCCTTCTCGAATTTTGAGTATTGTTCCGCCATGGGTTTCACCACTACAAACGTCACACTGGATTGGGCTTGAAGCGCCCCTTCACCGCCTCGACCTCCGCCTTCACGCTCTCCCGCCAGCCCCGGAACTCCTCGGGGTTCTGAGGGTACTTTGAATAGAGCTCGTTGAGCTTCTTCATCTCCTTGACGGCGTACACCAGGTCAGAGAAGGCGCTTATGTTCTGCGCGCCCTTGAGCACCATCTTGAACTTGGCCTTCAGGCTGAGGTCAGGTATCCTGCCGTAGCAGAGGTCCTGCGCCTCCTGTGTGGAGAGGAAGTTCTTCATGCCGTAGTTGATTATGTCGTTGTTGAGGGACTGCAGGTACGTCCTGAAGACCTCCATTCCAGCGGTCTTGCTGCCGTACTCCTTGTTGAACTCGACGTTGTAGCGCCACAGCGCGCTTATGCTCACGTCACCTCCCTTGGCCGCCCTGGCCGCGTTCTCGCCGGCAAGCACCCCTGACACCAGTGCCGGGCCTATGCCTCCCGCGCTTATCGGGTTGGGCATCGCCATGCTGTCGCCGGCGCCGATGTAGCCGTTGTACACCATGCACTCCAGCTGACGCCTCACCGCAACTGACCAGTACCCCTTGCCGTTGTTATCCTTGTTGAAGAGCTTGGGGTTCTTCAGCACAGGGACCCACTTGACATACTCGTCCATGAGGTTGTGCAGGTTGTCTTTCTTGCCCAGCTTCTTGTTGTGTATGTCGAGGCTGGACTTCTGCAGCCCTATGCCTATGTTCACCCTGCCGTACTCGCTCTTCGGGAAAACCCATCCGTAGCCCCCTGGCGCGAGCAGCTGGTTGAGGTGTATGACCGCGTTCTTCGGGTCGTAGTACCTCTTGTCGTCTGTAGTCACCTCGCAATCGTATATGTACCTGCCCGTGGACTCCACGTCGTCGACGTCCACCACCCTGTCCACATAGGGGTTGTCTGGCAGCTTGCGCCTTATGTTTGTTGCTATGCCCAGCGCATCTATGACCAGCGTCGCGCGGTATTCGCGGTGCACGGACTTGTCGTCCTTGCCGAACACCCCGACCACATAGTCGTTCTCTATTATCGGCCCCTCCACGTCGAACCTGGGCACGTACTCGGCGCCGCACTTTATTGCATACTCCCTGGTCTTGCGCTCGAACACGGGCCTGTCCAGCACGTAGCCCTCACCGTCAAACACGAACTTTGATTCCAGGTCCGGAGAGAACGCTATGACCCCGTCCACCTTTGTGTCGAGCTCGGGCTTGGAAAACTTCAGCCCTATGTGCTCAGTCACAAAGTCGAGGTGGTTCTTTGCGACAGCGTCGCCGCACACCCATCCCCAGTTTGTCTTCTTGCCGGACTCCTCTGGCTTGTTCTTGTCTAGGAGCAGCACCTTTGCGCCTGCCTTTGCGGCCGCAGCTGCGGCTATGGATCCTGCCATTCCAGAGCCTGCAACTATGATGTCGTATTTTTCACTCATTCTGAACACTCCAGTTTGTGCCGCTGAAGTCAAAGGCCAAAAAAGCTCCTTAATAAGGGTAAACTTTTTACTGCATTATCCTATTTAAGTTTTGCCCTTAATTGCTTGAAATCGGCGTTTTACTGGTACATCGAGTCCGGAGGCAGCCTCTTGCTCTCCCCGTACTGGTTCACCAGCGACATGGGGTCCTTCAGCACCGCCTTGAGGTTCTGCCGCTTGGACGCTATCGCCTCGGCCAGCAGCACGCTCTCGAGCTGCAGCAGGGTTGTGCTGGAGCCCTGCAGAGCAAGTGCCTCGCCGGACTGCATACTCTCGGGCGTTATGTTCATGCGCGCCGCCTCCATTGCGACCACGAGGTTTATGCCAGTAAGTATGGTCTCGAGGTTCTCCTTCTGCGAAGTGAAGTAGCTGGATGCCACCTTGTTCCATATGAACGAGTGCTCCTGTACGTGTGGGTGCGCCATCTGCACGCCACGGCGCACCAGGTCTGAGAATGTATTCTCCTGCATGAACGCCAGGACCGACTCCTGCGTGTCCTTGCCCTGCGCGGCCAGCCGAGAGAGTACGGACTTGTCGTCGAATGGTCCGGATACCTGCTGGCCGTCTGATATGGTGGTGGCGGTGAGAATGTCCACAAGCGCCCTCTTGTACACCTCCCCGAGCATTGCGCCGAAGCTCTTTGCCAGCTGTATCTCCTGGGGCTGCTCGGGGTTTGCGCGGCTCGTGAAGAAGTTCATTATCTCCGGGCCCATGGAGTTGTATGGGTTCGCCCTACCGCCTACATTCTGTATCTTTGTGGCGAGGTCTATGAGCGCGGTCGCCAGTCCGCGCACATATTCCGCCCTTATGCTGCTTGAGGTCTCCGAAAGGTCGTCAGCGGTGGTCGACTTGTCAGCCGCAACTGCCTGATATGCCTCGTAGTATGCCTTGTAAACCTCGTCCTTGAGCACTATGTGGTACTTGCCTTTCGTCTCCGCCTGCAGGTTGAGCAGACCCTGATGGTCGAGGGAGCGCAGCTCTGTGGCCGATATGAGCCTTACCTTGCCCTCGAGACCTATGCCGCTCATTTCATGGAACGCCTTTGCCATGCCGTCGAAGTCGGCCTGTATGGAATTCATGTCCATCTTGAACCCCTTCGCCGCCGCCTGCTCGGCCCTGTACGCAATGCCCGCCGACTGGGGCTGCTGGGCCGCGCTATTGGGCTGCTCCTTGGGCGCTACGGTGTGATTCGCATCTGCCATAAGCATTACCAATAGGCTTGTCGCGGTTGAGAATACTTAAACATTGCTCGATAGCACAGAAACGGCGCAGGGGATGGTGGAAATGGTAAGGATAGCAACGCGTAAATATGGCGACTGTGGCCTTGGCCTATTGCCGTTATACCGCACCCCTCAACAGTGGCTGTGTGCCCTTCAGCAAGGAGCGCGGATCCTTGAGGAATTCGGCGGGATCCCTTCCGGAGCCCAGCATGGAGAATGCCAGCAGGGCGCCCTCTATCATGATGACGTTCTCCTTTAGCTCGCGCAGCAGCGCTACACCGTACTCTGTGTCGGGGGTGATGTCGCGGGTCCTGGCCTCCTCGTCCATTATCCTCTGGGTGCTGTATGCCAGTATCTTCAGCGCCTGCCCGGATGCGCCGAATCCCATGCGCACCGCGGAGTCCATTATTGCGTCCTTGTGCACGCTGGTCTCGGATTCCTTGATGTTTATGTTGTTTATGGATGCAGTCTCAAGGGCGGCCTCGAATAGGTATGCAAGCATGGTGGTCTGCTGCAGCAGGTCGCGCGGCCTGGTGAACTCCAGCAGCTTGCCGTCGGATGTCGGGCCGGCCACGCCGTCCTGCCCTGATGCGATGTGGACCGCCAGTAGCGCGGTTAGGGCGTACTGGCAAATATCGCCGAGCAGCGAGCCCAGTGCCGCATTCACGCGCGCCTCCTCTGGCGCGGCGTTCTTATCGGCAAAAAGGTTCCGCACGGCGCTTCGCATCTCCATATACTGGTTAGGGGTGCCGGAGGCTGGCTCATTCAGGGAGGCCTCGACTATCTTGGACGCCAGCTCGTAGGAGTATGACATCATGTACGACTTGGCCAGCGCCGCAGCGGCCTGGGGGTTCTTTCCTGAAAGCAGCGCCTCCTTGACTGATTCCAGTGTGGCCTGGTCTATGACAATCGTGGTGTCCCTTGCCTGCAGCGCCTCGTTGAGCTGCTTGAAGTCATTTGCAACGACGATAGGGATGCCTGAGACTGCGGATGGCACGCCGGATATTCCGGTCATGGCAGCGAACTTGCTGGCAGACCTGCGCATGTCCTCTGACACTGCGGAGGGATCCGCCTTCGCCGATAGGCCGTCCTTTTCCTGCTGCGCCTTCTTGAGCGTGCTGTCGATGGATTTCGAACCCGGCATATCTACGCCTTTATCCACCCTGATTATTATGCTTTTCCGTGCGGCGCCGAACCGTACACATCGCCACAATGTTGGAGGGTATCGCGTGTGTGCATTTTGCCCCGAACAGGGTAAAACGGCAAAGTTTAAGTATTTGGGTGGGCGAATTGGGGGTTGATGGGCAAAGACACTCTGCTGCGGACGGACGACAGGCTGCGCGTAGCGCTCGATGTTGATGCTACACTTGCACTGTACCACCATATACTCGCAGCGGACTGGGGCGCGATGGTGGGCCGGCAGTTCACGATTGACGACATAACGGAATGGGACACGGAGCAGACGAAACTTGGCCTGCCGCTGAAGAAGCTCCGGGAGCTTTACAACGACATATGGAACAACAAACAGGATCAGATACTACCTACTGTAGACCCGCGGACCCTTAGGGAGTTCATGGGTGCGTTTTCCGTCGACCTTGTGACACAGAGGTCGCAGGGCACAGTTGCGCCGCTCGAGAGCTGGCTGGCAGCCAACTTCCCTGGCGTGGTGTTTACCATAGACACAACGAAGACCATAGAGGAGAAGCTAGGCAGGGGATACGATATCCACATAGATGATTCCAACCCCCTGGCCGACCTGTTCGCCGCGAAGGCGAAGGGCACCGAGGGCAAACACCTCTATCTGGTAACACAGCCGTGGAACAAGGACAAGGGCTACGACAGGTACGACAACATAACGGTGGTGAATGACCTGCCTGATGCCATAGCGCTTATACGGAAGGCCTGCTCAACGGAGAGGAGCGTGCGGCGGCGCAATGTCACATAGCCAAGCCTTCAGCGCCCGGGCCTGAGCAGTAGTGTCAGTGAGCGGTCGGGCCGCAGGTATTCGGATGCGACCTTCCTTACATTGTCCAGCGTTATCTCGTCCAGTATTTTGGGAGACTGCTCCAACAGATATGTCTTGCCGTATACGAGGTGGTTGAGCGCGGTGTTGACTGCTCCCCCGAGGACGCCGTAATTTGGCACCTTTATGGCCTCGGCCATATCCTCCTTCTCCTCACGGAATTCCTTGGGCGTTATCTCGCCTGATGACATGCCGTCAAGTATCCTGTACATTATGCGCCTTGCCTCTGGTGCGTTACTCGGCGCTACGGCGGTGGACAGCGCCACGTATGCGTATGTGGATCCTGTCTCCTGCCAGCCGCCTGCGCCGTATGCAAGCCCGCGGTCCCAGCGCAGCCGGTCCATTGCGCGCGTGCCGGCAATCTCCACTGCAAGCTCGAGAGCCATCTGCTCCCGCTCCCCAGAGGCGCGGTTCATAGGGGGTACCTTCATCGCCATGATGAGCTTTGCCTGCCTGAAGTGCCTGTCCGCTATCTCCACCTCCCCCATGCTCTGGCCCAGAGGCGCGGGGAGCACCTCGGTTGGGCGAAGGTCCCCCGAAAGCGACGAGAACTTCCTCTCGGCGGCCTCAATGAGCTCCTTGTTGACCGCACCATAGAGTACTACTGCGGAATTGTCCGGGGTGTACTTGTCTCGGTATGCGGCCAGCAGCTCTGCCCTAGTGACCGCGTTTACTGCACGGTGCGAATAGTTTGACGGCCTGCCCACAGGATGGCCCTTGAACAGCGACCCCATGAGCGCGTCGTATGCCACCTCGCCGGTGTCCTCCAGGTCGCTGGCGTATTCCTGCCACACAGGCCTGCGCTCGTTTTCGACGCCGTAGCGCCTTATCGTGGAATTGGCCATCTGGTCGGAAATCAGGTCCACTGCGCGCCTCGCGTCTGCCCCCTTGTCGGTCTCTATGTAGAAGAGGGTGGCCTCGTTGTACGTTGCGGCATTGTCCCGCCTTGCTATGCTGTTGAGCACATCGTTTATGTCCTGCACCGTCTTCCTCCGCTGCGTGCCCTCGAAAAGTACGTGCTCCAGGTAGTGCGACCTAGGGGTGCCTGTCTCCTGGCTGTCATCAATCCTGCCGAACCTTGTGCCGAACACCACTGCCGTGGTCTTTGCCTTCTTTACCTTGCGCACTATTATTGGCAGGCCGCTGTCGATGTGACGCACCTGCGTCTTGAAGTCCTCGGGATCCGCTGGCATCGGCTCCTTCAGCAAACCTCCGGTAGAGGGTCTGCGCGCGACGTAGTCCTTGTGCGTGTTCCAATGAGATATTCCCATGGCATCCACTGGGTGGATACCTAGGTGGCCGGGAGATATTTAAGGGTAGCTGAACAGGGCAGAAGCGGCAGGACGAATTGCGTTTGTGATACAATGGAATGTGCAGGGGGAGAGATTTGAACTCTCGAAGGCGCTAAGGCCACAGGATCTTAAGTCCTGCGCAATTTTCTGTGGCAATTGCCCTTGCCAGACCAGACTCTGCAACCCCTGCATTGTAAGTGGTAAGTGTGCGGGCTCAGGCGTACATGGGTGTGCCGCTGGCCTCGTCGCTGGTGCGCTTGTGGGCGTCCTGCAGGGCCTTGTTCTTCTTCAGCAGCTCCCTTATCTTTGTCTCCACCTCCTTCGCCTCCCTATCCAGCTCGCTGACGTCGACCCCAAGGTTTATGAGCCGGTTGAGGCTGATTATAGCCAGCTCGGCGTACTTCGGATCCAGTATGTTGGGATCCACCGGTATGAGGATGTTGACATCGGGTATGCTGGATGTTACTGCCTTGAGCATCATCAGCGCGCTGACCCCTGTCGCCACCCCTTCGCCGACCGGCTTGAGGCCGGCCTTTATGGCGTCCTTCTTCATGTCGTCGTTGGACGCTATGGCGAACACGCTCACCGGAACGGAGTCCTGTACAGGGGTGGACTGCTGCGCCGCGCCCTGGATGTTAGGTATGCCGCCTATTGAAACTATCCTGGATACCCCATTGGTCTTTGCGAAGCCGAATATCATGTCGCTCAGCTCGTATGTGAGCGAAAGGGGTATCGCGAACTCGGCGAGTATTGTTACGAGCTTTGCCTTCTCGCTCCAGTACACCCTGATTGGTGGCATCGGCACATTCTCATGTATCGCTATAAGCGGCGGGAAATCGGGGCTCTCCATATGCCCGACGTACTTCATCCCGAGCTTGTCTATGATATAGCTTATGGCCATTGGTCCCACAAGCCCGGCGCCAGGGAATCCCTCGATTAGTGTGAATCCCTTTAGGTCGGCGTTCTGGTGCATCTTTATGTTTATCATAGGACCACACGGATACTTCGCAAGAAACATATAAAAGGGTAATAGAGGGGAAAAGCAGGGGCGGGACTTATGCTGCATACGACGGCAAACCACCCCGCGGTGACGACAAAAACGGGCGCGGATTTTGGTGCTGTCCGTTACTTTTCTGACGATATGTCGACGATAGATATTTAAATACTCCCATTGATACTATTAACAAGGTGAATTTTATGGCAGAACGAATAGGAAGCGAAAAAGTACCGCGGGAGGAGGGGTACCTGTACTACCTCGGAAAGGATGGTTTCGTCTGGCGCACGCCCATGAAGACAAACGCTAGGGGGAGAAAGGCCAAGGTCGGGGGGGAGAAGATAAGGAGAGAGGAGGGCTTCCTTTACTTCATCGACAAGGCAGGCTTTGTCGCAAGGGCAAAGATGAACAGGAAGGGAAGGCGCTGAACGATTAGCATCTTTTTATTTTCTTTTTCTTTCTTTTTTGTTTCAGTTTTTCTTGTTTCTCCTTTTATTTTTCAGGCCGCTTTACCGGTTGGGCGGCGCTTGCGCTGTGCAACGCATGCTAGCTTTCAGCAGTTGTGCGCGGCTTCACTTGCGTAGATGGCGCATCTTGCGCTTGCGCCTGGCACTTACCATCCTTCCCTTAGAGAGGTGGGACATCTGTATGACACCAAAACCCGGCACCGCGCACGGGGCGCGGCAGGATAATGTGATTCCATTCCCTAAGTATTTATTACTTGCCGTGATGCGCGGGCGATCAGCGTATGTAGCTGGCCGTGCCGTGGGCTGCGCCGTCCTTTGACTTTGTGGGACGCCACTCGGGTGGCAGCTTTATCTCGCCGAACTGCTTCTCCACCCCATCAATCTGCTCCTTGAGTATTATCAGCAGCATCTTGCTCACGTATGTTGGCATTATTATGGTCTCGTGCTTTGTGACCAGGGTCATCACTCCGGTCCCTTGCGGCGTGTCGCTGCGGGGGGTGGTCTGCCTGAAGTCCAGGACCGCCTCATTGCCGTTCACGAATGCGGCGAATGCGTTCACGTACATCGCCACATTGCTGTTGTCCACGCTCTCGTTGAGAGGCGGCTGCTGTTGTTCTTGCTTGGGCATTTGATCACGTAATTTTTGCGCATAATTGCGATTGCCGCCAGCCCGTCATCCGCTCCCCCCGCGGCGCCCAGAGGCGCGGAGCGGCAGGCCCACCCTTCCCCCAACCGCCACATGGTGGCGGCGAATGAATCCTGCCTGGAGCTCGATGACATAGCTTGCCGGCGTGCGGGGGTAGTATGTCCTGAAGTCCAGCCCGTGGGCCGGGCGCAGCCCGGATGCGGTGTCGACAACCCTGCCTGAGCCGTCCACCCACAGCACATCTATGGGGAAGCGCATGTTGCGCATCCATATCCCCTCCAGGGAGGGTGATTTGAGGGTGAAAAGCATGCAGGTGCCAGCCTGCAGCGAGTCGCGGTGCATGAGGCCTACCATCCTCTTCACCGCCGTGTCTGCCACTATGGCGTCAAGACCGACGCCGCAGACGGTGATGCGGACCGTACTGTATTTTTGGATCCGCTTGAGCAGCTTTGTGACCACACGATGCACCTCAGGTGGTCAGCGACATGCTCTGCTCTCTCATGAACTGGGGCAGGTAGAACCTGCTCCCGGAGCCCTTGCCGTTCAGGCTGCTGCCCTTCCACCCGACGAACGTATGCATACCGACTATCGCGCCGGTCGTGGCGCTTATCCCCCTATTTATGTACACCACGCCCGCCTCTATGGCGTCCATGAACTCCTTTATCTCCTTGCGGTTCTTGCTGTAAAGCCCGGCGGTCAGGCCGTAGTCGACATCGTTGGCGTACTTCAGGGCGTCCTCGAAGTTCTTGTAGCTCTCTATGGAAAGTATGGGGACGAACAGCTCCCTCTTGACCAGTTCGCTGTCGTGACGCAGCTCGACTATGGTTGGCTCTACGTAGTAGCCGCCGAGGCCCAGGTTTACCTTGTTGCCCCCATAGAGGACCCTGCCCTGCACCTTTGCCTTCTCCACGGCCTCTGTGTATGTCCTGAAAGCCTTGTCGCTGATGAGCGGGCCCATGTATACGTCCTTCTGCAGGGGGTTGCCGATCTTGAAGCCCCTTGCCTTGTCTATCATCTTGCTTACGAACTGTTCCTTTATGGAGTCGTGCACATACACCCTTGAGCATGCGCTGCACTTCTGGCCGTCGAATCCGAATGCTGCGCTTGCGACCCCTGAGACTGCGTCGTCTATGTCAGCGTACTTTGACACTATTGCAGGGTTCTTCCCACCCATCTCCACTATGAACGTCTTCTGCAGCCCTAGCCCATATGCCTTCATCATCATGCCTATACCCGTAGCGCGCGAGCCGGTGAACACTATGCCGGATACATCCCTGCTCACCACCAGCTCGTCGCCGACCTCGGAGCCTGGACCGCTTATGTAGTTGAATACGCCATCAGGCAGTCCCGCCTCCTTGAAGTACTCATATATCTTGAGCCCCGTGAGCATAGTCATGCTGTCGGATGCCGAGGGCTTGAAAACCACGGTGTTGCCGGTTATCATGGCGCCGACGCTCATGCCTACGGATATTGACACGGGGAAGTTGAACGGCGCAATCACCCCGAATACCCCGTACGGCTCCAGCCTTATAGTTATCTTTTCGGTCTTCGTTGACGGCGCGCCCTGGAACCCGGCGCTCACCTTGGCTTCGCTGGACTTTATGACGTTCCTGCGCAGGTATCCCCTGTTCGCCTCTATTTCGTCAGCATAGTACCTCATGAAGTCTATGGCCTCGTCCACCTCTCCCACGGATTCGTACCTGGACTTGCCGTTCTCGTAGCTGAGGATTGCCGAAAGTAGGAATTTGTGCCGCACGAACACGTCGGCGGCCTTGCGGAAGATTGCGGCGCGTTCCTTGTAGCCCGTTGCGCGCCATGGCCCGAACGCCGCTTGGGCCTCCTTTATGGCGAGCTTCGCCTGGTCCCTCGTGGCCTTCTGGAAGTATCCTATCACAGTGCCATCTATGGGGGATTTCTCGGTTATGGTCTCGGACGCAGCAAGGTCCTTGCCGGCTATGTGGAGCTTATGTATGGCGCCGAAAAGCTTCTTCGCCTCCTCGACTGCCTGATCGAACATGCGGTCGAATTCGGCCTCCTTCCCGGTCTCCACCGCGGTTTTATACGTTGACTCGTTTGAGAACTTGGACCGTGACATTGCATCACCTTCCCCAGTACTATAAGCACACCTCATTTTAATAAACGTAATGTTTCGCTGTCGTTGCCTGCGCCCTGGCGGACCGGCGTGCGACGCGGTATCGGGCTGCGCGCAGAAAAACATAAATGCGCGGGTTGCCATTCTGTGTAATCAGGGATGGACATGGACCAGAAAGGGATGGCTGCTGAGCTGGCGGAGGTATCGAGATTCTACAGATCCGTGACCGGGCGCAGCGTTGCACCGCCTCCGGTGGGCATAGACACCGGTTACGGGGACGCCGCAGGATACGAGAACGGACGCATAGTGATAAACCCCCGCAGGAACAAGGAGGGGCTTGGATATGACGAGATGCTTGCGCACGAGTACTTCCATCACGTGCAGGCCGAGGCAGGGTTCGGGGTGCGCGAGGTGCGCAGGCACCTTACCGAGGAGGTGCTGCTCAGGAGGACAGGGATGGGCATGGGGCAGATGGAGCGCATCGCCAGCAACTTCTACGAGGGGCCGGCTTTCCTGTTCGCGGCGCTGTATGTGGGGAGGGGCAACAAGGATGCGCGCAAGAGGGCGCTGGGCGTTGCGGAGTACCTGGGCAGGAAGGAGCACATGTACCCCAATGTGGAGGCGGGGCTTGCCAAGGGCATGGGCGGGGGGATAGGCGGCGCGCTGGTCGGGATGATGCTGAGGAGGTTCGGGTGCAACGCTCTGCCGCTCATGGTTTTCGCAGCGAACGGCTTCGACCAGAGGAGGACGGTGCGCGAGCTGCTGGACGAGGACAGGATGCTGCAGTACATAAGCGGGGTGTTCTGAGCGGTCCGCCACCGATAGTATTTTAAATTATAAGCGGGATATTATAACTGAGTTATAGACCGCGCCCGTATTCCTGTTTTTCGCGCGGCCGCAGGCAGTGTTTGCATGGCCGATGAAAACCTCAAGGCAGTGCTGGAGCAGCAGAACAGCGAGTACAAGGACATGTACGGCTTCAGCGACAGCTTCAAGTACGACTTCAGGACCAAGAAAGGCCTGTCTGAGGACATAATCAGGGAGATATCAGATATCAAGAAGGAGCCGGAGTGGATGCGCGAGAGGCGCCTGACAGGATACAAGGTCTTCAAGAGCAAGCCTATGCCGAAGTGGGGCGCGGACCTCAGCGGGATAGACTTCGACGACATATACTACTACCTGAAGCCGTCTGACAAGCCAAAGGCCGACAGCTGGGACAAGGTGCCTGAGGAGATCAAGAGGACGTTCGACAAGCTGGGCATACCGGAGGCGGAGCGCAAGTTCTTCGCCGGGGCCGAGATACAGTACGACTCCGAAGTCGTGTACGGCAAGATACGCGCGGACCTGGAGAAGCAGGGAGTCATATTCACTGACATGGACAACGCGGTTAGGAAGCATCCGGAGCTTGTCAGGAAGTACTTCGGGACCACGATACCCCCGACAGACAACAAGTTCGCGGCGCTCAACACCGCGGTCTGGAGCGGGGGCAGCTTCATATACGTGCCGAAGGGCGTGAAGGTCGTCATGCCCCTGCAGGCGTATTTCCGGATAAACGCCGAAAAGGCGGGGCAGTTCGAGCGCACGCTCATTGTCGCAGATGAGGGCGCGGACGTCACCTACATTGAAGGCTGCCTCCCGGCTGACGAATTGGTGAGCAGGGGGGACACATTGCAAAGGATAGACACAATTTCCAAGGGCGACGATGTTGTCACACACACCGGCCGCAGAAGGGAAGTAAACCAAACGTTCGTGCACCGGCACAGGGGAACCATGCTTGAGATAATGCCGTTGTCGAAGGGCAACAGCTTCAGGCTAACCGGAGAGCACCCGGTACTGTGCATAAAGCGCAGCACGGTGCGCACGAAGCGCAATGTGCGCGGAAAGAGGCAGCCGGAGGTTTCGACAAAACTGCTGATGGATGCCGAACCTAAATTTGTCAAGGCGGAGGAACTGGAGGAAGGGGATTTCATAGTGTATGTTGCGCCCACGCTTTCTGAGGACAGCCCTGATTTGGATAGCACAATGCTGAAAATCCTGGGCCTGTATCTTGCTGAGGGCTCCGTGGGCGAGAATGTTGCGTTGGGCGGGATAAAATCAGTCACTTTCAGTTTTGGCAAAAGCAGAAAGGAGGCCGGATTGGCGCGGGAGCTGCATACAATGATAAAGGGCCTGGGCTGGAAGGCGAGCATATGCAGAACAGGGGGCGGATATTATGTAGTTAGCTCGTACAACAAGGAACTTATACGGCTGTGCGAATCGGGCTGCGGACGTGGCGCATCCACAAAGCTCCTTTCCGCACAGATAATGAGGCTTACGCCAGAAAAGCAATTCACGCTAGTTGAGTCTTATTGGAAGGGAGATGGAAGCGTATATCGGAGGGGCGGAAGGCGGCTGATGCGCGCCTCCACCGCAAGCAGGCTTCTTGCTTACCAGCTCCAGGAGATACTGGCAAGGAACGGGATATTTGCAAACTTGAACGTCAGGCCGGCTTCAGACGATTTTATATTGGGAAGGGCGATACACCGCAATGACCAGTACGTGGTTGAATACACAGCAGATAAGCGCATTGGGGAAGTAAGGCGCAGGGGTAACTCATACTTTGTGCCGATAAAGCGCATAGTGCGGCATACGTTTGACGGCAATGTGTACAACTTCGGGGTAAGGGGCGATGAGTCGTACCTGGTAAGGGGATTTGCGGTACACAACTGCACCGCGCCCATCTACATGAGCTCGTCGCTGCATGCGGCGGTGGTCGAGCTGATAGCTCACCGGGACTCGCACATAAGGTACGTGACCATACAGAACTGGTCGAAGAACGTCTATAACCTCGTCACCCAGAGGGCGTTCGCATACGAGAACGCGAATGTGGAATGGATCGACGGGAATTTGGGCAGCAGGATTAATATGAAATATCCGTCGGTCTACCTGAAGGGCGAAGGCGCGAAGGGCGAGGTCCTTTCCATAGCGATAGCCGGCGACGGTCAGACGCAGGACTCAGGCGGCAAGATACTGCACCTTGCGCCCAACACGTCCTCGAAGATAATATCGAAGAGCGTGTCCAAGGGCAGCGGCGTGGCTTCGTACAGGGGGCTGTTGTACATAGCGAAGGATGCCGCGAACGTGAAGTCATCGGTGCGGTGCGACGCGCTGCTGCTTGACGAGCACTCGAAGACCAACACCTATCCATACATGCAGGTTTACAGGGACGACGCGACCATAACTCACGAGGCGACCGTTGGGAAGATAGGCGAGGAGCAGCTCTTCTATCTTATGTCAAGGGGTGTCAGCGAGGAGGACGCCATAGCGACAATAGTGCTGGGCTTCATAGAGGACCTTGCGAAGGTGCTGCCGATGGAGTACTCTCTTGAGCTCAAGAGGCTCATAAAGCTGGATACATCGGGAGGGGTCGGGTAGGCATGCGGACGGGACGTGCGGTTTGGGGATGCGCTTGAAGTACTACGAAACGATGAACAAGGAGGCAGTCGAGCTGTCCAAGGCGCTCCCGGAGGAGAAGAGCGAGCTGTACAAGAAGTTCTTCGTGCCGCTGCCCCTTGAGTCGTTTGCCAAGGAGCTCAAGGCGGCCGGCAGCCCTGAGGAGGAGGCAGGACAGCTGCGCGCCATATCGGACGAAGCGGCAAGGAACCTCAACATCAAGTTCGACGCGGCAATAGGGAGCGCTACCGCGATAATCAAGGAGGGGGTCGGCAGCATACGGGTCGTGAAGGTCAGCGACCTCACGGACTCGCAGCTCATGGGCAGGATGTACAGGAGCTCGGATGACCGCCTGGTGGCGTTCATACACGCATATACAAAGCGGCTGGTGTTCATAGAGGTTCCGGACGGACAGAAGGCCGAGCTGTCCCTGCTTTTGGCCAATACCGCACCCATGGTCACACAGATCATAGTCAACATAGGCAGCGGCGCGGAGCTGGAGCTGCTGGAATGGTACGCATCAAGGACGCAGGAAGCTTCCCTCCTCGGGGCGATACACGAAATAACAGTAGGCAAGCACTCGAACGCGGAGATGAACCTGGTGCACAACGAGGGGCCGGCCACCTACGTGGTGGGGTTCGCGAAGGCAGATGTCACTGAGGGGGCCAAGCTAAGGATGAACTTCGTGTACAACGGCGGGATGAGCACCAGGGTAAAGAACGTGGTGAACGCCAACGGCTACGCGTCGGGGAGCGAGATAGTTGAAATGGTTATGGGATCCGGGGAGCAGAAGTTCGACCTGAACACTGTTATAGCGAACATCGGGCAGGATACCGTGTCGGACCTTGGGTCCAAGGCGGCGCTGATGGACAGCGCGGTGTGCATCCTCAAAGGGTTCGCCGAAGTGCAGGCGGACGCGAGGGGATCGCGCTCGTTCGTGAACGAGAGGGGCATACTGCTTGACAACAGGGCCTACGTGAGCTCGATACCTGGCATGTCTATTGGAAACGCCAACGTGAAGGCAACGCACTCGTCCGCGACCGCGCCGGTTGACGAGGACTCGCTCTTCTACCTGATGTCGAGGGGCGCTGACGTGACTGACGCGAGGAAGCTGTTGGTGTCGGGGTTCTTCTCAGGCAGCATAGCGAAGATGAAAAGCGCGGTGGTGAAGGGCGCGGTGGGCTCGCTGATGAACGAGAAGATAAGCGGCAGGCGGTTCGGGGGCATACCGATGCTGAACACTTCGAGCATGTGGTTCGACACGTCGCAGGTCGACCCCGACAGCCTGGGCGGGCACTACAAGTACAGGGATCTGAGATGAGGACCGAATACGAGAACATGGTTAAGGAGTTCCTGCCCGCGCTCAGGGCGGGAGCGGCGAAGAAGCTGGTGGGGGAGTACGGCGTGAGCCAGATGGAGGCCGCCAGGATGCTGCAGACCACCCAGGCCGCAGTCAGCAAGTACCTCAACGGCAGGTACTCCGCGAAGGTCAAGGCCCTCGAATCGTCATTCAGGGAAGGCGAGGTGGAGGAGTTCGTGAAGGACCTGATGGCCGGCGATGAGTACGATGCCCAGAAGATTGTGTGCAGGATGTGCTCGCGCGGACTTAGCTTCGAGTGCGGCCTTAAGGTAAGATGATGCTTTGCGTTTGGAATTTAACAGGATTTGAGTGATGCAATGGCAGTGACGCTGGAGATACGGGGCCTGTGCGTTTCCACGCAGGGCAAGGAGATACTGAAGGGGGTAGACCTTACCGTGAGGGAGGGCGAGTTCCATGTGATAATGGGGCCGAACGGGTCGGGCAAGACGACGCTGGCCAAGGCGGTGATGGGTCATCCCGCTTACAAGGTCACGGCGGGCGACATATCCGTGAACGGGGAGAGCATAAAGGGGCTCGCCGCGGACAAGAGGGCCAAGCTGGGGCTGTTCATGCAGTTCCAGAACCCGGTGGAGATAGAGGGAGTGGGCTTCGTGAACTTCCTGCGCGCGGCGAAGGAGTCTGTCACAGACGGCACGGTGGACTTCAAGCAGTTCATGGGGGACATAAAGTCCTACACGGAGAAGCTATCCATAACCAACGGCATAATAGGCAGGTCGCTGAACCACGGCTTTTCCGGGGGGGAGAAGAAGAAGGCGGAGGTGCTGCAGATGGCTATACTGAAGCCGAAGATTGCGATATTCGACGAGCCGGACTCCGGGCTCGACATAGACGCGGTCAGAGCAGTGGCGGAAAGCATAAATGATATAGCTGCCAAAGAGCATACGGGCCTGCTTGTCATAACGCACTACAACAGGATACTCTCGTACATGCAGCCGCAGTTCGTGCACATAATGGCCGACGGCAGGATAGTCGCGGAGGGGGGGCACGAGCTGATAATGAAGCTGGAGAAGGAGGGCTATGACTCCTTCGTGAAGGGCAGGCACCACAAGGAATGAACGTGGAACGATGAAGGGGACAGTGGACTTCGATTCGATCAGGGAGGACTTCCCGATACTTGGGACCAAGACGACTAATGACAGGCCGCTGGTCTACCTGGACAGCGCGGCCACGTCACAGAAGCCCAGGAAGGTAATAAACGCGGTCTCGAGGTTCTACAGGACATGCAACGCGAACCCGCACCGCGGCTCGTACAAGATATCGGAGGCCGCGACCGAAGCATACGAGAAGTCCAAGAAGAAAGCCGCCAGGCTGATAAACGCGGGCGCGTGGGAGGAGATTGTTTACACACGGAACACTACGGAGTCCATAAACCTGGTGGCGCAGACTTGGGCTGACGAGAACATAGGGAAGGGCGACCACATACTCATATCCGAGATGGAGCACCACAGCAACCTTGTCCCATGGCTGATGCTGGCCCACAGGAAGGGAGCGGTGCTGGACTACATAAGGCTGAACGGGAGCAGGACCGGGCTTGACGAGGGCAGCATGGAGGAGCAGATGGCCAAGAGCCCAAAGCTGGTGTCGATAACGCAGTGCTCCAATGTGCTGGGCGCGATAGTGGACGTAAAGAAAGTGGCACGCAGGGCGCACGAGCGCGGGGCGAAGGTGCTGGTCGACGGCGCGCAGTCGGTGCCGCACATGTCGGTGGACGTGAGGGAGATTGGCGCGGACTTCCTGGCGTTCTCTGCGCACAAAATGCTCGGGCCGTCCGGGGTCGGGGTGCTGTGGGGGCGAAGGGAGCTGCTTGAGCAGATGCCGCCGTTCCTGGGAGGGGGGCAGATGATAAGGTCGGTAGAGTTCCAGGACTTCACCACCACCGAGCTGCCGTGGAAGTTCGAGGCCGGCACCGCAAACATAGAGGGCGCGGTGGGCTTTGGGGCTGCGTTGGACTACCTCAGGAAGATAGGCATGGACAGGATCAGGGAGCATGATGTGATGCTTACGAAGTACGCGCTGGAGGGGATGTCGCGCCTGAAGGGGGTGGAGGCGTTCGGGCCGGGACTTGACAGGCTGGACAGCAAGGCAGGGGTGGTGTCGTTCGAGATCGCCGGGGCGCACCCGCACGACGTCGCAACCATATTCGACGGCGAGGGCGTGGCGATACGGGCCGGACACCACTGCGCCATGCCGCTGGTGGTGCAGATACTAGGTAAGCCGGCGCTGGCTAGGATGAGCTTCTACCTGTACAACAACGCCCAGGACGTGGATGCGGGTATCGCCGCGATAGAGAAGGTAAAGAGGACGTTCAAACTGAAATGAGGGCGCTGCAAGTGGCAATGGACATATACGCGGAGGAGATAGTAGCGCACTACGAGCACCCCCACAACAAGGGCAGAATCGATGGGGCAAGCGCGAGCTTCCACGAGTTCAGCCCGTACTGCGGCGACGACCTTACGCTTTACCTGGACATAAGTGACGGCAAGGTGACGGATGCGAAGTTCGACGGCTCGGGCTGCGCGATAAGCGTGGGCAGCGCCAGCATGCTCACAGACCTAATCAAGGGCAAGTCAGTATCGGAGATTGTGCGCATGGGGCCGGCGCAGGTTATAGAGATGCTGGGTGTGGACCCAGGGCCGGTGAGGCTTAAGTGCGCCACCCTGTCCCTCAAGGCTGTGCACGAGGCCATCAAGCAGTACGTGAAGAATGGGGGAGGCAAGACCTAGGTAGGCCGCAGCTCTAGCCGGTCGCCTGGCGCCAAGCTCTGGTTGATCGATGTCTCGAGCACCATCTCGCCGTTGGCGCAGACCACATTCTGCGACTGGGGCGTCGCATTGTACACGTACAGCACTATCCCGTTTGGATCCAGCCACGCCTGCCTCAGCGGCATTATCGTGTTCTTCATCCAGAAGCACTGGTCGGAGAAGTTGCTGAACACGAAGAGCATGCCAAGGCACGGGCTTGCCCCCCTGCAGTCCCCCAGCGACGTCTGGTTCATGTACCCCTGCTCCCACTGCGGCAGGGTGGTGGCAAGGTATACCCCGTAGGTCCTGGACGACGAGGCGTTTGACAGGACTGCCGCGGTGGCGTTGAATACAGCATCGAGGCTGCTGGGCGCGGCGAGGGGGACATGAGGCCTGGAATACAGGTATATGCAGATCGCCGCCGCAGCGAATATTATGAACACCGCGAAGCCGGCCGCCATCGCGGACTTGGCGACCCTGTTGAACCGCTGGACGCCGGCGGCACCGTGATGGGCCATAGGGGGTTTCTTCATTACCAACACCGGATTTTGACCTTGTATTATGCCGGGGATGTGGCTTAGAGCGCGGCTAAGAGCGCCAGCAGCGGCGCTATGCCGAACGCTACATTAAGCACGAAAAATACCAGTTGCACCCTCACCTTGTAGAAGTAGAATGAGAGCAAGGAGTATATGGCTATCAGCACGGCACCGAAGGCGAAGGCGAAGTCCACCGCAAACTTGTACGCGCCGGTGTTTAGGACGAACCCTACCGCTAGTACCACGAATCCGACTGTGCCTATCACGCCTATCCTGTCCTTGCGGTAATAGCCTATTGAATATAGATAGGCTATCATTGCCAGCGCCGCAAGCGAGACGACCCCGAGGTACGCCAGGAGGGGCACTGATGAGAAGAACGAGGCCGCTATGCTCAGCAGTATCTCGATCTGTATTGCGACCAGGACCTTCTGCCTGCTTTCGTACGCGACAAGAAGCAGGATTGTGTCGCCCACGAGGAACGTGTACCGCTGGGTGGGCGTGCCGGAATTGAGGAACGAGACCGCATAGACCAGCATCAGCATACCCAGTATGCCTATGTAGAACATTATTTCGCTGCGCAGCCCTGCGCCTCCCGCGCCAGTACGCGCGGGGCGCTTGGTGCGCCTTGTCGCCATAAGTGAGGATAAGGAACGGCTACCTTATTTAATGCTTGTTTTGCGATACTTTGATTGCCGAACTTGCGCATACGCGGGCCTTGTCGGGCTGCGGCAATATGGCAGCAGCGCGGATGAGGGCCTTCGTGGCGCGAAGGGATTTGTGGGGCCTAGCCTTTCCTTAATTTTGCGTCAGGGCCCGCGATAGTTGCATACACGGTGAGGGACAAGGGCAACATTTTCAACATAGAGAGCGCCACGACAGCCTGCTGCACGTACATGCCCTACGAGGTCAACAGCTGGGGGGCGATGGGATACGCCGTGGACCCGGCCGTGGTCATAGTGAACTTCTCGGTCGCCGGCGCGCCGCTCGCGGCGAAGGTGGAGGACCTGAAGGCCCACGGGACCGCGATAGGCGCGCTAGGCAGGAGCCGGAGCGGCAAGAGGATACTGTACATAGACTCGCTTGAGGGCGGAGACAAGTTCAACAGGGCGATTAAGGGGAACGAGGATCGCCTCCTTACGATGCTGCAGGAATTCGGCAGGGAGGTGGGCGCGGAGGAGGTGGCCATACACACCATTGCGAGGAAGTGGCCGGGCGCCGACACGCCGGTGGAGTTCGCCAACGCCCTGGCCATGCCGAAGGCGCGCAGGAGGATGGGGATACTGGTGGACGGACCGCAGTACTTCGAGTGCTTCAACCTGCAGCAGCAGTACAACATGGTGGAAAGCGCGGCGCAGAGCAAGCGCAAGGCCGACGACGCCCTGACCAGCATACTCAGGGCCAGGCTGGAGGACGACCTGTCCATCGGCAGGGAGGAGGAGAGGAAGCTGCTGAGGCGCGAGATAAGCATACCCGTGAAGAGCATTGCGATAAGAAAGGGTTAGTGGCTTGCATGGAGGAGACGACAAAGGGCAGGATAGTGTACGGGGCAATAACGGTGGCGAACGGCTCAATGGCGGTGGTGACCGCGGCCGTGGGGGTGCCTATAATAGCGGTGCCGAACGCGATACTGGCCGGAATGGCGGGGCATCGCCTCCTGACCAGCCTGCTGCGCGGCTAGGCGCAGCATTCGGAGTCGTGCGCCGCGGCGATTAGCCGAACATGGGCGGCATTCCCTTGTCGCTGTGCCTGTGCAGCGCCATGTACTTGGAGGGAATTCGGAGCTACTGTCAAACAAAATAATAGGTTTTATACCCAAAAGTAATAAAAGCACACATTACGAGAAGCCAAGGAGTTAATGTTAAATCGAATTATAATGTTTGTAGTACTGAGTACAACACTATTAGCTACTTTATCATGCGCGCAAACCGTAAGTGATAGTGGGCTATTTAGTTGTTTTAAGATACCTGCAATTCCCACCAAAAATTACATCATATCGCTTATCAATTTGGTTTCATCAGAAAATATATATGGTGCATGCGCATTAGAGGGCCTTTCAATTTATAATACGTCAGGTGCACTTTCAAAGTACAATATCAGCATTAATTTTACTCATCTTAACAAGAATTTTTTTGCTGGTAACCCATTTTTACCATCACAGAATATATCAAATGCAATATTGTTTAACTCTACATCTCTTAAAATTACAAAACCAGAGGAGATATGCATAAAATATACCCCCGAAAGTAACAATGCGAATTCAAATGCGGATCGTACACATATACACACATGTACTCCTGGTCTGTTAAAAAATTCTGATATAATCTTTAACATAACTACTGCGTCAAATGTTATCGTTTTGCCACCTCCAAGAGGACCAATTATCATTAACACGTCCCTTACAAATCTATCCATTAATAGCTCAGACGCGCAACCATATCCTATCTGGGCAGGTTACCAAGTAGGGCCAAAAAATAGTTCTGCATTGGTAGACAGCATCTCTGGTTCTTGGATTGTACAAAAAGCATTGTCAAGTCAGACAGAAAGGGCTTCGTATCAATGGCTTGGGATTAGTGCACCCAGCGGCATAAATATGGTTCAAATTGGTACAGTATCGTGCTATAAAAGCGTGCTGTATCCATGTAATAACTCTACTAACGCGTCATACGGCGTAATTTTAGAATATGTAAATTCTGATGGTGTCCCTACCCCTCTATATGTACCAAATTTTTCTATACACGGGGGAGATAAAATAACCGCAACAATTAACATTACATCGGCTCTGTAGAAATCCTACAAGCAAAATAATTCTGTAACTCATGCGCCTGTGGAAGTTGTACACAACGTCCACGACCTTCATCTCTTTCCTCTGCAGCCGCAGCAGCTTGCTCCTGAGCGCGTC
>JAKAPJ010000006.1 GCA_021807115.1 Microcaldota archaeon
CGGCAACACACCGATGGTCCTGTGGTACAAGATGCGCACAGAGGTTAGATAATGGCAAAAACCATGGAATATCTGAAGGACAGGAGGATAATAACCCTCGTAGTGGTAGTCCTGGCTCTGGGCGTACTGGACCTGCATTACGGGCTGCACTTCGGCATAGAGTTCGTTGGGGGCACGCAGATACCTGTACAGCTGCAGCACAGCGTTAACATAACAACCATGACCACACTGATATCTGCGCTTGACCAGAGGCTGTCAACCTTCGGGCTGCAGCAGGTCACAATCGAGGGCATAGGGGACTCAGAACTCTACATAATCATACCAAACGGGACTTCCTCAGAGATAAACCACACAATCAGCCTTATCCAGACGCAGGGAAGGTTCGACGGCATAGTGAACGGCAAGGCTGCGATAAACGGCAGCGGCATAATAAAGAGCAGCATAGGCGCGGTCCCACCGCAGACGTACAACAACACCGTAACGTGGCAGGTGGACTTCTTCATAACGCAGGCGGCAGAGGCACCATTCGAGAAGGCCGTGTTCGGCCAGACCAACCAGCCGCTCTACATGTACCTTGACAGGCCAACAGATGCAGTAATACTGATAAACTCGTCGGTCCTCGCCTCGCAGCTGAGGGCGAGCAGGCCAGGCGCCGCAATTGCCGCAATGGAGGCGGCACTGAAGTACGGGAACCAGACAATACCGGTGATGGCGGTTTCTGCCACCGGGGCGTCGGTGAACACCACCGAGAGCTTCTTTGCGGACAACAGCGGCAAGTACAGGAACGTGTTCGCCAGCTACAACCTGAACCAGACGCTGATAAGCTGGCTGATGGCGCACAACTACACTGTAAGACTTGAAAGCGGAGCCAACATGACCCCGACCTTCACAAGCATCGCATTCAACGAAAGCGTGGTGAACACATGGCCCATGGTCGGCCTGCTGTCAGCCCCAGTCCTGGCGCCATCCATAACAAACGGCAATGTGAGCAACAGCTACCAGATAAGCGGCGCCGCGCCGATAAACATGTCGGTAAGACAGCAGCTGGGCTTTGCGACAAACCAGACCAAGTCGATAGCCAGCATATTGAGCGGGGGCGCTCTTCCGGTTGCCGTAATACCAGGCACCCCGACCACCACCCCGCCTACCCTGGGCAGCCACTTCCTGCTGATAAGCGGGATGACCGCCCTCATCGCAGTCGTATTCGTGTCCCTGTTCATGGTATTTAGGTACAAGAAGATGTTCCTTGTGGCGCCGATAGTCATAACCACACTGATGGAACTATACATCATAGTGTCCATAATAGGGCTCATAGGCACAATCGACCTCTCTGCGGTTGCGGGGATGATAGCCGTAATCGGAACGGGCGTGGACGCGCAGGTCATAATAACAGACGAGATAATAGCCAAGAAGGTGAACCTTTCTGCCCAAGCGCTTCTGGGGAAGGCATTCTACATTATATGGGCGGATGCGGCGCTGCTCGTGATAGCCATGATACCGCTCTTCCTCTCCACCTCTCTGGTGGACGTGATAGGGTTCTCGGAGGCCACGATCTTCGGGGCGCTGCTCAGCGTATTCATAACAAGGCCAGCGTATGGCGCGATAATAAGCAAGCGCTATGGGGGCTGAGCATACTTCGGGTGATTCGAATCATAAAGTACTGCCCCACCTGCAACAGAAGCAGCGACAAAGTAAGGTTCGTGGGGGAGATATGTGAGGTGTGCACGGCGGACAGGCTCAGAAAGGACTTCAGGCGCAGGGCCGACGTGGTCCACTGCGAAAGGTGCGGGCGCCTTAAGGTTCCCGGAGGCTACCTGAAACCAAGCGACCAGTCGATGGCAGCCGCGCTCCAGAAACAGCTATCGGAGAGGAAGTACAAGGTGAGGGTGATATCGTTTGACCAGAATGCGGCAAACGTGGAAATTGCGGTAGACGTAGGCGGGGAGGAGGTTAAGTTCGAAATGCGGATCGAGCTTGCTATGACACACCAGATATGCCAGGACTGCTACAGGAAAAGCTCTGGCTACTTCGAAGCGGTGGTACAAGTACGCGGAGACAGGGAGAGGGTGGAGCGATTCCTTAAGAAATTCGGGACATATGTAACAAGGAAAGGGGCGTTCATAGGCAAGGTGGACTGGATAGATGGGGGGCTTGACATCTACGTCAGCGACAAGGCGCTGGCGGGAATGTATTTCACGAAGAACGGAATTTCCTCGGAGAAGTCGTACACGCTTTATGGAGTAAAGAACGGCAGGAAGGTCTACAGGAACACATACCTGATAAGGTATGGCAGAAAGGACTGAACTTACGTAGGATAGATGTACACGCAGGGTATTGCCGTGTCGCTCGGGCACGCGTTCTGGGAGCTTACGTTTATGTAATACGACCCTGGCGATGTTATGGAGACGAGGTTGCCGCTCACGTTCACGGCGGAATACGCGGTTATATAGCTCGGCCCGGCATTGGTGTTGACCACTATGATGATCTGATGGCCTACGCCGTTGGAGAGGGTGCCCACGTATATCGCCTTGACGTTGTTGGGCATCTGCAGCGCGGTCAACTGCTTGGCCGGCGGCCCCTGCGAGCCCACGGCCATGGCGACGCTTGCCAGCTTGTTCACGACGGCCTGCGCCTCGGTGGTTGACAGCGTGGAGGTGGAGTTTGATATCTGTATGAACGCCAGCACTACGATAGGCAGCAGTATTATGAGGCCGAATGAGAGCGTTATGAGGAGCTCAAGGCTGGACTGCGCCTTCATAGCCCTGCGACGGATGCAGGAGTGAATGAAACGCATTCATTCCTCCTCCTCTTCGGCATGGGCGTTGTGGGAAACCCGCCTTATCTCCAGATACAGCTCTTTCTTCTTCTCGACCTCCTTCCTGAGCGTGTCAAGCAGGTCGCTGAAGGTCCTTTCGAATATGTGCCCGACCACGTGGGCGTCTATGATCCCGCGATTGCCCAGGGACAGCCTGGCGCGCAGCTCATAGGAGTTGGTCTTGAACTTCTTTACCTTGATGCTCACAAAGTCCACCTGCGTGTGCCTCATGCCCTCCAAGCGCGACACGAATGACTTGATTGCGCTCCGTATCTCGTCCTCGTACTCGTACGTGGTCGAATCTAGGCCGGAGATGAATATCTTGTTCTCCTCTATTCCGGACTTGGCCACGGCGCTTATTATCAGGTCGGACTCCGTCAGTATGCCCACGGGGCTGCCGCCCTTTGTCACAAGGAGGGAGGATATGTTCCTGTTTATCATCTGCTGGGCGGCTTCCCTGAGCCCCTTGGAATAATCTATGGTCACGGGGTTGCGCGTAACTACGCTCTCCACCCTTATGTTGGACGGGTTATACGTGTTGGTCTTCAGTTCCGGTATGCGTTCACTCGACTTTGTGTACTTCTCGGTGAGGTCGAAGTTCGTCAGCAGCCCGACAAACTTGCCTTTTTCCAGGACAGCCAGACGGTTGATCTTGTTGTGCCTCATGGTTGCCTTGGCCTGTGTCACAGTTGCATTGATATCTATTCCTATCAGGGGATTTGTCATCGCTTCCCCTGCAGTGCCGGAGAGTTTGTCAAGAGAGAGCATCGTCTTTATGAGCGTGGACCTCTTTAGCACCCCCTTTATCTTCCCGTTCTTTATGTAGGGCAGCGCCTTGGTTCCCGACTTGTAGAAGTAATAGATTACATCGTCTATTGACGCGTTGTCGGATATGCGCGGCACACGCACCGCGAACCTGCCTGCGGTCTCGTTCTTTGACAGTTTTAGGCTCCTCACATACCTATAGACTGTCTTTGAGTCGATTATTCCGGAGTAGCTGTCGTCCCTGTGCACTATGACCGCCTCGTACTTCAGCACGGAGGGTATGACCTTAGTAAGGGGCGTCTTGGAGTCGAAAAGCTCAGTTTGCGTTATCAGCCCCTCTGGGATACTACTATCGCTAGCCATCTATTGCACCTGCATGATTTAATCAATATAATTTGACAAGAAAACTTTAAATACTAACGAATGCAACTTATAACCCGTGCCAGGATGGCAGATAGGCCATGCGTCCGCCTGCAGAGCGGAAAAGAGGGGTTCGATTTGTTTTAACCGCGTCGGTTGGGCACGATAATCCCCTTCCTGGCTCTTTCGGTAATACAAGGCGGGCCGCGCACGTGCTATACGTCGAGCACTACGCTTGCGCTGAAGCCGCCATTGTCACTTGACAGCTTCATATCGAAGCGCGACACGCCCTTCACGTCGAACTTGGCAAGGTCAGGATCCTTGCCCCTGCACAGTACATATGCGCTGAATCGGTAGCTGCCGTCCTTCTCCTTTATTGACACTGATTCGACGTCGTACGCGAACATCCCTTCCGCATCGGCATTGGAGAGCGCGTCCTGCAGCACACGCCATAGAAGCTCCTCCATATCAGGCGCCGCATCGGCTATTTTTATCCTTTTTGTGCGCGATTTTGAAGCTGACAGTTTATCGGTGTCTGAAATCACGTTGAACATGGCAAGCAGCGAGTTTGCAAATGCCTCCTCCTTGGTCTTCCCGAACGCGACGAACTCTATGTCGGCCGTGTGGTCCAAGTAGCGGTACTTTTTTCCTGATGTGGAGCTGCTCATAGTTCGAGATTCGCTACGCTAGCTTATAAATCTTAACTAATAATAGGTAACTGTCCTGTGAAGAAGAGAGTAACTACTGACAAATGATGACACCCATATCGGCTGAGGACCTTATGCTATGCGCAACGCCGCCGTGATGCAGTGAAGTTCGAATTTAGCGCCGGCACCGTGGTGTACCGCTACCGGGGAGGCAGGCGCATGTTCCTATTCCTCAAGAGGCAGGAGGGCTGGCTTGACGCCCCTAAAGGACATATAGAGAAGGGCGAGAATGCGCTGGAGGCCGCAATAAGGGAGACGAGAGAAGAGGCAGGCCTGAGGGTGGAACCAGACCCGGATTTCAGGCGTAGGATAGAGTACTGGTTCGTGAGGGACGGGGAGAGGATAAAGAAATCTGTAACTTTTTTCCTCGCGAAACCTGGCGCAGGCGCGCGAATTAAGGTGTCGCAGGAGCACGTCGGCTACGAATGGCTAGATATGGATGCAGCGATGCGCAAGATCAGCTTCGCGGACCAGAGAGAGGCTCTGGTGGCCGCAGATTCGTTCATAAGCAGGCGCGAGGCGGTCGATAGGGTAAACAGCGAATACCGCAGGCTGCCTGGCCGCGGCGCGGGATGGAAGCTCAGCAGGAGGTTCGTACCTGGTGATGGCCCGGTTGACGCGGAGGTCATGATAATAGGGCAGGCACCCGGCGCCAAGGAGGACCAGACAGGCAAGCCATTCGTCGGCGTATCCGGAAGGCTGCTGGACAAACTCATCGAAAGGGCGGGTCTTCGGCGCGATGATGTTTACATAACAAGTGTGGTACAATTCTTCCCGCCAAGGAACAGGGCGCCCACCCCGGCCGAGGTGAGCATGTGCATGCCGTTTCTAGAGCGGCAGGTTCGGATAATAAGGCCCAAGATTATAGTTACGGTCGGCAACTTCCCTTCGCAGGCAGTGGCAGGGATTGGAAGCGTATTGAAGAGCCACGGCACCGTGATGAAGAGCGAACGCTTCGGATGCTATGTATTCATAACGCTGCATCCCGCTGCCGCAGTAAGGATGAAGAAGCATCTTCCAGTTATAGAGGGGGACTTCACCCGACTCGCCAGGGTCTTAAAAGACATTGTCAGGAAAGGAGTATAATCTCGCGCAGCGTGGCGCTTGCAGGTCACTTTCTGTCCCTCTTCTCCATAGGGAACAGTATAACCTCCTTTATGGATGCCTTGTCGGTTACCAGCATCATGAGCCTGTCTATCCCCATCCCTAGCCCACCGGTGGGCGGCATGCCGTACTCCATGGCCTCTATGAAGTCCATGTCAAGCGGCTCTGCCTCCTTGTCCCCTTCATTGCTCTTAACCGCCTCAGCCTCGAAGTTCCTCCGCTGTATGACGGGATTCTGCAGCTCTGAATACGCGTTGGAGAGCTCGACGCCGTTCACGTATAGCTCGAAGCGCTCCACGAGTTTTGGGGCGCCCCTCTTGGGCCGTGTAAGCGGGGACGTCTCCGCCGGAAAGTCCACGACGAAGGTCGGCTGCACGAGGCCTGGCTGTACAAGGACCTCGAGGAGCTTGTTGTATGCATGCGCGCGGTTGCGTTTCCCCTTCTCGAACCTTATGCCGCACGCTTCGGCGAGCTTGAACAGCTCCTCGTCGTCCAAGGCAAGCACATCCTTCCCTACCTTTTCATTTATGCTGCCGATGAAGCTGATCCGCCTGAACGGCGGCTTCATGCTTATGTTCTTGCCCTGGTATACCAGCTCTTCCGTGCCGTTCAGTTGGCGTACCACATGTGCGAGCAGTTCCTCGTTAAGCCGCATCATTTCATTGTAGTCAGCGTACGCCTGGTACCACTCTATCATTGTAAACTCGGGGCTGTGGGTTGTGTCCAGATCCTCATTCCGAAATGCCTTGTATATCTCATAGACGCGCTCAAGCCCCCCTATGATGAGGCGCTTGAGGTACAGCTCGTTGGATATCCTGAGGTAATCCTCCTCTCCGAGGGTGTTGACGTGGGTCTTGAAAGGCTCCGCATCTGCGCCGCCGTAGAGCGGCTGTATCACCGGCGTCTCGAACTCTACAAATCCCCTTTCATCAAGGAATCTCTGTATGAGCCTTATGACTGTGGAGCGTTTCAGAAATATGTCCCTTACCTCTGGATTCATGACCAGATCCAGATGCCTCTTCCTATACCGTATCTCGACGTTCTGCAGGCCGTGCCACTTGTCTGGAAGTGGGCGCATTGCCTTGGCAAGCTGCACGAACGTTTTCACCTTTACACTTATCTCACCCACCGAGGTCTTGAATATTGTACCGCTCACGCCCACCATGTCACCGGGGTTGTACGCCTTTGCCGCCGCGAAGCTGGCCTCGCCAAGTGCCATGTACTCGAAATACGCCTGTATCTTCCCAGTAGAGTCCAGGATGTCTATGAACACGAGCTTCCCCGCCTTCCTGACGGCTGTGACCCTGCCGGCAACGGAAACCTCCTTCCCCTCCCATTCCGTGTAGCCCTTCTTTATCTGGGCGGCCTTTGCATTCACCGCGTAAGTGTACGGCATGCCTGCTATGACGTCGCTTATATCGCTAGTTTCTGCCATCTTTATACCCTTGTGGTTAGGTATAGCTTATTTGGAAATGTATATATAGGATTTGTACCGCAGCGGCTGGGCTGGCATGGTAAAGGTAGAGGGCCTGCCAAACGGGGAAGGTTTTGTGCAGGCCCTCAGTTTCTTGCTGTGGGGGTGATACAATCAGTGTAATTCCGACTCCGGCGGGCTTACCAGGTGTATCTGCTTTACCGCGTTGCCGGCGCTGTACTTGTAGTATACCTTGTGGCCAAGCTGCTTGCGCTCCAGTACTTCCTCCTTGTAGAGCCTGTTCAGCCTGGTGGATGCAGCATTTCGGCCTCTGTAGCCCATGAGTTTCTTTATGTCGTCCGCGCATGTCCAGCCATTGCGGTCTATGAACTGCACGATCTTTGTATCCAACTGGGACAGGGGCACTTCCTTGTGTTCAGGGTAACTGCCAGCCGCAGCACCATGGGTAGCTTGCGGCAGATCCTCTTCTGGATCTGCCTCTTGCACCCCCACCTCTAGCCTTGCAAACTGGTCGCTCAGTTTGTTTACGGCATCGCGGGTTTTCTTGTTCTCGTCCATGACGAGCTGTAGGATTTTCAAAAGAGCGGAGCTGGTCTGCACCGCACTTTCGTCTTCCTCTGTAGGTCGTGTACTGGTTTCCTTGCCCTTGCGAGCCTTTATCCTCTTCAACTTGGAAGAGAGCCGCTCGCTGTTCGTCTTAAGTATCTCTAGCTCCTTCTTCATGGAAAGCAGCTCATTAGCCTTGTTGTCCTTCATAAACATCAACAGGTTCACAATCCTATCATGAAGCAGTCATGCAACAATCATGACCAAATCACGATAATTGTATAAATGAGTAGGTATTTAAAGGTTTGTTATTTGCGGAATTGGCACCCGCGGCAAAAGAAGGCAGTATGAAATGGTTCCGACGTAAAAATATTGGCGCAGAATGAATAAATATGTTAGTGCGCAATCTTTCGGATTGACAAGTGGTGTATTGGTGGATAAACAGTCACACAAAGTGGACAACACTTTCAGTGCGCTTGCTGACCTGCAGAGGCACGTGGAATCGCGGCTCAGGGCAATTGGACTGCGGCATAGAGGCAGCACAGGAATGGCAGACGATGCTAATGCGGCCAAGGAGGCCCTGGAGGTTCTTGAGATGTATGTGGCGGGGAGCGACAAGCTCCTCGAATCGAGGAGCGACAGGGACATTGCACTGCACGCGCAGACGGAGACGGAGCTGGTGGGAAAAATAATATCATTCGCCGAAAAGCAGGACAAGCAGACGCTAAGAGATGGGGATTCCGTGGCACTCGTCCTCTCGAGCGCGGAGTTCACTTTGCAGGAGAAGCGGTTGATAAAGGCACTTGTAGACGACGAGGTACTGCGCAAGAAGCACAGGGAATGTTCGAGCGTGTACGAAGGGCTCCTCCTGGGCATGACAATAAAGGGGCCTGCAGACATTGATGGCGCATCGGGGCTGCGAAGGGGCGAGAGGTGACGAGGCGTCGGCAGGGCCGTTGTGCCATGGGACTTATCCGTGCACACGCCGCACGTATACGTGCAAAAAAGCATATAAGCGTTAACTGTGTAAAGGGGTTTGATGGAGCAGGTGTACATAACATCCGAAAGGCTCAAGCGCCTGAAGAAGGAACCCGAATCCGTGCATGCACTAGAAGGCATGTGCAGGTGCAAGCTTAGGATAGAGGAAGGGGAGCCGGTGGAGATATCCGGGAAAGACGCCTACGGGGAATTTGTGGCCAAGAACATACTGCAAGCCTACGGCAGGGGTTTTGAGATGAAGACCGCAATGCTGCTTGTGAACGAGGATTACTACTTCAGCAGCATAGACCTTGGGGTATCGTTCGGCAGCGAGAAGAGGATACACCAGATGAAATCGCGCATAATAGGGGAGGATGGCAGGACCAAGAATTACATTGAAAGCGTAAGCGGTGCAAGGCTGAGCGTGTACGGGGACACTGTAAGCTTTATAGGCACGCATTCGCAGATAAATGAGGCTGAAACTGCTGTGAATACCCTGGTAGAGGGGGGGACGCACAAACTGGCATACCTGAAGATGGAGGCCGCGCACAGGAAGAACAAGGCGTCGTCCATAGACTTCGGCAAGGGGCCGGTTGTGGGCTGGAAGTGATTTTGCATGGCAAACGAGGTAAAGAGCGCAGACACGATATTCAAGGAGTTTAAGGAGCACTCGATTGCGGAGTTCTTCAAGAAGAACAGGCAGATGCTGGGGTACTCAGGGATGGTGCGATCCCTGGTTACGGTCGTGCATGAACTGGTGACCAACGGCCTTGACGCATGTGAGGAGGCAAACATACTCCCTGAGATAGAGGTATCCGTTAGGGAGGCCGGCGAGAACCGCTACAAGGTAAGGGTCAAGGACAATGGGCCGGGCATACCTAAAAAATTCATAGGAAAGACGCTGGCCACCATGCTGGCGGGCACGAAATTCCACCGCTATGTACAGCAGAGAGGGCAGCAGGGGATAGGGGCAGCGGGGGTGACGCTCTTCGCGCAGGTGACGACAGGGAAGCCATTGCTTGTGGAGTCGTCAACAGGAAAGGAACCATTTACCTGCAAGGTAGCTGTAGACACCGCCAAGAACAGCGCAATAATAACTGACTACAATGATCTGCTTAACCAGAACTTCACAGGGCTCATGCTGGAGGGCGAATTCGCCGATGTGAAGTACGAGAACAGCGAGCACGGCGTGTACGAGTACCTAAAGAGAACCGCGCTTTCAAATCCGCACGCGCAGATAAAGTTCATCGACCCGACAGGCAAGGAATCTGTCTTCATGAGGGCGGTGAACGCCATGCCTGAGAAGTCGAGGGCCACCAAACCCCACCCAATGGGGCTGTCGGTAAACGACCTGCTGGAGTTCTCACATGTGAGCCAGAGCAGGAAGCTTTCATCTTTCTTTGTTGACACATACGCGAGGGTAACATCAAACAAGGTGAACGAGCTCAAGGCCATAGCCACATCAGTGGATTTCGAGATGCAGCCCAAGGAGCTGGACTGGCCAAACGCCGAGGAGCTTATAAAAGCCATCAAGCAGGTAAAATGGATATCACCCGACGCGAGCTCTATAATACCGATAGGCAGGGATCAAGTCCAGATTGCGATAAAGAACATACTTAACCCTGACTTCATGAGTGTTGTGGAAAGGAGGCCGAGGGTCTTCAGGGGAGGTGTGCCGTTCGTCATAGAGGCGGCGGTGGCATACGGGGGCAACGCGGGATACCCATCGGACAATGGCGCGTCAGGAACGGTGCTTAGGTTCGCCAACAGGGTGCCGCTGCTCTTCGATGCAGGGAACTGCGCGATAACCGATGCAGTGCGGGACATAGACTGGAAGAGGTACAACATAGACATGGACAGCCAGCCCGTCAGCGTGTTCGTGAACATCTCATCGGTATTCGTACCGTACGCAGGGGTAGGCAAGGAGGCGGTTTCCAAGGAGGACGAGATAATAGACGAGATAAAGCTGGCCGTAATGGAGGCGGCCAGGGGGGTCCAGGGCTTCATCAGAGGCAAGGAGCATGTTGCATTCGAGGCCAACAGGTACAAGGCGACGATGAGGTACGTCAAGCAGCTGTCTGCAGATCTGGGGGACCTTACCGGGGCGGACAAGCAGGCCTTGGAGAAGGAGCTTGAGGCAATAGTAGCCAAGCATTACCCGAAGTTCACCCAGGCTAAGGCGGATATGGCCGCTGAGACTGCGGAGGGGAAGGCGGCACAGAAAAAGAAAGGGAAGGGCGACGGGGAGGAGGACGGCGAAGGGGAGGAGGGTGCCTAGTGCACTATGTCAGTATGCCCTCTGGCGAATCGGCGTCTATTAGCACCACGCTGCCAACGGATACGTACATCTTTAGCTCCTCAGCGGCCCTGGAGTTGGAACTGTAGAGCCACTTTGTGAATTCCCCGAGCTTGTCCGAGTTCAGGAACACGATGTATGTCTTGGAGTTTGCGTACACAGGCACCTTCTGGAACCTGCTGGTCTTCGAACTTATAACTATGTAGGCTCTCTCGCTGTGTATCGTCGTGACTATGTCCGCCGCGTCGCTCTTGTCCAAGTCCGTGAACACGTGCCCGTGGCTGACCAGGCTTATCCTGAGCTTCTTGAACGTCGCAAGGTACTCTACGTCGTGCTTGCTCTGCTCTATCCAGGTGGCGGGGGCGTACAGGTCGTCGGCCGAGACCAGCAGCCCCTTGTTCACCATGGCATCGAGTATGGCATCTATGTTCTTGTACGTCAGTGTCACTGACATCGCATTGTAGTGGATGTTGTTGGAAACACCGAACCTGAAGTCGGCCTTTGACAGCGGCATATAACGCCAGTGGTAGTGGATGTTGAGCTTGTCGAACACCCCGAGTATCTCGGTGTACTTTATCTTGATGCTCTGCGAGACTGGCCGCGGCATGCTCGACACGTCCACGTAGAAGTCGTCCCTGGCAGGGGCCTTTATAACGGTTATCTCTATGACCACTATGAGCAGCGCGACCATGAACTCTATGTACTGCCTGTTTATCGTGAACGCTATGGCGTTTGGCACTATGGTGTATGTGTAGTTGCGCGACAGTACCGTGGCCTGGAAGTTAAGGTCCTGGTTGGGGGGCACTGATGTGCCAAGAGGCAGTTGGTACTTAACCGTGCCGTTGTAGAGCGTGACGTTCTGCTTGTACTGTCCGTTCATCGTGATTGTGGCGTTGAAGTTAGACAGTGGCGTGCCGGAGTCCAGCACGGAGAATATGAATGTGCCGCTGGTGGTGTTATAGCTCAGGATGTTCAGGCTTATGTTCGGGACCGTGAATGTGGCGTAGCCATACGACTCTTCGGAGAACCCTACAAGTTGCGCTATGTACCTGCCGGGAGGGAGCTTGAGGTTGATTACCTGGAGGAATGAGTAGTAGGGAGGCGAAACGTTCTTGGAGAAGAACGGCGCAAGGCTCCCCGCGGTGCGGAAACTGCTGTCGTATATGTTTATGTGCGGCTCTATCTGCTCGGTCCTGTTTACGAAAATCCGCATGGTTGCATTGAATGGGTAGCCGGGGGTTACGTTTTGCGGCATGGAGAAGAAACCGTTAAGCGCCATGTTGGGCCTGAATGTCAGGAAGCTGTATACTGTGTTGTGGGTTGGGCTTGTGGCGGCTATGGTGGCTAGGGGATAGGCTGAATTTAGGTTGGCAAGTATTGTCCCTATGCCGGTAGCGTTGTTCCCTAGAGGTATGCTTATGTTGCTCATGAAGACAGGGAGCGTGCCGGAGCCGGAAGAGGACGGGTTGGTGGTGACCGTGAAGTTTGCGCCAGTATAAGAGGGCATCCAGAACATTAGGTAAAGCGCTCTAGCTATGTCATGGCCCGCATCGCCCGGCGTGGGCCACGTGCTTAGGTAGTTTGAGAATGCCAGGACCGTGCCGTTGTACATGTTGGTGTACGTTATGGGGCCGTATGGCCTTGAGTTAGGGAATGCGAAGGATGTCTGGTTGAAATAAAACCCTGTGGAACGGAATGTCATGTTTGTCTGGGGCCCGGTTGGGCTGGTTGTTAGGGGGAACCTGGAGTTGGAGTTGGGGACTATGACGGACTGGGATGTTAGAAGGTGGGAGAAGTTCTGGCCCACGTATATTATGGTGACACCACGGTATGTCAGGTAGCTGATTAGGTCCTGGGTGCCCACGTAACTGTTTGCCATGTAGTCCGGGAGCAGGCCGTTGAGCACGATAAGCGTTGAATTGGGCTGTATCTGACCGAGCTGCGACGATGTTATAATCTGAGGGCTGAAGGACACGTTCTCGACGCCGTATGCTATGAGGTTGGACGCCATGGACCGCACTACCTCCGGCACATTGGGGCAGTTGCGGCACTCGTTGGACCAGTTCAATATGTATATATTGCGCGGCACTGGGCGCGCTAGGTACCTGACGTGCACGGTGAGATTCGATGCGTTCACGGCATTGTAGTCGAAGAGTGCGTACGGCACGAGCGTGGTGTTGTAGTTGTACGACATCAGCGCCTGCATTGCAAAAATGCTGCTGAGATGGGGTACGGCGTATGTGCTGACAGGCCCGGATGGCCCCGATGCGCCCGACACTAGTGAGTGTATGTAGAATCCCATGACGGCGAAAATCAGTGCGAGCACTAGCATGCCTATGAGCATAAGCCGCAGCTTTGTGTTTGGCGGTTTTTTTTCAGGAGCGGATGTGGATTCTGCCATTGTCAGCACTCACCCTAAATCTTGAGCTTTTCCTCCTTCTTGACCCCCGCAAAGACGCGCATGAACAGCTTGGTCAGGAAATTAACGTTGCCGCTTGTCTTCTTTAGTATGCTGTATATGCGTACATTCCTTACCCTTGTGTTTATCCTGATGAGGTATTTCATCCTATTGCCCCTTTAGCTCTATGAAGCCACGCGAGACCATTATGTTCAGTATCTGCTCCACGCGCGGTGGAGTTATCCTGTAGTTGCCGGCGAATTCGTTTATGTCTATTGCGCCGTCGTGCGACTCTATCCACTCCTCGACCAGTGCCATGAGCGACTCGTCGGAGTACGTCTCTAGCTGCTTTAGCCTGTTCTTGAGCTCGGTGTTTTCCTGGCTAAGCATGGTAGCCTGCACGGAGAGGTTCTTGTTGGAGTTTGCCAGTTCCTTGTTGAGCTTGCGCAACTCCACGTACTTGCTGTAGAGCGTCTCGAGCTGCTGCACTACGGAGCTATAGTTGGGCGATAGTGTGGTAAGCGCGTTGTCTATTGACGAATCCACCTGGGGGTAGAGCATGGAGTCGTCCACGCGGTACTGGTCTATAACAAGCGAGAGGATAATTATTGTGTTCTTGAGGACAAAGAGGCGACGGAGGCTTGCGCTGGACAGCTGGTTAGGCACTACGTCCGGAGGGACCGAGTAGTCAATTTCCATGTGGTCAGGAAGGAACTTGAAAATCATGAAAAGAAAGGGCTTCTTCTGCACCGTCGTCGTCTCCACGCGCACCAGCGTGAGGTCGGTTGCAGTGGACTTTATGGAGAACATCTGCAGCGTTGCCAGCCTGCGCGCCATGTCGGCGAAGTTCCCGGTCAGCGACCCGTTTAGCTTTATGCTTTCTATCTTGGGTTCCAATACAGCCATCTCGCCTGCCACGCCTATCACTCACTATCCAACGACCGTGGACTGGGCCGTATATTAAGGATACCAAATAACCCTATAAATACCTTTTGCACGCTGGAGGACTAGGATTGGGCTATTTCACCGCTTTTCCAGGGATGCTTACCCTTGGCACATATGTGAGCAGGGAGATGAAGTACATGAACACCACTATCATCGACCCGAACACCACGCCGGACAGGGGGTTTATCGTTATTAGCAGTATCGCCATCAGTACACCCAGCGCAAGGTAGAGCTTGAGCCTGCCCTCGAACTTCTTCCTGGCCTTGCGGTAGTTGGCATAGCACTCCTTGCAGACTACGAGGCGGAAGCCGGTCTTGCGGCCCAGTTTTTCTTTGACCCACCTTATGCCCCTTATGACATTGTCGTCGATAACCTCTAGGCCGTTCTTGTGCTCCCCGCACATTATGCATCGATTCTCCCTCATCATATCATCCGAAGTCTATGCTGACATTGAACAGCCTGCCTGACTCTGACAGCACCCTCTGTTCATCCGCAGAGTCCAGGATGTCGCGTATTGTCACGTCGTCCATGCCTATCCTGCGGAACATATTGATTATCTGGTCCCTGTTCAGCCCCGCCTTCTCCAGCAACCCGGATAACGCTATGGCGTTTATGTGCCTGTGCGCCTTCTCCACCGCGCTCAGCAGCTGTTCCATGTTCTTGTCAGGTATGTTATAGGCTATCAAGACCCTGCGTATCTCCTGCCTGCTTATTATGAATGTCTCGGTCTTGGCCATTATGCCCCTACCCTGGATATTATTCTGGTTATTATCACGTCGTCAAGGCCTATCCCCTTGAGGAAGAGGACGATGTTGTTAGTCGATACGTCATTGAGCTTGAGATCCTGCACGAAATCCAGTATCTTCATCTTCCTTCCGGACTGGTTCAGCTTTGAGAACACCTCATCGACGCCGATCTTGTTCATGTTGAGCTCTATCAGCTTGTTCTGCAGCTCGCCCTGCTCAAACTGGAACTCGTTCTCTATTATCTTTGCGGAAACCTCACCCTGCGTGAGTATGTCGCTCAGGGTTATGACGTAGACGTGCAGCGGCTCCTCCCCCTCTATGCGCTCCAGTATGAAGGTGCCGGGGAACCTTATTGCACTCTGGAACGCCATCTCTACGGCAGCCTGGCCTACGCCGAAGCGAGATATCTCCGTCCTTATGAATTGCGAGAAGTTGAGCGAACTCTGCAGGAAGTTGAGGAAGTTCTCGAACTTTACCTTGAGCATGAACGTGGTGCCTACGTTGGAGAATATAGCCTCGTTTATGTCTGTCGGATTTTGCGACGCCACAATCAGCGCGAACCCGTACTTCCTGCCCTCCCTGATTATAGTTATGACCGCGCTCTTGTCGTCCTTTGCCAGCTTCCACGCCTCGTCCAACACCAGGATCGTCTTGAGCCCCTTAACCGACAGCCAGCCCTCCGCGCGCATCTTCTCGGTGACCGTCTGGACTATGAAAAGCCCGGCAAGCGCCCTGAAACGCTCGTCGGGGAGACCTGAAACGTCGACATCAACAAGCCCCGAGTTCGCCAGCTTGCCCAAGTCCAGCGTGCTTTTCCTGGCAAAGAAGTCCTCCCCCTCCCGTGCGAACTGCCTCAGCCGGTATATGGCGTTCTCAAGCTCTGCAGGGTACTCGTATGTACCCTCCTGGAGCTTCTCGTCGAGCAGGGCTATCACATCCTTGAGCGTTGGGGCGTCCTTGCCCTCTGGCGGCTTCTCGTAGGGTATGAAGCCGAAGTTTGTGTACGACTGCTCTAGTGCCTCTTCGGTAAGGCGCTTCTGCTCAGGGTACTGCCCGATGTCCGTCAGCAGGTCGAACGCGTTTATTATCTGCTTTACCCTGTCCAGCGGTTTCATGCTTGAAAGGTCCATGATGTTGAGGTAGTCGCCCTTCGCCAGCGCCACCACCACCCCCCCGCTCTGCTTCACCCAGTCCCTGTACTCGCCTGCCCAGTCTATTATTATCGCGTTGCTGTTCCATACGTAGCTTGCGCGTATGAGCAGCGTCTTGATGAAGTAGCTCTTCCCGGATCCGGTTATACCGACTATGGACATGTGCGGATTTGCCAAGTTTGTGTAAGTCCATGAGAATGGCATCTTGAATATCTTGGTCGTGCCTATGAATATCGACCCGAATGGGTCGTTTATGAGCACGTCAGAAGGCGGCTCTGGTGGACGGGACAGGAATGCCCTCTTTGCTATCTCGTTGCTCATTATGTGCTGCAGGCGTATAAGGGTCATTCGGACTCACACGGTCTTTGTTGTCTCTTTGGCTTTATAAGCGTTCCCGGCATTTGCATCACTGCTGTATGTCGAAGTTTGATGAGAGTTCCTCATAAGTGGTAGGTAGCGCGAAGCTGAACTTGAACAGGGTGTAGAGCTCCCTGCCGACCACGCGAAGTATCTGCACGTCGAGCACCCCCATCGCTATGGAAAGCTGCTTGAGCTGGGCGGAGAGGTTGTCCAATGCCGCCTTCTCGCTCACGCCCACCGCGGTTGTCTCTATATACATCAGGTTTGCTATCGGTTTCTCCTCCTGCGATATCCTGTCCATCTTCGCCTGTATCACGTTTATGTTCCTCTGCAAATCTGCCATTATAACCTCGGTGGTGTTCTTGCTCTGCATTGCACGCGACATCTGGAACTCCTGGTACGACCTCTTGCCCTCCAGCTCGTCCCTGACCTGCTGCACGTCCAGGGCGGAGGACATCACGTGGAACTTGAAAGGGAAGTCCAGGCTCATGACCGCCTTCTCCCAGTTCTCCGGTGCCACCATGCGCCGCTCATCCTCGCCCTCCGGGGCGGCCTCGGCCTTGAACGTGTGGGCGAACAGGTTCGCGGTAAGGTAGCCTGTGGCGTAGTAGAGCCCGTTTACGTTCTTTATCACCGCCTCCTGGCCCCTGGTTATCTTGTAGTTCCTTGATGGCTGGAACGTTATTCCAAACAATCCCGTCATCAAAGGGAACACGATAAAGTCGGCGAACGTCATCATGAGCAGAAAGACCACGCCCAGTATGCATATCAGTATCACGCCGTACCCGTATATGCCGCCTCCGAACGTGCCGAAGTTGGCGGCCACTATGAATATTATGACCATGGACATTCCGAAGTACATCATGGTTGTATCGTCCATTATGACACCTGCTCCCTTATCTGCTTGGTTATCTGCTCGCTTATTGTGGAATACGGTATTAGGTACTCAGGCTCCACGAACTTTAGCAGCGCCTCGCCCGTCACGATGCTTGGAGGCACCCCAAATATCGACCCTATTGCGGACATGGCGTCCCTGGACCTGGCCTGCGCCGCGCTTATTGCCTCGAACTCCTTGCTCCCCTTGCCTGACACCGAGGCGTATGTTATCATCTCGAATGACGCGGTGCCGCTTATCCTGTCGAACATATGGTGCCACATGCTTGCCTTGCCCTTCACCCGATCCTCGCTTTCGTCCGTCTTCACTCCGCTCGCTATCAGCGCCTCCTTGTTCTCTACCTCCCCTATAGTGTCACGGATGGTCTTTAGGTAGTCGTCCTTGTTCATAACGTTCATCTGGGACGTGAACCGTATGGGATCGTGGCTCATGCATACCACCCTGGCGCATTGCCTTGTGAACTCCATCTTCTCAGTCTCGCCCATCTCAGTGGCGGAGATGTAGAGGGGTATCTTTATGTATATTGTTGATGTAAACATGTCGCCCTCCTTGTGCAGTATCGAGTCGCCGGTGGTAGACAGCCAATATGCGTCCTCGTTGCTGAGCACTATGTGCCTCTTCCTCTGCTTGAGCACTGGCAGGAACAGGTAGCCGTAGAACCTTGACGAGAACGCCATAAGGTCGAAGAAGAACGCCACGGCAAGTATCACCAGCCGGTACGATGGGTCTATCACTCCCTGTGGTATGGTTATCTCGACAAGCACCATGAATATCGCTATCATCAGCAACCCGATGAATACGAATATACCTGCGTTTTCCATTCTTACATCACTGTGGACATCTCGCACATGGCGAAGCTACAGACTTGATATTGAGCGGCAAATTCTTAAAGCCATTCTCTTGTTGCATTGCAATCATATGAACCCCGCCCTCAGCCTCCCCCCCATCTGCGTGCTGGCCCCTATGAAATTGGCGACTTGTGTTATGAATGCGTAAGTTACGGATATTACGAGGACAGGGTAGAATAGAACAAACAGCCACAAGGGCTGCATTGGCGCAAACACTGATGTGTATAATGGGCCGGGCAGGCCGTTCAGGTCTATGCAGCCCGATGTATTAGGTGTGCACTGCGAGAACACGAAGGCGAACAGGGTCGGCATTACCACGTAGAACCCCATGCCTATTGCAATAAGCATTCCCCCAAACGCGCGGGTCGGGAAGAACGCCCTGAACACCACTCCAGTAGCAACGAGTATGGGCGACATGAAGGAGAAGAACACCAGCAGGTAGTACTCGGACCACAGGACAGCCATAAGATCGGTGATTAGTGGTGCCAGGGTGATTATCGGAAGCATGTACTGTACATAATCACTCAGCTTTATCGCAGCGACCGAACCGGCCACAAACGACTGGAGGTATGACTCGAATTCTCCAAGTATAGGCAGCTCTATTGTGTAATCAACTGTCAATGCCATGGCGAGCTGGGCGTATCCTGTGCAGCACCCATTCACATTCAAAAGCCATGGCGCGGATACTGATATGTCGAACATGTTCTGGTCGAATATGTACTCCAGGTTGCCTATCGTATTGCATATGCCTCCGATAGCAAAAACATACGGATCCGTAAGGGCGGCGGTGGGCTTCCCGCCCTGGAACAGCACAAGGGAGTTGGTGGTCGACAGGGAGGATGTGCTGCCTATGAGCACGGATGGCACCGTGTTTATAACCAAGCCGGCTATGAACAGGAAGAACCCAACTATTATTGCAGTCGTTATTGCCTCGTATATCTCGCCTAGCCCGAAGTTCCTTATCCTGTCGCTCTTCGCCGCCGCCCCCACCATGAATATTATAGTGGCAATCAGGAACGATATCAGCACCGCTATAAGGGCAATGTTGAAGTCAGGGCCCCATGATGCGTCTATGTTGCTTTGTACCTGCGTTGAGGATGGGCAGGCGGGGTATGTGGTGTACTGGGCGGCAGGGGACAGCGACAACAAGCTAGTTACCATTATCAGCGCCATGGCTGCAAGTGCGGCCAACTTCCGCGCCGATGGGACATCCCCGCTTCGTGAAATGCTTTTTCTCGGCACGTCTACACCAGCCCCGCCAGTAGAGTCATGAAGTCCATCCTCTCGCCTACCGCCTGCGAGAAGTCAACTATGAAGGCGTCAAGTATCGTGAAGTTAAGGAAAGGTATGAACGTCATCCCGGCAAGTGCCATCGCAACCTCATATACCCATGACCCGGTTGGCAGGCCAAGTCCCACAGCGATGCCGAGTATCGCACCCATCAGGTTGCCGCCCAGGCTCGCTACCGTGCAGCCAGACCCGCAGTTTGAGGAGGTACTCAGCTGGTAGTCAACAAATCCATACGTCAGGCTTGTCAGAAGGGGGTATACTAGGCCCAGCCCAAGGCCGAATGCGATCATTGCGCCCCCGAATGTCCTCATAAATCCGAAGGTCCTTGCAATGAGGCCTACTGTCATGAAAAATGACAGCCATAGCATGGAAGCCGACACTATGAGTAGCTGCAGCTGGTTAAGGAACAGCAGCCCCAGTATCACAGAAAAGACGCTGTCGAATATCTCAAGAACCCCTACTGGCAGGAAGCTGGACAGGCTATCTGACACTGAAAACCATATGTTCTGCACGGTAACCGTGCCGCTTATGTTTATACCCGGAGTTATGCCACCGTAGAATGTTACATAGTACAGCACTTGGAACAGGCCGAAGGCGAATATATTGAACTGCGCTATGTCGCATGTCGCAAGTTCGAACAGGCTCTGCGCGCCGGAGCACGAGTATGTGCTGCCTGGCGGCGCTACAAGGTTCGCCTGGGCAAGGGAGCCCTCGGGGTTCACCGTAAGAAGGAAAATGAATGATACAAAAATTATTATTAGTGCTATGGAGAACAGCGCTTCGTACGCCTGGAACTTTGCCCAAGCGCGGGCGGTCGGACTGTCTATCAGGAAGCCGATCTGGTACACGACCGCAGCGACCATTGTAACCACAAGGACGGCGAGGAAGGCTATACCTATCCATATCTCAGGAGTCACGGGAAACGAAACCTGCAGAACCTGCGTTAGTGCGCGATAAGGGGCGAACGGCCCTGCGCCATAGGCCGCCGCTGCAAATGGTGAGGCGATGATTGCAATCATGGCGATGGCAAGCGCCTTTGCCCGGAGCGGCGTGCCCGATGTTTCTTGATCCATGTTTCGCATCTTCATTGTTATCAGTATATTTTGTTCATACTATGTTCTTTAGCGCTTGCGAAGACCGCAGGCTCGGCGCACCCAGCAGGTCTCCCATCACTTCCATGAAGTCGAACGCTATCATGAATGATATCACTATGCCAAACAGTATATAGATTACGGGGGATGCGTCGTTCTCTATGAAGTTGCCAACTATACCGAACCCAAGCGACTGAAACCCCGGGAATGCGGTGGATGTGGGGTTTATGCTCTGCAGTACCGTGGTGGTCTGCGACTGGGCGGTTATTACGGCGACGTTCAGCTGCGTAACCATGAGATACAGCAGCAGCGGAAATACTATGTAGAAGCCTATGAACAGGCCTAGGAACGCCCCGCCCGCGGCTCTGGTCCACGGTATGGTCCTCAGTATTATGCCGGCGAAGAAGAATATCGGGAACAGGGAGAATATCACAGACAGGATTATGGTGGATGCCAGGGGCAGCGCTATCAGGACTATAGCAATGTTGAGGACCGTGCCGATAAACACGCTCTGCATCAGCAGCCCAGAAAGGGGAGACATGGAGGCGCTTATCATGCCGGCGTACCCGAAACTGAAAGTCATGTTAGATATAAGGGCTATAACCTGTTGGTTGAACAGTATTCCGGCCAGGTCCCCTATTATCGTGTTTACTGCGGTGGAAAGGCTCTCACAATCGGTGGTGAATACGTTGGGACCCATTGTGCCCGGGCTCAGCGCGAGGAAGTTCCCAGGCGGCAGGCCGGAGGGGCCGGTCCACGAAAGCGCCTGGAATGTCCCCAAGAACACCAACACTATGGCAACGGTTACTGCAATCTCACCCAGCTCCGCCTTGGCCATGGATGATACAGACTGTATATTGAAAGCGTAGCCGATAAGGAACAGGAACACCGCCACGTTTATCATGAGCAGCATTATGAGCATTGATACCAATATTATGCTGTTGAATGGGCCGGCGCCTGACATGCCTAGCACGGACGTGCCGGGGTTTATAAGGGAGCTGCAGTAGTCGGCATTGGCTAGCGATGGCAGCACGGCCAGAATCAGCGCGGCAAGTGCAATTGTGCGCAGTGCACGTATGCCAATCCCATCCCGCAAGTACCTACGCATGCCCTACACCATATTCACACGAATCTCGACAGTCCCAGCACATTAGTCTCGCCGCCCATTAATCCCGACATGCCGAATATCGCAGACAGGGTGACCATTATGTTGAGTATGGGCAGAAAGTACGAAACCACGCCCGTCACGCCGTAAGTCTGCACTATGGCGAACAGCATTCCCTCTGCTCCGCTATTCTCGCCGCCCAGCGGACACACTGCCCCGCCCAGCGAGGACAGCTGCGAGGCAAAGTTGCTGGGAAATATCGGGGCTGCGCCCACTATTGCGCCCTCGAACGAACTGGGTATGCCACCCCAGTTCTGGCTCGTTATGTCCTTGAATATGCCGAGGAATATGTTGACCACCGCGCTACCTATGGCTGCACCCCAGAACACTATGGAGCCTATGCCAAGTATGAGGAAGTCTGTCCCTTCACTGTTTATCAGGCCTCCTGAAGGCCAGCAGCCACAGTCCTGCGCTATGCCCTTGACCTGGGGTGCGACGAAAAAGTTCTCCGTGTACTGGTACTGGGACCCCCCGCAATAGTAGAATGTGTTAGGGGAAGTTATCTGCGGGTTGTTTGCGGCGAGGTATTCTATGGAGAATATTGCGGGGTAGAAAAGTATGCCGCCCACGGCGAATGCTATCAGCAACCCGCCCACCTTCCTGGTGAAGAATGTGGCTCTAAGCACCATGCCGCCGAATATGAGGTACGGCCATATGTAAAGGAAGAAGTTTACGAACAGCAGCTGTGTTATGAACGAGAACAGCGATGTGTAGAGGAGTGTAGCGTAGGTGGCCAGGGATCTGGTTATCATCTCAAGGCCCGCCATTGGTGCGGCGCTGAACACTACCATGAACAGCTGTGGGGGGGCGCCCGGTAGTGGGACATAGCAGGAGAACGAGTCAGGCAGCTGTACGCAGAACGAAGCGGTTATGCTGAGGTGCTGCAGGAAGTTCAGGAACGCGTCCTCAACGAATGTGGAGTTGAGATTCGCAGATGTCTGGTTCGTGAGGTTGGCCAGCACGACGCCGGTGGCGGCCAGCGGGTACTCCATGGCCTGCATGCCGGTTGGTGACTGCGTGGAACCTGATACTATGGTGCATATACCGGGCTGGAGATTCTCAAGCAGGGAGTTGACTATCTCGAACGAGGTGCTGGAACTGGTAGAGGTGGATAGGGAGTTGCATAGCTGCACCATGCAGGTCTGCGAAAGCGCGGTCTGGCCAGTGGCGGAAGAGCCAGTGCAGGTGAAGCCTTCAGCCATTGGGGCATTTATTATCGACAGGAACAGCTGTCCGAACACGAGTAGCAGCCCCAACACCAGGCCGGCTATTATGGCAGTCTCCACTATTTGGTAGAACTCGCCCTTTGCCGAAGTCTTGACCCTCTGGTTGTTCAGGACGAAGCCTGCCATGTACCATATGGCAACTATGCCGCTGTCGATCAGCAGCGCGATTATGACAAGCGGCCATATACTGACCTGTGCAGGGCCGAATGGGGGTGCGGAAAGGAGCGCTGAATTGGTTAGTATTGGTATCATATTTGCACCTACACGTTAGCCCAGAATGATGCTGTGCCCTCGATGCCGGTGTCGAGGGCGCGTGCGAGGCCCATGGCGAACCCTATTGTTATAGACATGTCTATGGCAAACATAAACACGGCGGAGAACAGGTACTCAGCCACGGAGTTTAGCACCGTCTGCGTCTCCTGCACTGCCGAAGACCCACCCGCGCCCAGCAGCTGCGGGAAAGCATTGAGCCCGGTAAATACGCCGTTGATCATATCGGCCGTGACCTGGAGGAGGGGGATCTGCAGGGTGGTGACCCCGAGGTTTATGCTCAGGGGGGGCTGGGATCCTATATTCTGGAATATCGCAGTGCTGAAGTCCTCGTAGCTGTACGTGCCGCATAAGTACGGCTGGGCTGGATTGCACCCGGAATTTGGCATTGGGTTGCCGAACTTGTCGACAGGGCAGGCGGTGAACATCCACGTCACAGCATAGTAATCGAACGCTATGGTTAGCGGGTATATTAAATAGCCAGCTATGGACAGGGAGAGTAGCGCGTTAGCTGAACTGCGTATTCCAGGACCGGTGAATGCGAATGACCGCAGTATGAACGCGGCGGGCAGCAGTATGACGAAGGCGGAGTTCTGCACTATTATCAGCACAAGGTACTGCAGGAACATTAGGCTTATCCCCACCAGCAGCACGGGTATGAAGAAATCCACATACACGCTGCTGAGTATGTAGAATGGCGTACTGAGATCCACCCCTATAGGAAGGCTGTAATCTGCCCTGAAGTTGGATGTGGGCGGGCCCATGGTGAAGTTGCCAGACAGCCCGGGCACCTCTGCGAGTATGCTTGTCATTATCGAACCTACCACCGGCCATTCGCCGCTCTGTATCGCATAGTTGTATGAGTCACCGTAGATTTCAGTTGCTAGGTACGGGCCGCGGTCCAGCGCCATGAAGCCTACGTAGTTCTCGGCGTACGTAAAAGGGTCGCTGGCGGGGAGCATTATCACATTGGTCGGGCAAGGTATGGCTGTGTATAGCGTGACGGCATTAGGCACGGAAGCGAGATCCGCCCCAAGTGAGGCCACGAAGTAGCATGCAAGTGAAGTCGACGCAATGAGCATGAAAAGTATAATTGCGCTCAGGACCGCCTGACTTGTCTCTATCTTAACTATCCCAAGCAGGCGCGCCTTGGGATTTGCGGACAATGAGCGGCTGAACAGGTATAGCACAGCTATGGCCCCGAAAGTTATCAGCAGCACGAGTAGATTTATGTTCAACCATGTGTTGACACCTCCGTACAAGGTACATGTTGGCGGTGGCCAAACTCCTGCCATTTGAAAACCTATGCAAGTTTCATCTTACCTATGCTGAGCCGCAGGTTGCCGCCCAGCATCTTTGCCATGTTCTGTGTAAGTGTGAGCACGACCATCAAGTCGAGAATAAATAGTATGAATTGCACCATCATTGGCAGATCGGCGAAGATGAATACCGTTGTAAGCCCAGGCATGACATTTCCTGAGAGCATGGCGCCTGCTGCGGCATTGTAGCTGTTGAAGAATGCGCTCTGCACCTGGCCGTTGGATATGCCAAGGAAGAGCGTCTGGAAGGGCGTTGCGAATAGGTAGAGTATGCTGCCTATTACCGTGCACAGCGCGCCGCCGCCGTTGCATGGAAATCCTGAAAGTGCACTGGTTGGGCCGGGCTGTATGGCGAGGTAGACGGACTGGAAATATTCAGTCATCGGTATGTTGAAAAACACCAATGTTGCAGGGTATATTAGGGACGCACCTATGGCAAGCGCCAGAAATGTGCCGCCTATGGGCCGTAGGAATGGAAATGCCCTAAGTATCACGCCAAGCGGCATGAATACGCCCAGGCCAATGGCCATGAACGTGAGCAGCAAATAGTATTGGGCGTCTATCGCAAGCATTAGCGGCATTATGAGTATGGTGAGCGTGTCCTGCACTATCCCGCCCGGCCAACCTATCGGGTTGTACCTGAAGACATTACTCTGATAGAACTCTATGCTTGATATGCCGAAATTTATGGAGCCTACAACGGGAAATGGTGGGATTGGCACTATGAGGGGTATCTGGCTGAGTCCCGGAGTTATCCACATTATGTTAAGGCTTCCCACATAGAGCAGTGCCATGGTGGTGCCCAGTATGGCCATGTATGACGCATTCACGGCTACCGTTTCCTGCAGGAGATAGTCATTGGCGCACAGGTACAGCAGCGTTATGTTGGTAGTCGAAGAGCCGAAGCCGCTGGTAGGACAGCCATTGAACCCAGTCGCGGATGCAGTGGCGAATGATGCGAACGATCCCACTATCATTATGAGAGCGAACACTATGCCCACTATCGCTATGCTCTTCGCAGCCTCCCAAAGCTCGTTCTTGTACCAGCCCTTGAAAGACTGCACGTTCAGGACTTCGCCCAGCAGGTATGCAACCGCAACAATCTGGAACGCAAGAAGCAGCCCCACAGCCACGTATACCAGCGATGAGTTTATGCATGCATTTATGTCGTTAGTGTTGGCGTTCAGCGGCGCACAGAAGAAGTTAGTGAAGGTGCCCCCGCCCGCATACGCTACTGCCTCTAGCGAGGCTAACGCTCCAAGCGCCAAAAGCAATATGGGAGCGCGCCCCACTGCATATCCTCTCATGCCCTCATAAAGAAAGGAATAAGAAATTATTTATAGGGTTTCATCAGAGCTTCAGCATTGGGAACCGGCGCATGTATGCTTGGCTCTGCAGCACTACCAGGAACGGGATTATGAAAAGAGAGTTGAATATGAGCAGCAGGAATCTGGACCCTGACGTACCGCCGATAGCTATGAATATGAAGTCGAACACCGTTATTAGCGCTATGGCTGCCACAACCCACAGCAGTGGGTACTTTATCTCCCTCACGAAGAAGGCTGCGCTTGCCGCCATGGAACGCTCTATGCTGCGCTCGTCTATGACTATCGATGCGGGGGCATAGAAGAAGAATGGAGTGAGTATAAGGCCGACTATCGCAGTAACTGCCGCAGGGACACCCACGGCGTAGTCGAACACGCTTACCACACCCATCAGCAGCGTGAAGAACACAAGCACGCTGAACACGCTTGATGTGTATCGCTCAAGGCCTTCGAGGACCTCGCGCTTTATCTTTGTATGCGTCCTGCTGTGCTTCACTATGACGTTTATTGCCACTATCGCGAAACTCAGGAACAGGAGGGAGAACAGTGTGGAGAATATTATGACTGCTGTGCTGAAAAGGGTGAGGTTGTGGAACACACTGGCCTGCCTTATGAATATCGCGCCTGCATCGTTATATGCAGGTAGCGAGGCAAACAGTGGGATAAGGAATGCAATGACGAATGAGACTGAGAACAGAAGTATGAGGGGCATATGCGACAGGTAGAAGTCAACTGAATAGCGTATTATGCTGGCCATTTCGTACCACTGCGCATCCAAGGCATCCTGGCAAGAACAGATTGCAAATCTAGGTTTATAAGCCTTTCCAGGGCTGCAACCCGGTATCCGTGCGCCTTACTTGCACAGTTTTGCCACAGCCGCGATGTTCGTGGCCGCCGAGCCGCCGGATGCCACCCCTAGGATCCACGGGGACAGTATAGCGATTATGACCCCTGCTATGCCGCCCATGACCATGCCCATTCCGTATCCTTGTATCTGGCCCCTGGACTGGCCGGGCATCAGCTGAGAGCCCGCGTAAAGCGTTGCGCCCAGTATCATTAGCATTATACCGAGAACAAAAATTATTGTCTGTACGGTGCTGTATATGCTGTAGACTGCGCACTCGGCATTGGTTATGGTCTGCGCATAAGGCGAGACAGCCACTAGCCCAAGCAGCGCCAGTACTATTGTAGCAATCCTTGAGTACCTCAGCGCCGTTGCCATGACTTTGTATCGCTCTGTCGTAAAATCACTTGCTAGGCATTTTGCCTGTGTATATGATTATCAATTACTGGTCAGCATCGGCCTTTGACGGTATGGCATGCTTGGAGACATCATCCGCACACCTGTGCCACTGCGGCGATGTTCGCCGAGGATGCACCACCAGATATTATGTCAAGCAAGTACGGCGCTATTGATGCTATTATGACTCCGGACACCCCGCCTATCACCATCCCCATTCCATATCCTTGGATGTTGCCCCTGGACTGCTGCGGCATGATGTTTGCAGCTGCGTATACCGCGGCGCCGAGTACGATGAGCATTATTGCAACTATGTATATGGCGGTCCTTACCGTATTGTATATCAGGTATATGTTGCACTCTATGCTGTTGCCTATGGAATTGGAAAACTGCGCCGGCGCAGTGCCTGTCCAGAAATTGAGCAGGAACAGGATTGTTGTAATTAGCCTTAGTGCCATTGACAGGCGCGGTGCGCTTATATTTGCATCCAATTTCCCACCCTTTTGTCAGATGTAGGATAAGGGCGGCATAACGCCCAGACCCCTATCCCCTGACATGTGTAAAAGGAAATGCTTTAGGGCATCGCGCCCTAAAGCTCTTTTCAGCTTGCAGACCCTTATGCGCTTATGCGCATAGGGACTGGACCGCGGCGATGTTCGACGCAGCTGTGCCTCCGGAAACTATTCCGAGGATCCACGGGGACAGTATGGCGATTATTACGCCTATAATACCGCCCATGACCATGCCCATTCCGTATCCTTGGATGTTACCCCTGGACTGGCCGGGCATCATGTGGGATCCGGCATACAGTGCTGCGCCCAGTATCATGAGCATTATGCCAAGTACGAATATAACTGTCTGGACAGTGGTATACACGTTGTATATGGCGCACTCCGCGTTGTTCACCGACTGCGCAGAGGAAACCATCGCCCCTAGCACGCCGAACAGCGTAAGCATCAGCATGGATAGCCTAGAATACCTGTTCATTACCCTTACCAGATTATACTGTAGGTTCATGGAAACCACATTTTTGTATTTTTACTATTGATATGCAAGGCTTTTAAACCTTGCTACACACGTGCAACATTGTGCAATACCGGCAGGTCCGCCCACCAACCTATCATCATTTGGTAATAACCGGATGCATCGCAGATTACGGTCAGGGCGCCCATTTGTCGCGCGGGTAGCATAAGGAGTTGCCGCGATGCGTGAACATAAAGGAAATGCGCCACGACGGTGATTAGATTATTATGTTTTCGGTGTGATAACCTATCGGGGACTTGCTGTGTGCATTTTAGCCAGCATTGCACGGGCGGCCATTGGGAATGTATGAAACAGAGGAGACACCATAAAGATGGCAAGTGGTTTGCACTCGTAACGCTAGTGATTGTGATAGCCTTGATTGCATTCGTTTTCGCCCCGACCCACAAGACCAATACCAAAAACGTGGCTGGTGCAAATGTGCCGGCTTCATCAGGCAATGCAATCAGAAATGGCGCAGGCATGGGCTTCAACGCCACAAATTCCATAGTTTTGAGCCAGGATCCGATACTGGAGAACGCCACAAGCTTGTCCACAGTAAGGTATGGGATGGGTCAGAATCTGAACATAAGTTTGTGGTGCTATAACGGCACTGGGTGCGGCTTGATGCAGGATGGGGAGCTGGGCGACTTTTTCTATTACCAGCGGACTATGGACTATGCCGCCCCGTTTGTGCCAGAATACAAGAACGTTAGCCCTACAAATCTTTCCGTACCGTCAGAATACTCGACATACAATGCCCCTGTATTTTTTATGGTGTCGGTGGCTTACGCATCAGGGGACGGACCGCAGTGGATTATGAAAAATTTGACCTCCAGCATAAACGCGACAATAACGAAGGTCCCCGGCACAAGCATAGGCAATTACTCTGCCTGGTACGAAACGGAACAGCGCGGACTGCAGGATTACATACTTTTCTTTTACGTAAACAATTATGTGGTGGCTGACGTGGTGGCGGGCAACAGGGGCTATCTGGATCCTGTCTACCTCGGCTCGCTGGGCGCCAAACAGTACGAAATTTTGAAAAATGCAAGCCAAGGCGCCGCATAGGCATGCGCGTTACCCACTTTAGCCGTGCGTGGCCGATGCTGCTTAATTAAGGCCTTTCAAAAGCCCGTATTGCCGTTGTGAGATATTTACCAGGTAGGAAGGGCTTAGGTATCCTATATTGCCCTCCGCAATGTCTTCCACCACGAAGTTGTCGTAATGGAATATTGACATATACTGCTGCCCGTGTAGGTACTGCGATGCGAAAATCCGTGTTGAGTTGCCCATGGTGGCACTAGGGGAAATCGCTGTGCCATTGGGGTTAAAAGACAGCCATCCCGATATGATGGAGTTATACAGGCTCGTTGTCGCATTTGCATGCACATACGCCACAAAGAACTGCATTGCGGTTGGGGCGGTGTCAGTATCGTACTTGGTTGTGTAGTTGCGCGGGTAGTCTACGGTGAAATTCGTCGCGTACCCTGCCTGTATGTAATAATAGAGCTGACCTGCCGCAAAGCTCTGCAACCCTGTTTGGTAGTAGCATGACCCCCCGCTACAGATGGGGAATATTTTAGGCTGGGCAGGCAGGCCAGGCAACACCATAGATGGGCTGACAAGCTGTTCCAACACGAGCTTATTGGCTGCGAGGCTGTTGTTAAAAGTTTGGATCTCTTGTGTGAAGTTTACATGCATGGCTATTGTTGTCGTGGCGGACAGGTTTGGTATGGATGTCAGGTTGGCTGGTATGGTGACTGTGAGGAAGGACGTACTTGATGTGTTTTGGGAGGCCGAGCTGGTAGTGGTGTGTTTCTGCGCCATGGGTTGGAACAAGAACAGAAACGCAAGGGAAGCTATAATGAGCAACACTAAAAATGCCACAACGAAGGCGGATCTTGGAACGTGCGTGTGTGATGGGTTTTTGGCGGCAGGCGCAGCTGCAGAGGATGTGGCAGGGTGTTCTGCCGCAGTTGTGGAGCCTGTTGTATCTGCTGCTATTTTTTCACCTTGTGCTGATTAAGCGTAGTTTGCTTTACGGCGTCATGGAGAAACGGGGGGGGTGGTACTCCACCTGAGCATGGTGATTGCGCCGTTGCCGCCGTATCCGCTGCCGCCGCTGGCGGGAATGAGGTATGGATTGCTGCCGCATGTTGTGCCGCTGCCTCCCGCGCCGCCGTTCACGGAAAGGTGGAGCGCAGCTGAAACTGACACATCATACGCGATTACTATTGCGCCGCCGCCGCCTCCTCCGCCGCCGGCGCCCCCTGTGGCGGACCCGCCGTTGCAGTTTCCTGGCGTGCCAGACGCACCATTAGAATACACATAGCCGCTTCCTTTGATTGTGTTTGCCTGTATGTATATCCCGTATGCGCCGTTGCCGCCCGGCGAGCCTTGGCTCTCCTGCCCGCTTATGGCACCGTCGCCGCCGCCTCCTCCGCCGCTGCCTGTGAATGCAGGGGCTATGTTATCATTTCCAGGATTGGGCCATAGCGATGATATAGCGCTTAGGGAGGGGGTAGCATATGGGCTTCCGGTGGAGCCAGAGCCGCCGGGGTACGCGGTCTGCGATCCGGTGCCGGTGGTCGTTCCGCAGTATGCACCGCCGCCGCCGCTCTGCGCGCCTTGGCCAGTACCTGCGTTGCCGCCGCCGCCGGAATTGCCCAATGCAACAGGGGAGCCACCGCATCCCGAATTTGGGTTCCGGCAGGTGGTGGACGTATCGCATATGCCACAATCGGAGCTGCCGCAGCTATTAAACGTCCCGCACGCCCCATCGCACCACGGCCCTGCCTGTGACGTGGCGGCGCCGTTGTACCCGCCACCGTTGCCGCCAGCGGTAGTTGCCGCGCCGCACTCGGGACTTGCGGTGTCGTTTGCTGCACCTCCGCCTCCTCCTCCGCCGGGGCCGCCGTATTCGCCGCCGCCTGTGCCGGCTTGGCCGCCCGTTCCAATATTCTGGTTGTTGCCGTTGCAGCACAAGTGGCCGGTCCACGACCAACTGCACCAGCTGCAGCTCTGGCAGCTTACGCCTGAGCCGTATCCCCCTCCGCCGCCAGGCACATTCGCAACAGCAGTGGAGTAGGAGCCCCACTGGCTTGCCCCTTCGACGGTACCGTTTCCCGTAACAACCGTCCCGTCAAGCGTGATAGTGTTGCCCGCCACAAGGTTGAAGCCGTTCGTGTACAGCGTATAGCTGCTGTCCACCTGTATGTTGCAGTCCGAAACTGCGTCACCTGACAGATAGCAGTTGTTCCCGGTACATGATATCACCGATGCCACGCCTCCGGCCTGTATGGGAGGGTTTGTTACCTCGTACATCTGGCATATCGTTGACGTTGTGGACGTTGTGGATGTGGAGGACGATGTTGAGGATGTGGAGGTGCTTGAGGTGGTGGTGGATGTGGAGGATGTAGTGGTCGTAAGGTTGGCGTTGTATGTGCCTGCGCATGATGAGAGTATCTGGCTTACTGGGGTGTTAGTGGCCATGGAGATTATCCACAGTGCCGAGGTTGATATTATAGCTCCGACCACTCCGGCCAAGAACATGCCGATGCCGTATCCCTGTATCACTCCTCGGTCTGCAGCAGGCAGCACATGGGAGCCTTCGTACATGATTGCGCCAAGCAGCAGCAGGACGATTGTGAGGAGTACGAGCGCAGTATTTACCTGATTGTATATGTAGCAAACCGCCTGTAGGAACGGCGCGGTGTTGTTTGGGCCATAGCTCTGTATTGGCGGGGGCGGCGCGGGCTGATAGACCTGGAAAAAGCCCAGGGCATCGTATATGGGCGCCGCGGTGGGCGAGGGCTGGAACACGCCGCAGTATATGTAGTTGCCAACCGGAAGAGTGCCGGTAGGGTTAGCGGAATCTGCGGTAGGCGTAACGCTGTTTACATTGCAGTCCAGAACGCTGCTGTCCACCGATGCCAGTGAAGATGCTTGACATGAGCATGGCGGGCTTGGATCGTATGCGCTTGAACCGCTTCCTGACGCGTATCCACAGGATACGCCTGCGCCCGTGTCTGTGAGCTCGTATTGCTGGTAGCACCCGCTGGCCGCACTATGGGAGGCGCCGTTGCACTGGCTTGAGCCGCTTATGGAGCTCACTATAGGCCCACACAGGGCCGCGTAGTTGTTAGATATTGCGGTCCCGGGGGGCAGTGAATTCGCATACAGGAACAGGGGTGAATATGATTGGCCAGGCCCTGGCGGGACCACACCGTCAATTACGAAGTTAGCGGATATCATGTTGCCCGCTATAGTGGTGGGGGTGTTGAATGCGAACGAGCCGAAGCTTATGGTGGATACGTGCTGCCCTGAGCCGGAGGGGACGTGGTATGGTCCGCCTTCCACGCAGTTTCCTGAGCCACCAGCACCGCTGCACACTACATTTGCTGACGCGAATTGCGTGGAAATGTACATACTGCAGCTGCTGGCGCACGGAATTGGCTGCGAGCTATAGTCGTAACCGCAGACCATGTAGTTGCCCTTTGGAAGCGAATCTGGATTGAACGTGCCGCTGGAGCTGCCTGATGACACCAGGCAGGGTGCCTCACTGGCCGTTAGTGTGCCAGTACACGCCGACAGCTGCGGCGAGGTGCTGCCCTTTGGGATGGGCGACACGCATCCCTGCCCGGATGCTCCACCTGCAAACTCAAGATAGCATGAACCGCTTGTGCACCATGGTAGTGACGCTAACCCCCCACTGAATACTACATCGTCACCGCTGCTGGATATGCCAAGGGTATTTGTATTTGTAACGTTCAGGCCTACGGCATAGCCCGGGAACCAGCCGCCGTTGTAATTGTAAAATGTGCATATGTTATACTGCCCCTGCAGGACGGAGTGGTTTGTGTACGATACAGCCTTGCATGTGGTTCCAGACAGCGAAACGGCTTCATCAAGGAGGCACGCCGGAGGAGGGTATGTGTTCGCCTGACTGCCGGAAGGCTGATTGGTGTAATACAGATCGCAATAGCCGCCGCTTAGAAGGGAGATTGCGTTTGTGGCACATGGCTCGCCGGGGGAGGAAAGCTCAGTGATAATATGGTTGGAGTCGCACGTTACGCCTACGCCGTTCAGGTACGTTACTGCAACGGACGCCCCGGGCGTTATGTTGGTTGCGGTAGTAGCCAGGCTATCCGCGCCCGTGCACTGTAGCAGTACATACATGAATAAGATTGCTGCGATTGGCAAAAGCCTGCGTATCTGTTGCATGATTTCATGTTGGTCTGCCATGGTCGCAAGCCCCCGTAGCTGCGCAGTTCCTGCCGTGCTACGGTTTTATAATATGAAAGCGCACTTTTAAATCGCTTATGTGGCAGCTGCCGGCAGGCATAATGGATCGGTGGCTCGACCATTTTGCATTGGCAACATCAAAGGGTAAACTACGGCCGTTATGGATGCCGGGCATGGATTATGTCTGCAATGCCGCGGCTTTGTGCTTCATGAACATCTATAGAACGGGCCTTTAACGTGGCAGCTGCTGGAGCAGCAGTACGCACCGTATGGAACCGTGCATGTTTCGCCACTGGGGCACGTGGCAGTTTTAGTGCCGCATGCGCTACACACCAATATTGATGTCGTGGTTGACACGCTGGTGGTCGTGGTAGTTAGCAGCACGACATTTGCCGGGAATGCGCCGCAGTACCCGCCGCCTGCGCCCGAAATCCCGATCACGTTGAGGACCTCATCTGTGCTGGTGGTTATGTCATTGACTGCAGGAGTGCCGCAAATACTGGAAGTGAATACGCTGGTATCGTACACAGGTGAAGTGGACTGCGCCTCTACTATGTCCTTGATAAACCCTGAGTCCCCGGAATTGTCGTATATCACATACTTAGTCTGGAAACCCGTATAACACAGCTGCGACGCCTGCTGGCCCCCTCCGGGACATGGCGGAGACGCAGTAAAATCGCCGTTGCAGTACGATATCTGTAGGGTGAGGTCAGAGCATGGCGGCACCGACTCGAATGCCGCTGATTCAGTGACGGGTGAAGACATGTCAAGGCTGCTGGTGTACGGGTTGGTGGTCCCGCTGTAGCTGTTGGTCCCGATACCAGACCAGCGCGCAAAGGCGTTGTATGTGGAGGGAGTGGCCGTTATCTTTGGTATCAGCGTGCCTGCCTGCAGCCACTCGCTCGATGGGGATACAGTGCCACCGGCGCCTGCTATCATGGTAAGCGCATACCACCTCTCGTATGTGGCGGTGATTGTGCATGCCGAGTAGCCGGGGTTAACGGTGCCGGATGCCGCATCTGGCGCTCCGCAGCCTGATGTGCTGTACCACAGCCACTGGTCCTCGCCTGAGGTTACTGTCTCGGGGTTCGTCCATGCGAATGTGAGGGGCACGTTTGCGGGCACTGTTACCTGCACGGGCAGCTGCGACTCGGTGTATGGCCCTAAACCGGTTACGACCAGAACAGTGTTGCCTCCGGATATGCCAGAGAGGGAACTGGGCGACGTGGCAAACGTGACCTTGATCGTAACGCCGAATTGGGCCGTCTCCGATATACCGTTGCTGTTTACGGTAAGCGTATTGGGGTTCACGGTGCCGCTGTAGCTGCCGGTGCCGGTGCCGTCCCATGCCACAAAGGCGTTGTTTGGATCCGCGGTTGCGGTAATCGTGTGCACTGAGTCCGCAAGGACCCATTCAGATGTCGGGGTAACTGACCCACCGAAGCCCGCATTCATCTGCAGATAGTACCACTCCTTGTAAGTCGCGGTTATTGTGCATGTTGAGCTGGCCTTGAACGAGCCGCTCTGCGCGGACTGGCCGCATCCTGAAAGGCTATTGAATATCCATTGGTCGCCAGACCCCACCGTGACTGGCGAGCTATACGAGTAGCCCACATATACCCCGTTCGCAACCGTGATCGTGACAGGCATCTGGGCTTCGGTGTATTGGATGTGCTGTACAAAGACAGTATCTGCGCTCGTCTTTGTGCCAGTTAATGGGGAGGGGGACAGCGCAAAGGTTATGGAGTAAGTTGGGGTGAACTCTGCATTTTCTGTGACTGGCCCAGACATGGTGACACAGCTGGTGCAAGGGTTCGTTGTTCCGCTGTAGCTGCCTGAGCCTGTGCCGGTCCACGACGTGAATATGTAGGACGCCCCCGCAGATGCTGATATCGAAACCCCAGTTGATGCAGGTTCCCACCCGCTTGATGGCGTCACCGTGCCGCCTGGGCCTGGGTTCATCGTGAGGTAATAGTATTCTATGTAGTTGCCCTGCTCATTGCAGGCTCCGCTCACTATGAACGAGCCGCTTTGGGACGTTCCCCCGCATGTGCCGGCAACAGAGCTGAATCCCCATTCATCCGCACCGGCAGTGAGGACAAATGGGGAATCCCATGAGTATGTGACGGTGCTGCCGCCATTGACCACTATGGTTTCCGGCAACTGGGATTCCTTGTAGTTTACGCCATCTACCGTCACAATGACCGTGGTGCCTGATACTCCCGTGAGTGAGGAGGGCGATGTGCCGAAGACTATATCGTAATGCACAGGGAGGATTACAGTCGTTGTGGTTGTTACGGAGGTTGTGGTAGATGTGGTTACCCCGCTTGTTGCGGGGGCCGAGGCTACGGAAGTGGCGATGGTTGGAAACGATGCCGCCTGGGAGGCCAGATTTGTAATGTATGGGGGGGGATTTATGTTCACAGGGACGGCTGGGCATGCTTGTCCCAATATGGAGCCGACCGAAGTGCCTGTTGCGACCGAAAGGAGCCATGCGGCCCCGACCGATATCAGAGCGCTTACGACACCGGCTATCATCATGCCTACCGCATATCCCTGCACAGTGCCGCGCATCGCGCCAGGCATTGAATGTGATGCCATGAAGAGCACGGCGCCTATTATCAGGACCACCAGCGCGAGCAACAGGAAGATGGTGTTTACCTGGTTATAGGTACCGCATATCACGTCGCTTATCGAGTTGAGTGTCACGGCGTTTGAGTTCACATGCGTCTCGCAGTTGTACGCGCCGCCTATGCACGGGGTTATGAACAGCTCCGTGGCGGTAGCCTGCGAAGGGAAGTTTGTTGCATCCTGCTGCAGTGGCTGTGCGCCCTCGTACCCACATATGTCGTATGTGACCGGAGGCTGGGCGGATGATGGGAGGGTGTATGTGCTCCAGCCGACGGTGAGAGTGTTTACGCCCGTGGTTGCGGAGGTGTTGGCCAGTATGCAGTCCCCTGCTATCGTAAGGCTTGTCAGCGGATTTGCCCAGCTAGTTGTTCCCCCGCTGCAGTACGGCAGGCGAGATGGCGGCGTTGTGGGGGGGTACCACGATGGAGGCCCTATGCCAACGCAATGCCCGTAAACCCCTGTAGCTGCGCCGTTAGGTGAACCGACACTGTTTGCCAGCTCTATCCAAAGCTGGTTTGCCGACCCTGATGGCGCAGTTGAGTTGAGCGTTATGTATATGAGCGTACCCTGCTTTACTACGTCGCTGGCCGCACCGCTGGAGGTGCTGAGCTGTATGGGCAATAGATCGGGGGATGTTGGAGCGACGCCAACCGGGTAGTTTGCCACGTCGGCCCCCCCTCCGGTGCTCCACCATCCGAAGAGGTAGCCGCTTGAGGAGACCTTAAGGCAGCCAGTATAAGGGCCTGGCCCGCCCGCGAGCGCTGGTGAATATCCGCTGAATGTCCCGCTGCTGGACGTGAGTGTTCCGGATGCCATGATGCAATTTACTGGATATGGCGATGTTTGGTTGCAGGAGGGCGCGCTGATGTCCGGACAACTGTCCGTAGCGTTAGACCATATGAGCTGCCAGCTGCATGATGGCAGCTGACCCGCCCACCATTGTCCGTTGCCGCACGAGAAACCCGAAACGCTTACCGTCAGTGGATCGTATGTGCCTGGCGCCACGGTGGCGTTGTTGTTCCACCAGGAACCGCTGACGCTCTGTGCCCGGTAGGACACCGCAAGGAACGTGAGGGCTATTGCAATAGCGATAATAGCCGTGACTGCTTTTCTGTAGCCCATAGCACTACCTCCAAGTTTGACCTGCCCTCTCGTATATAGTCGCCTCTGCCCTTATTATCTGGATAAAAAGGTTTAACTATGTGTCGATAGAAAGGCGGCCTGAGCCGAAGCTATGCGCAAAGGGACATCACTCCCGCCACAGTGTTGCCCGTGGCCACAGCTATCAGCCATATCGATAGGGAGGATACCACTGTGGCCACTACACCCACAAGCAGGAAACCTACCGCATAGCCCCTGACCGTACCCCTGAACGCGCCGGGCAGTGCAGATGAGCCGGCATACATAACTGCGCCAAGCAACATGATTACCAGGGCGAGAAGCAGAAACGCCACGTTTATGCTCGTGTATAGGTTGCACGTTATTGATGCCAGGGCGCCGAACGGGATATTTGCGGTGGCTATCAGGGCATTGCTTACAGTGGGGGGCGGCGGAGGGGGGATTACCGAGGCTGGCGGATAGAGCGAATAGCTGTCGCATGCAATAGAATTGCATGAAAACACTATTGTGGAGAAGAATGGCGACACCACGTTGACCGCGGGCACCTGCGCGGACGAAGGGCCGCTGAACGTCTGCATATAGTCGTAGCCGCACACCAAGTAGTTGCCGGATGCGAGGTACTGGGTATTGAGGGGCTGCTGGTAAAAAAGCCCGCCATTGCTGCCGTATGGGAGTGGAGGGTAAGCATCAAGGATGCACGGCGGGGAGACGGGCGCCGAGGTGCCGCAAGACGGGGGAGGTATGGAGTTTTCCGGAGATACGCAGCCGCTTGACTGGGTGGAAAACTCTAGGATGCAGGTAGCGCCTGATGTGCAGACATTCGTATTGCCGGTAAAAGAGTAGAAGTTGCTGCCTCCCTGGAAGCTGGCGATAGGGGCATCGCCAAGGGAGAATGTGGTGGGGGTGAAATATGACACCAGGCCATAGCTTGATCCTATCGCATTGACGGAGAATTCGGTGGAGCCCACAAATGTGGCGGATGCGCCGGACGAGGATGTCGAATAGTAGCCGCATGCCTCGTACGGGTTTGCGCTGGGCGGTATGGTGTTTGGTGTCAGGTACACCAAGACATTGACAGGGGTCTGCTGCACAGTGGTGCTGAGCGGAAGCGTGTTTGGGGTCAGGAAGCATGGGAGGGTGGTTGGCGCGGTTGCGCTGCACAGGGGCAGGGTGCTTATGCTCCCGGGGCATTCCGCATAAACCGGCTGTTGGAGCAGGACCATGCAGAATCCGTATGCGCAATTCTGTGTTGGGGACTGCCCCTGACTCTGTATGACATTCTGCACAGTGAACGTTATGTTTGTGGATGCGCCCGGTATTACCTGCGCGGCGCCGGTAGTTACGGTGCCCACCGTGGTGCCGAAGTTCACTGTCACTGTGTTTATGGCGCCGCTGGACGGGGGGGAGCCTTGGAGATTTGCGCTGAATGTGACACCGGACACTATGACATTGTAGCCGCAATATTCGTAAAAGCCCGGAGAGTTGAGGTACTGTGTACCAGAGGTTAGGGGGTTGGCCCCGGATGTGGAATAGGAAACTGCACAGAAGGTCGTGTCCTGCGACGAGCACAGGGGGATAGAGAGCGAACCATCCGGATTTATGGGATATTGGCATGCTGATGATCCGGTAGCTGAAACCGGATCCATTTCTATAAGCGTGTTGCACTGGCCGCAGGGGCTTGCGCCGTACGAGACCGTGAACGGCTGGCCCTGCAGGGCGATCATGTTAGGGGCTATTGACGGGCCGGAGCTGGCGGTGACAGTTATGTACTGCGCGTTGGCAGCTAGCGCGGCTATGGAGCATAATGCAAGAAGGAGAAGCGCTATGTACCTTGCGCGCGCGAAGGCGCCCAATCTGGACATTTTGCACCACACATGCTTGACTTGCGGCGGCCGCGCGTGCCGCGGCGCACCCAGATAGTCTTGTGCGGCGCAGCTTAAAAATCCTACCTTGGGCGAGGCGGTCTCAGGAGAGCGGGCTTGGGCAAATCGCTATTATGTCCGCAACAGTGTTACCGGTTATGACCTGCAGTATCCATGGCGCAGCCATGCCTATTATCGCGCCGGCGGTGCCGCCTATGACCAGCCCCATGGCATACGCCTGCACTGCGCCTCTGGTCTGACCCGGCAGAAGGTTTGCCCCGGCATATAGGGCGCCGCCGAGTATCATGAGCATTAGGGCAAGCACGAACATTATTGTGTTTACGACGAAATAGATGCTGCACAGGCTATTGGTTATGGCGCCCTGCAGCACAATGGCGCCTGCCTGGGCATGTGAGGTGCCGAAAACCGCGGGCAATAGGAGCATTGCTAGCTGCGCTATCCTGACCCATGAGCCACTGATTCGCATGCCCATATAAACCACATCAGGCGGCTGGCGCGCCTGTGCATTTCTGTTTTGGCTTGAACTATTTAAATACCTTTTTGGTAGCAATATATAGTGCGTTAGGCACTTGGTGCCGACGTATATTGGTGCTCTGTTGGGGCCAAACTACAATATGCGCATTGTCATAGCTCTCTGCACCGGGGCGCTGCTGCTTGCCGTTCCGGCGGCCGGAACCGTAACCCTTACCGGAGGGTGTTCGGGCAGCGGAAGGGTTAACTCTAGCTACATATCATTCGACTTGGCTAACAGCGGAAACGACACTGCGGCGAACATGACGGTCGTACCGGACTTCCCGGGCCTGAGCCCGTACAACTCTGTGGAGACAGTTGCGGCCCTGGGCCCGTCCAATTCCACGCTCTTGACTTTCTACTTCGCGGCGGCCCCATATCCGGGGGGATACGCAGGGGCGTTCTTCGTCACCTATATGGAAGGGATACAGACGTTTTCAGCCACATTCCCATGCAGCGGGATGTCCGTGGGGCACGTGGCGCAGAGCAGGGTATTCGTGGCCAATGTGACAAGGAACCCCTCGGGCACGATACAGGCGCTTGTGCTGAATCCATACGCATCGAGGATGAACGTGACGGTATACCCATTCCTGCCGCTGGAATTCAACGTAAGCCCGATGAACCAGACGGTGAGCGTGCCAGCGCTGAGCAGGAGCTATGTGACATTCAACATGAGCGGCAGGCAGGCTAAGGACACGTCCTTCTCCGCAGGTATTGGCGTGTCGTACGTCTTGAACGACACGCACTACAGCATGGTATCGATATTCAAGCTAAACTACCAGCCCACATTACTTGGGGCCGTGACGCCTTACGTGCCGTACGTTATCGTCGGAGTGGCGGTATTGGTAATCGTGGCGCTGGTAGTCGCATCTGTGGTGCATAGCCACGGCAAGAAAGAGGATGGCAAGCATGAGAAGACCGTACATAACGATGGTAATACCAACCCTCAATGAGGAGCGGAACATAGGCAAACTGCTCGGCAGCGTTAAGGGCGAGCTTAGGAAGTACGACTACGAGATAATAGTAGTTGACGGCGGGGCGGGCGGCCCGTCAACGGACAGGACCGTGGACATAGCGAGAAAGGATGGGGCTAGGATAATTTACGACGACAAAGGAAAGGGCTCGGCCCTGATACGCGGCTTCGCCGCCGCGAGGGGCGACATCATAATATCAATGGACGCGGACCTGTCAAACAGGCCAAACGAGCTCAGGCTACTGATAGCAGGGATAGAGGCGGGCTACGACATATGCGTCGGGTCAAGGTTCCTCACGGGAGGCGGGTCATCGGACATGCCGCTGCTCAGGGTAATCGGCAACAAGGCATTTGTGATGCTGGTTAACCTAATATACCGCGCAGAGTACACGGACATGTGCTATGGGTACAGGAGCTTCTCAAGGAAGGCGATAAGGAGGATAAGGCTTACCGAAAGGGGGTTCGGGATAGAGACGGAGATCAACATAAAGGCGAAAAAGTCTGGGCTGCGGGTGCTGGAGGTGCCCAGCTTCGAGAAGAAGCGCGCCGCGGGGGAGGCGAAGCTCAGGACGCTAAGCGACGGCTGGCAGATACTGAAGACGATAGCCAAGAACATGTGAGGCTGGCCTCACTGCGGCTTGGGCCCGTTTATGTAGTAAAACCCGTATGTCTGGTTCTGGGAGTCGGTCTCGAGCTTTATCTGGGTCAGGTTGTAGTCCTTGAACACGGCGGTGCAGAGGTTGTTCGGTGTGTGGCACCAATATCCGTAGTCGAGGACCATGCAGCTGTATGACGCCTTGTTGCCCGCATAGGTGGACGTAGGGAAAAGGTCGCCTATCTGCGCCGCGGGGCGCCCGTTGATGTTGTAGAGCGTAGGGTCGTACGTGAACACCAGGCAGTTTGACGGTATGACGTACGAAGAGTTGAAGACCATGTTCTCGTAGAACCTGGCGCCGTATGCCTGCGTTATGTTCCACGGGGCTATGGAGATGGCCGGCAGCGCAGTGTATTCCGAGTACGATATGCACAGCAGTATCACCAGCGCGGCCGCGGCGGCGACATGGCCGTACTGCCTAGCATGGCGGTGCGCGTGGTGGCGAAGCTCGTCGGCAAGCGAGCCGAATGCGCCTATTACCCTCGCGCAGCCGTAGCCGCCCAGCATGCTTACCTGCGCTATGAGCGCAAGCTGGAACCTCCAATCCACGCCGTATAGCACCGAGCCGGCATAGAAGAAGGTGTACATCAGGAAGAAGGTAATGAACCACAGCATGATGCCCGCAAAGAGGTTGCGGTCGCTGAAGAACAGGTATCCTGCGCCCACCACCGCAAGAAGCGTGAAGAAGACAGGCTGCGTCACGGGATAGCCAGGCTGGGACTGGTACGCATTGAACCAGAAAAGCACATTGGCGCACACGTTGTATTCGAAGTTCTGGAGGTTGAAGTTGCCCTTCACGGTGCCCGGGCTGAACGGGGAGGTGCACGTGTTCTGTATGCCGCCCACGGCGCCGTAGTTGCCGTTAAGCGTCTCGTTGAACGCGTAGAAGAACTCAGGGGTTATTGCTATCACGAAGAAAAGTACCACGAGCAGGAACTTGGTGTTCAGCAGGTTCTCGAAGAGCGTGACGAACGCCTTCCTCGCGGATGCAACAAGGTTCCTTTCCTCAAGCAGCAGGTACATCACGAGGACTATGACCGTCAGGGGGAAGGCGTTGACCTTCATGTACGTGGCGAGAGTTACCGACAGCAGCAGCATGGAGAAGGTCCACATGCTCTTCCTGCGCACGAATATGCCAAGGCATAGTATGGCCAGGACTGAATACGGCAGCAGGTGGGTGTCCGATGTCGTCGGGGCGGCCCAGGACAGGACCATCGGGGACAGAGCCATCAGCAGGCCGGAGAAGAACGCGGCAGTGGAGTCGCGGAAGAGCACGAGCGCGGCAAGGAACGTTAGGACCACGGCGGCTGCCGTGACCGCTATGCCCACCATGAATGTTGTGCCCAGGCTCATCCCGAAGAGCAGGAAACCTGCGGCTATGTCAAATGAAGTGCCTATGGGCTCGTGGTATATCTCCCCGCTTATGCAGCCCATCGGCGTGCCGTAGTCGCACATCCATGCCTGGCCCTGCAGCAGCAGGTCCTGCGCCATCCCCTGGTATATCGCGTCGTCGAAGAACAGCTGCTGGGACGGCTTCACGAAATAGATCTCCATGAAGAGGAATACGACAAGGACGGCCGCGGCGTAGAGCAGGTGCCTCCTGCCGAACCCCAGGCGCCTGAACACTTCGGCTATGTCCCTCCTTGCCATGTACGCCGACACTAGGAATCCGACGAACGAAAGTATGATCCCGGCTGTGAGCGCGTACTCCTCTATGCCGCTGGCTGTTGGCACCATCTACACACCACCCTTGTTGGTGATGAACAGACCATTGATGAACATGTGCCTTGTCCGGGTGGCCTTGAGTGTCTCTAGCGCGTCCTTCGGGTCCATGACTATCGGCTGGCCGTGGATATTGAAGCTAGTGTTCATTATAATGCCCGTACCTGACTTCCTCCTGACCTTCTTGAGCAGCTGTGCGTACAGCGGGTTCTCGCTGCCGACCATCTGCGGGCGGGCGGACCCGTCTATGTGCCTTACGGACACGGTGGATGCGAGCATGCCGCGCCTTACTAGGTACGCCATGGTCATGTACCTGTCGTAGCCCTTGCCGTCGTACTCCAGGACCGAGGGCACGTCTTCCTCGAGTATGGAGGGGCAGAAAGGCTGGAACCACTCCCTCTTCTTCACGTACATGTTGAGCCTGTCCTTCACCTCCTCAGAGTCGCTCCTTGCGATTATGCTTCTGTTCCCAAGGGCCCTGGGGCCGAACTCCATGCGGCCCTGGAACCACAGCATGTACTCGCCCTTCGCTATCAGCTCGGCGGCGTGGGATGCCTGGTCGTTGGGGGTCTCCCTCTCGTACTGCAGGCTCTTGTCGCGCCGGACCGCCTGCTCAGTCTCATCCTGGGTATAGCCGCTGCCCAGGTAGGCGCCGAACCCGTACGAGCTCCTGCCGGTCCGGGAATAGCTGCTGTACAGCGCGCTGCCCAGCGCTATGCCGCCGTCGCCCATGTGCGGGAAGACGTACCAGTGCCTGAGCCCGTCGAGGTTGCGAATCACCATGTTGGCCTTGACGTTTGCGAATATGCCGCCGGCTAGTACAAGGTCGCGCATGCCGTACGCGTCCAGGCAGTTGGCCGCGAACTCGCCCAGGATGTGCTCCAGCAGCTGCTGGGCCATGTAGGCGAACTGCTCGCGGGGCATTGACCATGCGATCCGCTGGAGCATGCCGTACTGCGCCATAGGGCCGTACTTGGCACGAATGGATGTGCCGGATACGCTGAAGAAGTCCTTGAGCTGGTTTTCCGAGTACTGGAATGGGTAGGAGTAGCATGACATCGCCATCACCTTGCCCTCGTCCTCCAGCTCCCTCATCCCGAGGAGGTTGGTGACCTGCTCGTAGAATATCCCTATGGAGTCCCTGACGCCTATGCTCTGCTTGCGCTGCAGGCTGCCCTTGTTCAGTATCCCCACGCTGCCGCATAGGCCGTCCCCGACGCCGTCCAGCGTTATGACAAGCGCACGGGGCATGCCGGATGTGAATGCCGCGGTGGCGGCGTGGGCGTCGTGATGCTCCACGACATCGAGCTTGAAGCCGGAGAACCCCATAGCGCGCAGCTGGCGCGCCACGATGGACCTGCTTGCTGCGGCTGTGCCCGGCAGCATGCCTATCGACGTCATGGCGTACTTGAGGTTGTGCCGGAGGTTCTCGAAGCGGGGCCTGAGCATCTTCCTGCGCCTGAACGTGTAGTAGTTCTCCTTCATGAACGGCAGCAGCCGCTCGAGCGTCTTCGTGAACTCTGTTGTGGTGAACGCTACGTTCTCCACGTCCGTGGGCTTGAGCCCCGCATGGCCCAGCGCGGCCATTATGGAGTTGGACGGGAACTTTACCTCCAGCTTGCGCTTGGTGAAGCGCTCCTCGTTCGCGGCGAACACCACGTTGCCGTCCTCCACCAGCGCTGCGCCAGAATCGTGCCCGTCCCATACGCCAAGTGTGTACATTGCAAGACCGTGCCCGGAATGAAGCTTGCTGACAGACCGGGGTCAGAATTATTTGTTCGTAACATAATAAAAAGCTATCAGAATTGCGCAAAGGTTGGGCGGCAGATGGCGGACGAGCTATGCGAACAGAAGTGTCAGCCCCAGTATCATGAATATGGCTATGTGCCCATACAGGCCAAGCCTAAGGGTGCTGATCGCCTTTTCGTCCAGCTCGTTCCTCCGGTAGCTGGCCACTGCGCCACGATAGATGGACAGGTAGACGCCAAGGAACAGGGCGGCAAATGCGACTAGGGAGTAGAAGATTGAGGAGAGGTTCAATTGCACCTGGGCGGGTGGGATATTGGATATATTCACCATGATGAATATGATGGCGATCTGCAATACGCCCTGCACACCTGCGAGGCGTATGTTTATGCCGTTGAGCTTCGCTATCTCCTCCTTGCGGGGGTTGGGCTTTGCAAGCTCTATGAATATCTTCATGCTGTTGGGCATTAGTATGACAAACCCCTGGATTGTCAGTATGGCAACTATCGCCAGAGCCGCCACTATCCAGAGATAGGAAAAATTGAAGACGCCTAGCTCCATGGCCAAGTATATGCCGGCAGTTATGGTAGTTGCGGCAAGCGAGGGCAGTATGAAGAATGTAGAGGGGGTAAGCCGCTTTGCAACCTCAACCCTGCCCGCTATGTCCAGCGATTTGAGCACCCTGCCGAGTATTATGGCCATGAACAGGTCAAATCCAGTCCACATCACGGCGGACATGACGTGTGTGTACGTCAGCAGGGTCAGGTCCTTAAGGGCGATCGCCGCCAGCAGGACAATGGGCGGGACTAGTCCCAGCAGGAAGCTCTGGAGCAGGAGCCTGTTAGAATAAGGGGGAAAGCTGCTGTGCACACTCCCCGCAGTCCGCTGCGCGTTGCGCGCGGCCCCATGGGGCGGGGTCTCGCCGTGCATTGGGCGACGGCGCTTTTTCTCAGTCATATGATGGCCCATTCCTGGATGTTTTGCGCGCATGGGGTTTGCGCCGCCTATGCCCCCTGCAGGTTGATCCTGTAAAAGTCCAGCAGCATCCCCCATGATGCCTCTGCGGCTTGCTTGTTATACGTCTGGGGCCGCGTATTGTTGAAAAACGCGTGGTGCGCCCCTGGGAATACACGCATTGTGAACGATTTGTGATGCTCCACCATCGTTTTTACAAGCTCCCCGAGTCCGGAGTTTATCCTGTGGTCTTCGCCGCCGTACAGGCCCATGATGCTGCCGTTGACGTTCTTTATCTTTTCTATGGGGCGGGGGTTCTCGCCGTAGAATATGACGCATGCGGCAATCTTGCCCGTGCATCCGAGGTTTATCGACATGCCGCCGCCGAAGCAAAAGCCCACACTGCCTATTTTGCCGCCGACATTCCCCCGTGTCTTGAGGTAGTCCACACCATAAGACAGGTATTCCGTAAGCAGGTCTGTGGGCCTGTTTACAAAAAGCAGCTCGTTTACGCTTGATACCGCATCCCTCTCCCGGCCGTCTAGTTTTGCAAGCGCATCCGCCCTGTACCCCTCGTCCCTCTGCTTCTCCACGGGTATGGACATCATGAATTTCATTGCCGCGGCAATGTTCTGCCGCGTGAGTACGCCGGATAGCGCCTTGCTGGAAAAGAGGTGCGGCGCCAGGACCACATACCCCTCCGCCGCGAGCCTGTCGGCCACACTCCTGATGTGGTCATCGAGCCCGAATATTTCGTGTATCAGCACCACCCCCGGATGCCTTTCCGCATCGTCGGGGTATGCGAGGTATGCCTCGATTGAGTCGCTGCCTGCCGCATAGCGCACATCCTCTGATTTCACCATATCGCCTCGCCGCAGATAGTAGTAATTCCAACTATAGCTTTAAATTCCTTGGCTAGGTAGCCATATTTCACACCGAAAACAACATAAATTTCTAAGCCTAAGCGGATTCATCTGAACCGTAGCTATTAGCCATTATCATTACTTCACTTTTCTATTTTTAAACACAGTTTCATAATCGTATTATCCACATCAGAGTGTTAAATCGTTCCTAGGTAACCCTAGCCCTTTAGACCACGCCAGCGCATTCAGAGCTACGCTCCTCACGTGGGCTAGCGTCCCAACGGACTGCAAGCTGGCAACCCAGCAAGCAGCTGATTTTGCGTGGGGTCAAAATCAGCCTCGACGGCCGCCATGTCCTACAAGATAGCCGTAGCAGCCGAGCCCGCCGGTCATCGCCGAAGGCGATTCTGGGGCGGGCGAAGGCTGCGGAGGCTTGAGTTTCTCTACATGAAACTCTACATGGCAGGCTCTAATATTGCTGTGCAGTAGTGTAGAGGGAAAAAGGCTATTTACGAGGGGTTCCCTCGTGGGTTTTCTCTACATCAATTGGGCTAGGCGTGTAGAGAAACACGAACCGTGTAGAGAGAAAGACTTATATATCTATTAGGGTATATACTTATTAGGTGTTAGATTATGCAGATGCAGAAGGAAGTAGTCCATTATCCTACGCTCAAGACTATACTTGCTATTGAAGACGCGGTAAAGTCGGCCAACAACCCTGTAAGCAGGAACCAGATACTTGCCAGAATGCCGACAAAGGTGATGCGTTCCACGCTAAACCTTGCTCTTGCTTATATGGAGAGGCATGGCCTTGTGCTTGAGACCAAGAGGGGCTTCATCTGGACTTTCAATCCTAGCAAGAAGCTAGAGAAGGCAGAAGAGGAAGGCTTGGAGGTGTAGGCTTGACCGATAAGCATGTTTCGATAAAGCTCCTTGGAGACGCAAAGGAAGCTTACCTTGTGCTCAAGAAGATAGTTGAAGATGAGCGTAAGAAAGGCGTGGAAAGCTCATTCAACCAGACATTGTTTAGGTCAATAGAGGATAAAATAGCCATACTCAAGCGTGATTATGACTTCGGAATACACATACCTAAGAACAGGATTGGAAGAAAGTACATCGTTGAATATGACGTAACGAACCTTTGGAAAGTAAACCTTTCTGGAGGCTGGCGAATGATATACACGCTAAAACAACCACAGCGTGAGAATACTGAAGTAGAGATACTTTCAATATGGCTGGACGTGCTAGACATAATAAGCCATGAAGACTACGATAAAATATTCGACTACCGAGGCAGATGATTATCTGCCAGTAACGATTTCTTGAGGCTTGCAGCCTGAGATAGGCCAAATGCGTTGTCTATCTCCTTGTAAAGCTCCTCTTTCCTAGTGCTTATGTAGGTCATAGTGGTGCTGGGATCGCTATGCCTTGCAAACCGGCTTGTTAGCACCAGATTGCCATTGGTTTGCTTGGCGAAGGCGGTTATAGCGTAATGTCTTAGGCTGTGCGTGGTCAGCCTGTGCAACTGCCTTACGCTCCTGTCTTGGCTTGATTCATCTGAGGTGTCGTACACCTCGTCCAAGCCAGACATTTGCACGTATTCCCTGAAAATACGCCTTACGTAGTTCTGCTCCAAGTAAGGCTCCGGCCTCTTGGTTCTATGCTTGTCAGCGTAGAACAGGTATCCCTGCGCCTTCTCAACCTCGACTTTGTGCTTCGAGATGAAGGCTATGGTTTCCTTGAACAGAGGCATGGGAATAAGTAACGAGTCCATTACTTGAGCCTTCTCGGTCTTCAAGGTCAATTCCCTCGTTTCTAGATCTATTGAGCTGATATTGACTCTGACCGCCTCGCCTATTCTAAGCCCAAGCTGCGCTTGGTAGCTGAATAGCAGGCGGAACTTGTCAGAGTCTATTACGTGGAGGAACCTTTGAAGCTGCGAATCGGAAAACGCCTTTGAGATTGAGCCATATTTTGGCGTCTTCCTCTTGCCTGCAAACCTCTTGGTTTGCGTCTTATGCAATACTGATTGAAGCTTTTGTAATTGGTGCCATGAAATATTCATGGACACATGCTTGAGGGTTTCGGAGAAATCCTTGAAATCTTCGGCCTTTGAAGATTTACTTACCGGATTTCCGAACCCAGCTCTGACGTCGTAATTTGAAAATGCAGGGGGAGAGATTTGAACTCTCGCAGCCCTAAGGCAACAGGTCCTAAGCCTGTCACGTTTGACCAAGCTCCGCCACCCCTGCTTTTACGATACAAGATTCGCCACACAATACTTAAAACATATTCTTTTTATTCTTTTAGGGGTTATAGCTTTAGTGTAGCGCTGGTTTCATGATAACTACCAGGTATGTCAGGGAGCACGTGGATGAGATACGGCAGTCGCTGCAGAAGCGCAAGAGCGACTATCCCCTCGACGGCCTGCTCAAGCTGGATGAGGAGTGGAGGGGGCTGAGGACGAGGCTGCAGGAGCTGCAGGCGCGTCGGAACAAGGAGAGCCTGGACATATCAAAGGCCAAGAAGGCGGGGGAGGCCATAGATGAGCGCGTTGCCGCACTTGGGAAGGTGAAGTCGGAGATTGATGCCATAGAGGGGGAACTGCCCAGCTACGAGGCCAGGATTGACGAGATGCTGTGGAACATGCCAAACGTGCTGCACAAATCCGTTCCGTACGGTGAGAGCGGGGAGCAGAACGTCACGATAAGGACATGGGGGGAGGTTGGCAGGAAGTCATCCGGGAGCCACGAGGAGATACTTGCAAGGCTTGGGATGCTTGACGTGGAGAGGGCCGCCAAGGTGGCGGGGGCAAGGTTCTACTACCTGAAGGGCGATCTTGCGCTCATGGAGCAGGCGCTGGTGCGGTTCGCGCTGGACATGCTGGCCAAAAGGGGCTACACCGTTGTGTCGCCGCCGTACATGATTAGGAAGAAGTACTACAGGGGGGTTACGGCCCTGGGCGACTTCGAGGATGCGCTTTACAGGATAGGCGACCCGAGGGAGGTGGAGGGCAAGAGGGGGTACGAGAGGGTGGAGGACGACCTGTTCCTCATATCCACGTCCGAACACGCCATAGCCGCCATGCACGCCGAGGAGACATTCTCGGGCGGCCAGCTGCCGCTGAGGTACGCCGGCTACAGCATGTGCTTCAGGAGGGAGGCCGGGGCCCACGGCAAGGACACGAAGGGCATGTTCAGGGTCCACCAGTTCTACAAGGTGGAGCAGTTCATATTCGCCAGGCAGGATGACTCGTGGAAGTACTTCGACGAGCTGCTGCGCAACGCCGAAGACATCTTCCAGGCGCTCAAGATCCCGTACCGGGTCGTAGACATATGCACCGGGGACATAGGAACAGTCGCGGCCAAGAAGAACGACATAGAGGCGTGGATGCCTAGCCAGGGCGCATACCGCGAGGTGGTGTCCTGCTCCAACTGCACGGACTGGCAGGGCCTCAGGCTCGACATAAAGTACGACGACAAGGGCGAAAGGAGGTACGTGCACACCCTCAACAGCACTGCCGTTGCCACCACCAGGGCGCTGGTGGCCATAGTTGAGAACTACTCAAACAGCGACGGGAGCATAACCGTGCCCGACGCGCTGGTCCCTTACATGGGGAAGGACAGGATAGGATAGGCGGGATGTTCGGCGCGGCGGTGCTGCGCCGCGGATGGTTTCGATGAAAAAGGAGTACCAGACTATGAGGGAGCTGAAGAGGCTCAGGTCCATACGCGGCTCGGGGACAGAGCTGATAAGCATCTACGTGCCGCCGGGGTCGTCGATCTCCGACGCGACTGGCAAGCTGAAGGACGAGAGGGGGCAGGCGTCTAACATAAAGTCCAAGACCACCCGCACAAACGTGCAGTCCGCGATAGACAAGATCGTGCAGTACCTCAAGCTCTACAAGCAGCCGCCAGTGAACGGGCTGGTGATATTCTGCGGCAACATATCCAGCGAGCAGGCAAAGCCTGACATAGAGCTCTTCTCCATAGAGCCGCCCGCGCCCATAAAGACCAACATCTACCGCTGCGACTCCACGTTCCTGCTCGAGCCCATAGAGGTCATGATGGAGACTACGGAGCTGTACGCCCTGGTGGTCCTGGACGGCAGGGAGGCCACGCTTGCGCTGCTCAAGGGCACCCACGTGATAGTGGACAAGAAGATACGCTCGTTCGCGCACGCGAAGATAAAGAAGGGCGGGCAGTCCGCCAACAGATACTCCAGGCTCATAGAGGAGAGCACCGAGGACTACTACAAGCGGGTGGCCTACGCGGTGAACGAGCTGTACGCGAAGAACGGCTTCAAGATCAAGGGCCTGCTCGTGGGGGGCCCGGGCCCGAGCAAGGAGAACTTCGTCAAGGCTGGCGCCCTGAACTACCAGATAAAGGTGCTTGGCACGTTCGACACCGGCTACACCGACGAGAACGAGGGCATAAACGAGCTGCTCGAGAAGTCGAAGGAGGTGCTCGAGGAGCAGGCTGCGATACAGGAGAGGAAGGTGATGGAGCGGTTCATGAACGAGGTGGCGCGAGGTGGGCTGGCGGTCTACGGGTACGAGAAGGTGAAGGATGCGCTGCTTGCGAACAACGTGGCAAGGCTGATCCTCAGCGAGGGCCTTGACCTATACGAGGTAAGCTACAAGTGCTCAAACTGCGGCGCGGAGTTCTCCGCGATAGAGAGGCCCGGCGAGGGCCGCACAAAGCACGAGGACGGCGGAACGCTTGACGTGACCGGGCGCAAGGACGCGGTGGAGGAGCTGATAGACCTTGCGGACCAGAGGGGCATAGAGATAACCTTCATATCCGACGAGAGCCAGTACGGCAAGCAGCTGATAATGGGGTTCGGGGGAGCCGCCGCCATGCTCAAGTACAAGCAGTAAAAGCCCTGGGCGGCGGAGTGTTTGGCGCCAGGTCGAGGCAACGGCGTCCTATTTGGTAGTAATCTCCGATGCTATGCCGCACTGCTGCAGGTACGCCGATGTGCCGCGCACGTAGAGCGCCTCCGGGGTTATCTGGGTGCTGTTGGTCCTGCTGTTGTTTATGGATATGGTGGGCTCCTGCTGGCTCATGTCCAGGCACACCGCAGCGGATGTGGTGTTGTAAGAGTGCACGCCGCCGCTGAGCCCCTTTGGGGTGTACACGCAGCCGGTCTGGTTGACTACGTAGAAGTCAAGCGTGCTGGAGTTGCGGTGTACCTGGGGGCTGGCCTCTATCTGTTCTATCAGTGATGTGGCGCAGCCTATTGCGGAGGCGAACCCTGTGCCGTTGTTGTACATGACCAGGATGCCGGCCCTCGGCGCGGACACGAAGTTGTTCCTGAATGTGGAGAAGCTGGTCGGGGGCGCGGTGGACGGCACGTACACGAAGTATATGAACACTATGATTATGACGACAGCTATCGCCGCCGCGGCTATGGCGTGCTTCTTCTTTAGAGTCCAGGATCGCCTGCGCTCCGCGGATTTTGCCTTTACGGAGCCCTCAGACTGGGCCTTTACTGAACCCCCGGCCTTGGTCTTGCGCTGCATGCTAGCCCACCCTCAGTATTGCCGCTACAGGGCAGGAGGGGCCGTACGCCGCCTGGCCGTACGCGAAGAGCGTGTAGCCGTACAGCCCGCCGTATGTTATAGAGCCGTTTGACCCGGGCCCCATGACCACCACAGGTGCGCCTGAGTAGAGCAGCTTGTTTATGCACAGCTGCCCGGTTGTCGTCGAATTGAGCGTGCAGGAATAGCCGGCCGTGAAGTTTACTGTGTAGAACGACTTGTTCGTGAAGCCGGAGATCGACTTTATGGACTTTATGCACTGCTGGACCGACGCGTTGGACGCTATGCTCTTGTTGACCAGCACGTAGACGTTCTGGCTCCCTGCCACCAGGTTGGTGAAGCCGTCCGCAGGCAGGAACGAGTTGGCGCCCTGCGCCACTGAGTATGTCACCGCGGAAAGCACGATGACTATTAGGAATATCACAGCAAAGAGCATGAGCCATGCGCGCCTGACCCTTGGGGTGAGGTTGAGCTTCCTGTTGCGGCTGAGCCTGAAGTATGTCCCGAAATACACCACCACAAGCACTATCAGCCCTATTACCAGCGTTATCACGGCGGAGTATGATGGAGCGCTGGCGAGGGAGGCGTCCATGGTTGCGGTAGGGGAGTAGAGCATTGACGCAAGCATGCCGCCGTAAAGCGACTTGACGGCCGCGCCTGCGCTCATCGGGGTGGATACCGCGGATGCCTGGGCGCTTATGTTCTTCATCTGCGCGGACAGCGCCGCAAGCGCAGTGGCGTTAACCTGCCCGGAAAGGGCGGTGTTTATCTTTGCCTGCTGCAGCGCCAAGGCTGCCACGTTTGGCTGGACCACCTTGTAGTTCAGCTGCTTTGACAGAAGCAGCGCGGTGGTGTTGCCGGCCATGACATACGCGGCGAGGTATGCCGGGGCGATGCGGTTGTACAGCGCGATGGAGTTAGCCATCTCGACGGCCAATGTGGCGTTTGCCTTGGTGACGTTCTGCTGGGCCCCTGCCGCCTGTATGCCCGCATATGCGGCCTTGAGCGCGTTTAGCTGCACGGACAGGCTGGAGTTCTGGTATCCGCTTACGATGAAGGTCATGTTTGCCACAAGCGCGGTGTATCTCGGGGTTGCTGAGTTTATGAACGCCGTGAACGCCGCAAGGTTGGTCCTGTTGAAGACCGGCAGGTAGTAGTCGTTGGCCAGCGTGACGGATGATGCCGCCAGGGCGCTTATGCTGGAGTTGCTCAGCGGCAGCGCGGACAGCGCGGACAGCTGGCTCTGTACTGAGCTTATCAGGGTGCGGTTGAATGTGACGGGGTTGCAGAAGCCCACGGCGGTGCAGTACCACGGGCCCGTGCCGGAGGTGTACTGCGTGCAGATGGTGGACAGCTGCGATGTGGATATGTTTGTAGGCGGCGGGAAGACCGGGTTATGGAGCATGAATGAGGTAAGTGCGGATATGTTGGCGCTTATGGTGGACAGCTGCGATATCGATGCGCCGGCATTGGACTTGCTCATGGATGCGAGAGTGGAGAAGAACTTGCCGTAGCTGGTGTTAAGGTCGTCGTACTGCACAGAGAAGTTGAACAGCCCGTAGCCGAAGGTGCTGCCTGAGCCGAAGTTGCTGAGCACTTTGGTGCACACCGGCACGCTCTGGCAGGTGTACTGCAGGCACGATACGTAGGGGGTGGATGCTGTGCACTGGTACAGCGCGGAGCCGGTCTCTGTCCTGCAGTCGTTCAGGGAGGACTGCGAGGTGTTCCTGAACTTCGCCATGGTGGAGTTCAGCGACTGCAGCGCAATCGAATTTGGGTAGTACTTTGCGGTTATGTAAGGCGACAGGGCCTTCGCGGCCAGTGTCTTGTTGAACACGAAAGAGTATGCGGACGAGGTGGTGTTGACGACTATGGTGCTGCTGGCGTTCATCGCGACCACCGCGTATGTGCCGCCGCCCACCGGCTCGCTGGCGTACGTCGCGGCCGCAAGCGCGGAGTTCGCTACATACGTGGACAGGAATGAGCTCAGCTGAGGGGTAAGTGCGGATGCAGCCGCAGACACCTGCATCGTGGCCGCCCATGCCAGGACAGCCAGCATGACAAGCCTATAAGCGCCATTATAGCCCAAAGAGCCACCCGAAAAATTTCCAATAAGTATTGTACGATAATATTTATAAACATGCACTAGCCCGCGCACGTTGCTTCAGACGGCAGAATGCTTCAATGGCAGGAATGTGGTGCGCACGGGCGCGCATGGCTCGCGCTGGTCTGGAGCAGGAAAACAAAAGAAGGAAAAGAAAGGAAAAATAAAAATTAAAAATAAAAAAAGAAATGAAGCACCGTTATTAAACGGTGCTTGCCTGCGAGTACAGCTGCTGTATGAACGAGTCGGCGGCGGCCTGCGTCTGGTTCTTCGTGTAACCAGCTATCAGGATCCTGTTGGTCCCATAGGCCTGCATTATCTGCGTCGACGGAGTCATACTTATGTTGTACGAGCTCTGGAGCTGCTCAGACAGCGTGTTGACGAACCCGGATCCTATCAGGATCAGGTTGCTCTGCGGGTTTGCCTGCGAGTCAAGCACCACGAGTGGCGATGTCCCTCCAAGCCCGTTCAGGAGCACAGGCTGGTCGGCCTGAGACACAGACGGAACTGCCTGTATCTGGCTTATGCCTGTCACTGTCGCGCCGCCGGTGCTGCCACCAACGGTCACATTCGCAGTCACTGAGCCGATGCTCACGTTCGGCAGGTTCGTTGCCTGGCCCACGCTGTACGGTCCCCACAGCTTGAAGTTGTGGGTTATCGTTGTGGCATTTGCCGGCCCTACCGCGAACTGCAGCTCGTCAACAGCCTTGGCGAAGCTTATAGTCACGCTTCCCGGGGTTATAGAGGTGACCTTGCTGCCGCCCTCTGACCTGAAGCCCTGCATCACAGAAATCAGGTGGCCCTGCGTGGAGTCGTACGTGACGTTGTTGTGGTTCCCGCCGCTCGACGTAGCCGAGTAGTTCAGCTGGAATAGGTTCGATGCACCTACGCCTGCCGTGGTGTTGTCCAGCCCGACTATGAACCCGTCCTGGTACTGCGTACCGGAGTTAGGCACAGCAATCTCGTTCATAGTGAACGTGAAGTACTGTCCCTCAGTGGTAGGCGCGTACGACGGAGTCTGCGCATTCAGGTAGAAGTTCGTCAGAGAACCGCTGCCGCCATCATTGTACAGCGTGTTTGTCGCTGCAGTCTGGCTGAAGCCCTCCTGCCACAGGTTCGTGTTGCCCGTTGGCGTGTACAGCACACCAGGAGCAGCATTCGACAGCTTACCTAGCGCCACCATGTTCGCGGGGTCGAAGTTCGACAGACCGTTGTATGTAATCACATTGACAGTCAGCGTACCAGGCAGAGCCTTGCTCAGCTTTATTCCACCAGTGCTCGATGTCCCGACAAGTTCAGATATTGGGATAGGCAGAACTATATTCGCCGAGTTGGACGTGAACGACACCTGTTGTGTCTGGTTCGTGTACGTGCCAGCTGTGCCAGTGAACTCGTGCCCATTGACAACCACCTGCAACGGATATGTAGATGTTATCCAGTTGGCGGCGTTAGGCCCAGTGTACGACAATGTGACCACTGTGTTCATGTCCGCAGATGTCTCCTGCGCAGGGTTGAAGAAGCCCTGTGTGGTCAGTGAATTGCCCGAGCTCGCGACCGTGTAAGGCGTGAGGTCGTAGAGCACTGACGAGGTAGTCGGCCCAATCGTGGTGAACGCGTTCGGGATCTGGCTTGCCACTGTCAGCAGCTGCGCCGGCTCTGTCACATTCTGTATTGTGAACAGTCCGGAAGCCACTGTACCGAGGTTCTGGTAGTTCTCGGTAGACTGTGACGATGTCGTCAATGTCACGGGGTCGAAGTTCGCGTTCGAGAGCGTGTCGCCCACGAATGTGAACTTGTACGCCACCGGGTTCTGTATGAAGGCTATGCTCTTGCCCGGTGTTATCGTCTCAGGCGATGAGTTGTACATTATTATAGAGTACAGCTCGTTTGCCGTCCCGCTCGATGATGTCGCATTAGTCCACCAGAGCTTCACGTTCCAGCCCTTGTCCAGTGTGCTGTTGAACTGGTTGCCGTCCCTGAGGTTGTAGACGTTCGAGTAGACCTGCATCTTTGCCCACTTCTGGTATGCATACAGACCAGCGAATGTCTGGTTGACCTTCACGTCAAGGATGTGGCCGGTAACGTTGAACTTCACTATGTTACCAGGGTACACGGATGTCGTGTTTGTCAGCTGGCCGTTGTAGTATACAGCCAACGAGGCAGGGCTTACTCCTGCAGAGTTGGACTGACCAAGGTCCTCAAGCGACACAACGAATGAACCCGATGTCAGGTTGTGGCCCACGTATACGGTTGTGAGCGGAGTGAGTGACGATGCGAGTGTCACGTTTCCGCCAGCCACCGCGTAGTTCTGCCCCACGCTGCTGCTTGGGTACCTGCCGCCGAGCAGTGTCCAGTTCTGGCCAAGCAGTGTGAACTCTGCGTTGTTCGCGCCACCGTTGGAGGTGGTGAGAGCGAGAGGCTTGGCGAATGTAACCTGGTATGCGCCGCCTGCAGAAAGCAGTGCGAAGCCACCAGCCTGGCTCGAGGTCTGCTGCACGAATACAGGGAACCCGGTTACCCATAGGTATTCAGATTCTCCGTTATTTCCAGCGTTGTTCATCAGGCCGGGCAGCTCTGTCGAGTCTACCCTGAGTATGTTGTCCCCATTGGACGAGCCGGTGAATGTAGCACCGCTTGAAGGTATGCTCACACCTCCGCCGTTTATATTATAATTAGGCGTTGTGTTTATTGGCACACCAACTCCAGTGTACGGGCTCTGCGCCGGTGTCAGCGTCGTAGATATGGACGTTGCGGACGAGTACGCGTACTGGCTGCCACCTGCCTGCAGGGACTTTGTCGAGTACGGAACGTTGAGCTGCAGCGCCCTGTTCAGCACAGATCCTATCAGAGCAGTGAACGAATACGAGCCGCTCACGGATGTGGTGCCGGTCTCATTCAGCCATACCTGCTGGTTGGCCAGTGAGTATGTGGCGCCTGTGCCGAGCGTTGCGTGTAGCACGCTTGCGGCCTGCGTCTGGTTTACGCTCGCGGTAACCGGCACGCTTGTGTATGCCAGGTTGCCTATCGCAGCGGCGATGTTTGCCGCAGATACACCGTCCAGTGGCTGGGCGGTGGAACCTATCACAATCTGCACAACGGGCTGCCCGCTATTGCTTATTATGGGTACGTTCTGGAAGGTTATTGGCCCAGCGAACGCAAGCCCCACTCCTAGCAACGCTGCGCCTGCAGCTATTGCTGATATCCTCTTCACATTTAGAGTCCTCATGGTCTCACTTAAACATTTTGTTTGTGTGTATCTAGTATGGAAGGTATTTAAACCCATACTACATCTTTAATCTTTTTTTTGTATATGATGGTTTATACTTCGTCTTTTGTCCAACTTCTTTTCTATTATCGCCGCATGCCTCCGACGGCAGACCATTCTCACCGCCCAGATAGGTATTCTGACACGGCGTATGAAATGCCAGGGGCAGCCCATCCCCAGCCATCCACCATGCCGGAGCTTGCCGAGGTGGGTATCAGCAACGTTGCCCTGGTCTTATTAACGCTGTAGTAGTATTTGCCGCTGATTTTGGCTGTGCCGCTTTGTCTTGACAGTACTACAATATATATACATTGGACCCCGCCCAGTTTAACTGCAGAAGATCCTGCTTTAGAATTCGCACCTAAGATGTGGCCATACACGGGAAACGTGCTGTTGAAGTATGCATAGTCGAAAGGGCCGGCGGCGCCCGCAGTGGCAGAAGATATGTTGTCTATGCTGCCGAAGAGGTAGTAGTTGGCACTGGTATTGGACTGCCAGGTTAATGACATAGTGCCGTTAGGTGCCGAGCCGCACATGGCGGCGTAGTAGTAGCCGCCGGCCGTAACTTGTGCGGCTACCGCAGTAACGTTATGTGTGCTGTTGGTGATGTCGTATATTGGTATGACGGCATGCGCTGTGGCGTACGCCTGCTGGTGCACCGGCCATATAGGAGCCACTACGATTAGCAATGCCGCGGCCAGCAGTAAGAAGGCAGGCTGTGTATTTATGATGGCTTTTTTGGCAGGTGCGAGTAGTGGGATGCGAATTATGGCAGTTGCAAGGCCCCGCATATGCCTACTTTGCAATAAGAGCCGTGACACAACAGACGATGACACTGCGTAGTAGCCCAGTATGGCGATGAGGGTAGCAAATGGCGCGGCGTGCTGCATGTTGCTTGCTATGTTCACTGTACCAATTAGGATAATGAGAGATAGCGCTATTACCGTGTATTGTGGCGCAAACCTACCGGAATTGGCTGGAGAGGTACTGCCGGAATCGTATGGGATACCTACGTATCTTAGGTATAGGGCCAGAGCCAAAATGTCTATCGATATAAACAGCACGGTGTACTGCAGCACATAGCTGGTAGCTATGGATGACACCATACCTACTGCAATAAGCGAAACGCCAAGATAGAGCAGGTGGTGCGCTATGAGGGGGCGCGAAAGGGAGATAAGTAGCACGCATACAAATGGCACGACAAGCCATGGAGTTATGGATCGTACTGCATCGCCCAGCAGTGACACGGCAAACAGGTAAGTTAATACAGTGAACGCTAGCACAAACAGCGTCGCTGTTGGCAATCTCAACAGGGGGGATTTATTTGCTATGTATTTCACCTGAATGTCCCAGCACAAATTTCCAATTCCCTATCTTGTACCCCGCAGCGATGGTGACTAGCACGCCTGCCAGCGCAACAATCCATGCTACATAAGCATATGTCTGGGGTGAGTAGTAGAGGGCCAATGAGTAGTTAGATCG
>JAKAPJ010000028.1 GCA_021807115.1 Microcaldota archaeon
GAAACATATGTTACGTGCATGGTGGGGGGCGGGGCCGTGGCGTTGCTTACCTCCTTTCCGGTGTCGTTGTAGGGTGATGATATCCCTGAGCTGTATACCGGTGAGTATGGGAAACCCGCGGTATTGTCTATGTATGTCGAGTAGTCTGACAGGTTTATGTACACCCCGGACGGCGTTGCGTTGCCCCACGGTTTGAGGCCTGTGGCGTAAACAAGGGGAAGGGCGCCATAGTTCTCATATACCGTGGAGTTGCCTGAGGCGAATACCTTTTTGACCCCTGGCGTAGTATTTAAGCTGTAGTAGATTGATTTGAAGCTGAATGGAAGGCCGTATATCCCACTTACGCCGTATGGCGGGACTTCGGTGGCGTCACCTTGCACTATCAGGTATTTTATGCCAAATGCGTCAAGTGCCCTCCCTATTGACACATTCTGCGTGTCGGCGTCAATTCCTGCATAGTAATACTCCGCTGCTGACATTGGCAGGCCGTACGCCAAGCCGTATGCTGAGTATCCACCGGAGTACACCGGTGCACTTATGAGCGACGAATATATGTTGGATCCCCAGTACCAGTCAGTAAGCTGCCATGGCGATGCTATCGGAAGGACACCTACTGAAAACCCGCCGACCCTACCGTTTATGAAGTTTGATATGGATGTCACGTATTGAGGGATTGCCATGAATTTGTATCCCTGCATGGCTACTACATCCAGACCGTACACGTATGCAAGTATTGCCATTGCAGAAAGCGCGATTAGCACGTATGCGGCGTACCTTTGCCGGCCGCGCCCCGCAGTCGCCTTGCGGAGCAGTGCCGCCACGCCCAGCCCGAAAAGCGCCGCTACATCGAACAGCATCACGTAGTGCAATGACGCATACGGGATCCGCAGAGCAAGCAGATATGGGATTTTTGCCAAGAGGAACGAAATTATGTCGCCGAATGGGGCACTGCCAGGTGCAGAAAACGCCAGTGTTAGCAGGTATGCAGATGCCAGGGATAGCACAAGAGAGGATCTGGCATCCCAAAGCCTATAAAACTCATCAGACAGGCCTAGAAGTGAAATGAAAATTATTACGACACATGCAAAGCCCACGACAGGGGAAGGTGTGGAACCTGTCGCGAAATAGTCTAGCGTTGTGGTAAACGGCAGACCCTCAGACGCGAGAAGGCTGCCAGAGCCGCTGTTGAAGTAGTTCTGATAATACTTCTGAAGGGAACCGTAACCAGAAAGTATGCTGGGTGCATCGATTGCGGCCAGAAGGACGCAGCACGCCACTACGTATGTGGCATACCGCCGGTGTGGGATCTTTAGGGTAAACAGCAGCACGGCAGGGACGATGAAGATAATGCAATTTTGTATGGCGTTGCCGAAACTGCTGATTATCGGTGCGGCAGAAAACACGAAAAGGGCGAAGTACATACCGCTGTCCTTGCCTGCCTCCATGCTTAACATGAACCGGTAAAGGAAAAGGAAGGCGAATGGCAGAAACATAGCTGACGCATCAAGATTGCCGTTCAGCGTGTTTAGGTTGAACATGAATAGCACCGATGCGGATGCCGCACCGGCGTATCTTGCGATGGGGAGGCTCCTGCGTAGAAGGTCAGAGACGAGCAAGAAAATCCCTGATGCGCCCCATGCGTATGGCAGTGCTATTGTGAATGTGAATTGGGCAGCAGGTGACACCGCTGCACCCAAAATCGCCTCGAAAGCATTCAGGGGTAGCATTATGATGCCCCCGAGACCGCCAAAGTTACCTGAATAATATAGGTTATTCCATGCATAGAACTCGTACACGAGTGGGCTGATGCCAAATGCAGGTGCGCCGGAATCTCCATATAACATGTAGCCGAAGTCGGTGAATACGATTACATTGGCAAACACGACAAGGAAGATAGTAATTATGGCGAGCGTGTTTATTTTCCATTCTGGAAATGCGTGTACGCCTGTTTTCTGGGGATGCCACATTTTCTGGAGTACCTGCATCTTACACACTGTTGATTATCGCGTGTATAGGTCTTTATTGGTCTTTAATCTTATGTTTTTATTTTTTGGGACGATTATCGCATGCTTTGCAGAGCAGGCGCGAATGCGTAACAGGTATAAGCTTAAAAATTAGAGTCAATATTATCTTTATAGCATAGGGCATGGACATGACTACAAAACGCCGCATGATAATGACCAAGACCCCACTTAGGATGACCTTTGTTGGTGGGGGCACGGACATACCGTCGTTCTACAGGGCAAACGGCCCCGGCGCCGTGGTTTCGGCTGCGATAAACAAGTATGTCTATATCACAGTGAATAAGAAGTTCGACGACAACATAAGGGTAAGCTATTCGAAAACCGAGATTGTGGAGCACGTAGACAAAGTCCAGCACCCCATAGTCAGGGAGGCGCTGAAGCTGCTTGGCATACGGGGCGGCGTGGAGATAGTGAGCATATCCGACATACCGAGCGGAGGGACGGGCCTTGGCTCGAGCAGCAGTTTCGCAGTGGGGCTGCTCAACGCCCTGCACTCCTGGAACGGGGAGCTCGTGTCGGCCAGGCAGCTTGCCGAGGAGGCTGTGGACATAGAGGTCAATATCCTGAAGGAACCGATAGGCAAGCAGGACCAGTACATAGCCGCCTACGGCGGCATGCAGTTCATAGAATTCCACAAGGACGAGAGCGTCACGGTAAACCCGGTCATAATGCTGGAGGAGCACAGGCGCGCGCTGCAGGACAGCTTGCTGCTGCTGTACACTGGGCGGCAGAGGAGCGCCTCTGAGATATTGGCCGACCAGGTGAGGGAAGTTGGCAGCCATGTGGACACGTACAGGCGAATGGGAGAACTGGCGTCCAGCATGTACAGATCGCTTTCAGGAGGGGAGTGGGGCAGGACGGGCAGCCTCCTCCAAGAGAACTGGGAGCTTAAGAAGACGCTTACGGGGAAAATAAGCGACGCATGGCTGGATGGCATGTATGCGGCGGCACTCGATGCAGGCGCAACAGGCGGCAAGCTCATAGGCGCTGGAGGTGGCGGGTTCCTGCTCTTCTTCGCGCCGATAACGAACCATTCAGAGATCAAGAAGGCCTTAGGCATGAGGGAGGAGCCGTTCTCTTTTGAGCCGCTTGGCAGCAGGATAATATACGTGGGAGACTAGCATGGAACATGGCAGTCAGTATTTCTGGTCGACTATCGGCTGCTTGTTCCTCTGTCGGTTCAGCTCCCGCCTCATCATCTGGCGGGACTCGGTCTCATTGGCCTGCGGGTTGTAATACTTGTACTCTGCAAGCATCATCTTCATGATGGCCTTGTCGTCCCCTGGCCTTACGCTGTGCTGCTGGAAGTAAGACATAGTAAGCGACAGCGACACCATCTCTGCCGGCAGCACCCTGTCGAGCTGCTCCTGCGTGAATGTGTCCCTCGACCGCACGGGATTTATCCTGTAGTCTGGACCGAATACCATGTTGAATATGTATGATGTCCTGAGCATATGCCAGCGTCCGGCCACCAATGTTATATCGTGTATGCCCAAGGTCTCCGCTATGGGCTTGCTGAATAGCGCGTTGCCCAGCGTGTCCACATGCTTCTCCGTGAGCATTATGCACTCTTTGGGCGTGCCGAGGGATATGGCGTATTCCCGCATCGCCGCACCCTCGCTTATCGGGGTGCGGTCCACAAACCTGAAGCCTGCGCCGTCGGTGAACACTATTATGTCGCCCTTGCCGCCTTTGAGGAGTTCTACCGCCTGCTCCACGACTGCGCGCGTCCGCTCAGTCATCTTGCCATCGGGGTTCACACCCTCGCTTACGGCAACTATCATGCTATGGGCAGGCATACCGAATCGCAATATGATATAGCCATCGGAAATATTTAAGCATACCTAGCTACGCGTGCGGTGCACGGGCGCGTGGGGCGTGGAAGCGTGTTTTTGGGCAGTAGCGCACCGTGCGGTGCGGCAAAAACAATATAATTTATAGTTTAGCTTGGCTATTACATAGCGTTTGTGCCGCAATCGGTGCATTGATGGACGAGAAGAGGTTGGCGAAGGACATAGATGGCTATATCGACAGGAGCGCTGCTGCCATGTCATCTTTGAGGAAGCAGAGCGGGGTCATAGCCAGCATTGCACGCGCCCTGGATGGGGCCAGGGAGGCTGGAGCCACGGTGTATGTAATGGGCAACGGAGGCAGCGCATCTACGGCCTCCCACATGGCAAACGACCTCAACAAAGCTGCATGTATGAACAAGAAGAAAAAGTTCAGGGTCGTTTCGCTGACTGACAACATACCCATAATTATGGCATGGGCGAACGACGACTCTTACGATGTCGTATTCGTAGAGCAGCTGAAGAACTTCCTGTCAAAGGGGGACGTGGTGATAGGCATAAGCGGCAGCGGCAACTCCGCAAACGTTCTGAAGGCGGTAGAGTACGCCAACGCGAACGGGAACCTGACCATAGGGCTGACGGGAATTGGAGGGGGGAAGCTGAGCAGCATTGCGGCGCTGACACTGGTGATAGCCGACGATTCGATGCAGAGGGTCGAGGACTTCCACCTGATGGTGATGCACATCCTCACGCACATATTTATGCAGCAGTGAATATGGATGGCGCAAGAAATGAGAAGATTGGGGCCTGCATTCGACGCGAAGGAAGTACTGGGGGGCGGCATCGTGGACTATGGCAAAAAGAGCGTGATAGTCGCGGATCTGGACAGCACCCTCACGGTGAGCAAGAGCCCGATAGACCAGGAGATGTCGGCGCTTGTCTGCGACCTACTGGAACGCAAGAAGCTTGCAATGATAACTGGCAGCTCGTACGAGCAGTTCACCAAGCAGTTCATATCGATACTGTCATGCAGCGACAAGAGGATGGCTAACCTTTTCGTCTTCACGACATGCGCAACCACATTCCACAGGTACAGGGGAGGGGAGTGGGCGCGCATCTATGCCGAGAACCTGACCGCGGATGAGCGGAAGAGGATAAAGAAGGCTTTTGCGGACACGTTCGAGGAGCTGGGGTATCAGCACCCTAAGGTGGTGTACGGCAGCCTGATAGAGGATAGGGGCACGCAGATGACGTTCTCCGCACTCGGGCAGGAGGCGCCGATTGAACTAAAGGCGGCGTGGGACCCAGACATGAAGAGAAGGATGGTTATAAGGGATGCGCTTGTGAAGCGCCTGCCGGGCTTCCACGTGGGCATAGGGGGCGCCACTTCGATAGACGTAACGAGGAAGGGGATCAACAAGGCCTACGGCATAAGGAAGATAATGGAGCACATGCACTGCAAGGCAAAGGACATCCTGTTCATAGGCGACGCGCTGATGCGCGGAGGTAACGACTACCCCGTGAGAACCGAAGGGGTCGATTGCATACAGGTGAGCGGGCCGGAGGAGGGCAAGGAGATAATAAGGGAGATAATAAAGTCCACCAAAAAATAAACGCGGAAGCCAAAAACGCACTAGTGGTAGGTTCTTAATCAGGACAGTTATCACATACGCCGTTGGATCCGCCGCCTATCATCGCCGCCCTGAATGCCCGATATTTCTCACCGTTCCACAATGTTTTGAAGTCGGTATCGAACACATTGCCGAAATTGTTTATATCGGGATTCATCCTTATGCAGCACGATGTTAGATATCCGTCTGCGGTTATGAAGACGCTGTCGAATGTCCATGTGCAACTCTCCATTCTTTTGTGAGAATCCGTGAATCCTACTTCTATTTTGTGGGGCTTCAGCGCGGACCTGAGCTTGCTGACATTTGCAAGCATCTCGGCTCCCCTCTGGCGTGACTGTTGCACGAACTCAACGGATTCTGCATATTCCTTCTCCTGGGATGTATACCAGTTCTCTACTTCTATCACACCTACTTTGTCAACCCCCATCGTTATAGCAAGCGAGGCCAGCTCGGGGATCTGCATGTAATTCAGATGTGTGGCCACCATCCCTATACTGACCTGCAACTTACTTTTGCTTACGCGCTTCGCTGCGGTAAGCTTAGTTATGTTCTCAACAATCTTATTGAAATTTCCCCCCACTCTTATCTTTGCGAACATGTCTGGATTTGTAGAGTCAAATGACACAGAAAGGCCGTCGAACTGTAATGCGAGATTTATGTATTTGTCAGAATGGAATAGTGAACCGTTTGATATGGTATAAAGTTTTACTTTGCGTCGCTTTGCTATATCCAATATCTCCTGTAGTTGCGGTGTCATAAGTGGTTCGCCAAGTCCTTGCAATTTAACAGTCTTGAGTGTAGGTATGGCATTGAGTATACGCTCAAACTTGTCTGGTGTCAGAGATACGGCAAGACGATTGGGAGGGAGTGAAAGTCTTGAACAGGTGATACACCTGAAGTTGCATAGAGTCGTTATCTCTATCTGTGCATTTTCGGGGAGAGGCATTGTGGGTTTCTTAGGATGAGTAAACTCGTGATATGCGCCCTCTGCCACTGAATATATGTTACCGTTGGTCTTTAGGCGCCGTATTGCACGGTGTATTTTGTTTGGAGCCATTTTATATCACTCTGTATGTATCTTATGACATATCAATAGATAATGACCGGTCTTGTTCGATGCATCTAGTCATAGAAGCTGGCTGCCCTTGCCATAGAGATTCCACACGTCAACTACGAGCTGGTTCTTCCTGAACTTAAGGCCGGCGTATTCCCTATGGGGCACTCCGAGTATTATAACATCGCACTCCTTTACCATGGTGTCCGTGTCTACAAAGCCATCTTCCTTTATGTAGACGTCACTGCACAGCACGTCCTTTGCGTCGTATTTTAGCAGCTTGAGGAGCTTGTAGCCCAGCGAGTCCCTCTTGTCGTCTATGTTGGCCTTGAAGGCCATGCCCAGTATGCCCACCTTGCTGGACTTGAGGTCCACCTTCTTCTTTATCTTCTCTATCACGAAAGACGGCAGGCCCTCGTTAACCTGTATTGCGGCGTTGCCTATGTGGAAGTTGTTCTCCGAGAATGCGGACAGGTGGACGGTGTCCTTGAACAGGCAGGGGCCGGATGCGAAGCCTGGCCGCGGCATGCCCTGCAGCCTTCCGTAATTGTGGGTCATCCCCTCATAGACTTTGTAGAAGTCCACCCCGGCGTCCTCTGTTATTATGAAGAACTGGTTTGCTATGCTGAACGATATGTATCTCCATGCGTTGGCGAAGAGCTTGGACAGCTCGGCCTCCACCGGCTTCATGACCACTATGTTGTTGTTGAGCATCTGGAACAGCTCTGCGGCCCGCTTCGCAGCGGATTCGGAGGTGCCTGATACTATGTGCGGCAGCTCCACCAGCTCCTTCATGGCGTACCCCTGCACTATCCGCTCGGGGCAGAACGCAACGTCGACTTTCTTGCCCTTCCTCTTGAAGAGTCTGTCAAGATGCTCAGTGGTGCCGGGAAAGACGGTGCTCCGAAGTATTACGAGCTGGCCGTCGGCGAAATACTTCATGTAGCTGTCGACCATCTGTTCGACCGCCGGCTCGGGGCTCAGGTGGAGGTCGGTTGGCGTCCCTATCGTTATTATCACGTTCCTGCTCTTGGCTATTTCCTCTGGGGATAGGGTAAGCGTCAGGTTCCCATTCGCAAGAACCTTCGGTAGAAGGTCCTCTGCGCCGTGCTCTATGAACGGCAATTTGCCCCCGGAGACCACCTTGTTGGTCTCCTTTGATATGTCGTACGCGCACACCTTCAGCCCCTTGCTCGCAAATGTTATGGATAGGGGAAGTCCAACGTGTCCCAGGCCCCCGACGACGCATAGATCATATTTGAAGCTCATTGTATCACTATTTGCACAGCATGGCTGCGTTAGGTTTATATCGTTTTTATTGTCCAATAAATCTATTTAAGCGTTATCTACGGCCGGTGCGAACCGTTGGCCTACGCGCCAGGCCGCACCTTTTCGTAAACCGCCAGTGTTTCCCTGGCGGTCCGCTCCCATGTGAAGCCCCTTGCATACTCCGTGGCACGCCTTCGCGCCTTCTCGCTGTAGCCGTTGTCCCTGATGTCCATCATTATTTCAGCCATATGCCCCTCGTCCTTGGCTTGGAAGCAGTACTTTTTCACCTCATCGGGGATCCTGCCGCCCTTGCAGACTATTACGGGCACTCCCCTTGCCTGCGCCTCTATTATTTCAAGCTCGAATCCCGTATAGAGCACAGGATGCACGTATACGCTGAACGAGTCGTATGCATCAACTATCCGGTCCTCTGGAAGAAAGCCCATTAGTGATATCCGCCTGTCGGCCTGCGCCTCGGCTGCCATCTGCCCGTACGCCGCGGTGTCGGCCTTCTTGCCCCAAATCTCCATGCATGCCTTCGGATCATCGAGCATCTTGAATGCCCTCACCGCAAAAACTACGTTCTTCTTATGCACGAACGACCCTATATACCCAACCTTGAAGCCGCGCCTGGCACGCGGTGCGCTTGTAGGACCCATGAAGCGCTCGTCTATCCCCAGGTTCACCACTGACACCCTGTCCTTCTCATAGCCTAGCGAGATGGCATCGTCCCTGGTCAGTGTTGATATCGCAATCATGTGATCGGACCCAAGCTGCAGCCGCTCCGTGAGCCCAAGCATGGAGACGTACGGGGCCATGCCTATGGCACGGAGCGGATCCCTGTAATTCTCCACAACAAGCTCCGGGTACTTGCTGGCCGCGAACTCGAAAGACGTTGTTATGTATGTGGTCTTGCTCTTTTTCAGGGGAAGATACAGCATGTTTCCAACGGCGTTGTGGACTATGTCGAACGCACCGTAGCTCTTCATTATGTTCTTCAGCAGGAACGGAAGGAACGGCGGCCGCCTCCCCATCAGCGAGTTCTCGACCTCGGTCGTGTGTATGCGGATGCGTTTTGGAGCCAGCAGATCCATGTTATGGTAAAGCTCATACATGTAGCGGTTGACCCCTGACCCGGTGGCATTGCTAAATGCGCCCTTGTAACCCAGAAGCGCCACGTTTGTCATTTTCCCATCGTGCATTTTACCAGCATGCGCAGGAGCAAACCCGCTGGTTTATAAAGTTCCGGGACAATATATTTAAGGCTTTAGAGCAGACAATACTTGGAGGCGGATGCGCATGCCGCCGGCCGGAACCGGTTTGATGCGCACTGCACCGTGGTGTTTATGGCTAGAATTTTGATGCTTGGGGGTAGCGGCTTCATAGGCTCGTACATGGCAAGGAGGTTCCTCAATGCGGGCCACGAGGTCACTTCCGTGGACAACTTCTCCAAGTACGGCATGCTCAAGCATGACTATTTCGACAACAAGCGCTTTAGGCACATATCAAGCGATATAAGGACGATGAGCCCGGCGGAATACAAGGGCTATGACTATGTGTTCTGCCTTGCCGCGCTTATAGGCGGGATAGGGTACATACAGCGCATACCGTACCAGATAGCCAAGGTGAACACCCAGATACTTACAAGTGCGATAGACGCCACGCTAGCCGCGGCGCCAGACGCCACGTTCGTCTATTTTTCCTCCTCGATGGTCTACCAAAGGGCGCAGAAGGAGTTCGTAGAAGCGGATGCCTACAACCAGCTTGTGCCTACCATAACGTACGGGTTGCAGAAGCTCTTCGGGGAATTCATAGTAACTGGCGCAAACCAAGAATACGGGATGAAATACGTGATTGTGCGGCCGTTCAACGTTGTGGGGGGAGGGGAGATGCCAAAGTTCGACGCGGGCAACAGGCCGGACTTTGGCAACGCGCACGTGGTGCCTGACTTCGTGTACAAGGCGCTCACCAGACAGTCGCCATTCGAAATAATGGGAGACGGGAAACAGATACGCACGCTAACCCACGTGGAGGATTTTGCGGACGCCATGGACCTACTCGTCAAGAAGAAGGTCAAGAACGAGGACTTCAACATATGCGGCGACGAGCCCGTAACGGTCGCGGATCTTGCAATGCGCACGTGGAAGAAGGTGAATATGAGCATGCCGTTCCCTGGCTTCAAGCACCTCAAGGCACCGAATGACGATGTGCGCTTCAGGATAGGCAAAACGTACAAGGCAAGGAAGCTGCTCGGATGGAGCCCGAAAAGAGGGGTGGACGATGTGCTAGACGACTCGATAAAGAGCATGCGTGCCTACTTGGAGCCGAAGTGACTGCGCAGCCCCGTTGTACGGCAGGAAGCGCGCAGTGGCGCCTAGCCTTTTGGGTCAGCTATGTGGGGTTTCGGAAGAGGTATTATGAACTTGCCTTTGAAGCCAGCTTTTCTGAGTTTTGGCATGAGCTCCTCGGCAATGTGCCATGAGAAAAGAAGCGCGTATTCGGGCTGGTCCTTGAAAAGTTTCGACTCCTCTAGCACGGGGATGAGGGTGCCAGGCACATACTTGCCTATCTTGTGCGAACCGCTCACCTCCACTATGCAGTCCACTATGCCATCGTCTATCCCTACATAGTTTATGAGCGTGCTGGCGCGTGACGGAGCGCTTATGCCGTATATGCGCTTGCCCTGCCTCTTGACGCTAAGCATCAGCGCGTGGAGCTCCAGCTTAGACATCACTACGCGCTTCTTGAACTCGACCAGTCCCTTTTTCTCCACTGTGCGTTTCTCCTTCTTCAGCAGCGCGGCGACTGTCTTTCTTACCGGATATGCGCCCTTCTTTGCGGCGTAAACCCTGATTGAGCCGCCGTGCGTTGGGATCTGCTTGGCGTGTATGACCTCGAATCCGTGCCGCTCAAGCAGGAATTTCAGGCTGTGCAGCGAGTAATGCCGCAGGTGCTCGTGGTATATCGTGTCGTATTGCAGCGTCTCGATTAGGGAGAACAGGTAGTGCGATTCTGATATGAAGACGCCGTCGTCCTTTAGCAGGTCGAATATGGACTGGGTAATCTCGTTTATGTTTTCCATGTGCGCAAACACATTGGTGGCAGTAACCACCTTCGCGGTGCCGTACTTTGCCCTCACCTTTTCCGCTACGCGCTTCGTATAGTATTCCATTAGGGTGGGTATGCCGCGGGCTATTGCTATCTTACCTATCTTCTCGGGGGTTATCCCGAGGACCCTGTGGTTGTCCTTGAAGTTGCTGAGCAGGTTGCCGTCGTTGGAGCCGATGTCCACTACAAGATCATCCGTTCCGATATCAACTATGGTCCTGCACTCTTGGTATAGTTCCGCAAAATTGTCCCTGAGTATCTTTGTTGTGCTGCTGGTGTACGGATAGCTTCTGGGAAATATTATCTGGGGGTCCACCACCAGGCCCAGCTGGACCAGGTGGCACCTGTTGCAGTACAGCAGCTGGGCGGGATAGCTGGACTGCTCGTGTGGCATTTCGCCTATCGGATTGAAAGCGTTGACTGGAGGGAGGTAGCCCAGAAAAAGTACACGTTCAAGATTTGGGCTGTCGCATACCTGGCATTTCCTAACAACTATGCTGGATCCCTTCCCGAATGCAAGCGCCCCGGAGCCATTCATGGAGATGACCGTCTAAAGCAGACCTAATCTATTAATGAGAAATAGTTTAATAAGCTTGCTGGCTTGAAGATATTGTTTGCTTGTTTTGGCACACGGTTTTTCTTATGAGGAGGGTCATTGTGGTCGGCGCGAGCGGCCTGCTCGGCGGCAGGATGAGGGATGTGTACGGGGCGGACTACGAAGTGTTTGGCACGTACAACTCACGCGGCGCGGAGACCGACAGCCTCAGGATGCTTGACGTGACCAGGGGAGCGGACGTCGCGAGGTTGGTGGGCGAGCTGTCGCCAGACGTAATAATAGATGCACACGGCCTGACGAGCATAGACTACTGCGAAGCCAACAAGGAGGAGGCCACAAGGATAAACGTAGACGGCACCAGGAACATCGCAGAAAGCGCAAAGGAGTGCGGCGCAACCGTGGTATTCATATCCACAGATGCGGTGTTCGACGGGATGAAGGGATCGCCATACACCGAGGAGGATGCAACGCATCCCTTAAACCACTACGGGGCAACAAAGGCAATGGCGGAGAGGGCCGTGGCATCGTCCGGGGCGGACTACATAATCGCCAGGACGTCGGTGCTGTTTGGCAAGGGCATAGCGAGGAAACCACCTACATTCACCACATGGGCCATAGAGCAGCTAGGGCAGGGGAGGAGCATAACTGTGGTTACGGACCAATACAACAACCCTACGTACATAGACAGCCTGGCGGAGTTCGTAAGAAGGCTGTGGGAAAGGGGAGAACGTGGGATATTCCACACGGCAGGCAGGGAGACCATAAGCAGGTTCGACTTCGCGAAGAGGATAGCAGCGGAATTCGGGTTCGACGGCGACCTTGTGCTCCCGATTACGACGGCGGAGCTTAAGCAGAGTGTCACGAGGGCGCTGTGGCTGGGGCTGGACATATCCAAGGCAGAAAAAGCCGCATCGATGAAGGGCCTGATGATTGACAAGGCGCTTGCCGAGTTCAGACGCGCCAGGTAGTGCTCATGCGCGGCTTCGCTTGAGCTGGGCGATTGCCTTGCGGTAGGATTTGATGGTTTCCTTTGCGCCCTTCTCCCATGTGAACCCCTTGGCTCTGCTTATGCCCAGCTTTGTAAGCCTAGCGCGCAGCCTCCTGTCCGAGTATAGTGAGAATATCCTTCTTGCCCATTCCTCCGCGTCCATTGGACTCTCCACGAGTATGCCTGCGCCCCCGGCAGCCTCTGGCATCGTGGATACCTTTGAGGTTATCACAGGGGTGCCTGACCTCATCGCCTCAAGCACCGGCCAGCCGAGCCCCTCGTATATCGACGGGTATACGCAAATCGCGGCGCAGGCGTAGAGCAGCGGCAGGTCTGCGCCGTCCATCCATTTCAGCCCTATTACGTCCTTACCGTCAACAAGACCCAACCTCCTAAATGTCCCCCTGAGCTTCGACGTGTCTATCCTGGTTGCGACGAGCGGGACACCAAGGCTGTATTTGCCCTTCAGCAGGGACCATGCCTCGAGTATTGTCTTGAGGTTCTTGTTCCTTGCCATCCCTCCGCCCACATACACTATGAAGTCCTCGCCGCACAGCCGATATTTGTCTTTTATGTGGCGGGCGGCGCGCTTCCTCTCCTGCCCAGCCAGCGGCCGCATGCGCTCGTCGATGCCCAAGTACGTCAGGTCCATCTCTCCAAGCGGCTTGCCGTACTTTTCGTGTATCTCGTGCCGCAGTGTGTCGGACACGCATATTATCCTGTCGGCGAACTTGGCGGCGGATCTGTAGTTGGCGACGGAGTAAACCGCTTCCTTTGGAGGCCACCTGAAGTACTCCGAATGCAGGCCGTGGAACGTGGACACTAGCGCTACCCTCCTCAGGCGGCGTGGCACCAGGGGCACCGTGTATGCGGTGGAGTGGAACACGTCTATGCCATCCCTCTCCAGCACGCGGGTAAACATCGGTGTTCGCCACATGAAATACGGGATATCCACCTCCCTCACTGTATATTTTCCGCTGAAGTTCAGTTTGGGTACATGACCGCGCTTGAAGTACAGGTAGTACTCGTTTTCAGGGCAATACGTCAGCAGGGCCTGCATCAACTCGTAGGAATACCGAACTATCCCACTACCTGGCTTGAGCAGCACCCTCCCATACAAACCTATCCTGATTCAAACACCCCATCGCCATATACGGCCTTGCAAGGAACCTGGGCGGACATGCCTGCGTAACATTCACATTAGCCGCTTGAAGAACCTGTGGAAGACCTTAGCCACATAGTCCACGTCTGCGCCCGGATGTATGCCGAAATAGAATGAATTCCTCATTACGTTCTCGGCCATGCTCAGATTGCCCTTCCTGAACGGCACCCTCCCGCTGAGGAACACAGGATGCTCCACCAGGTTTCCCGCTACAAGCGACCTGGTCTCTATGCCGTTCTTCTCCAGGAAGTCCACCAGAGACTTCCTGTTGAAGAGTTTGTTCTTCTTCACGGTTATTGGGAAGGCGAACCACGAATGAGAGGTGCCTGGTTTCTCTCTAGGGAGGAGAAGGTAGTCGTCGTATCCCTTTAGCTCGTCGATCAGCTTCTCCGCATTTGTCCTGCGCGCTGCCACCAGGCCGCCCAGCCGTTCCAGCTGCCCAATCCCGATTACTGCGTTGAGCTCGGTGGGGCGCAGGTTGAAACCTGTATTTATGAACATGAAGCGCGGGTCTATATCCGGGAAC
>JAKAPJ010000029.1 GCA_021807115.1 Microcaldota archaeon
GGAGGGGATAGGCGGCGCGCCACTTTACCTGCAGAACCTCGTGGGATGGTGGCCGCTCAACGGCAACGCGAACGACTACTCGGGCAACAACTACAACGCCGCTGAAAACTACATTACATACAACCAGTCCTGGACCAGCGGCTACACTGCGCCTTGAAGGGGCAATCGTGCAGCGGGATACCAAAGGCTTTTACAAAGGCTTTTATAATCACAGAGGGTTATAGTAGGGCCCAGCCGCGCACGATGTGTTGTAGCGGGGCGTAACTAAAAGAAAGAAAGTTGATTTGATGGACGAAGACGAAGGAATGGAAGGCCAGGGCGCCCAATTTGGGGACAGACGCGGGAGGATGGAAGGCAGGGGAGGGGATAGAGGCGGCATGCGGATAAAGCCCAACTATTTCCTGCCAAAGCCCGTGAAGGTCGGTGACGAGGTAGACGTCAAGGTCGAGGCAGTTGCGGCCAAGGGGGACGGGATAGCCAAGAAGGACGGATTCGTGATCTTCGTCAAGGGCGCAAGGGAGGGCGAGCAGGTGAAGATAAGGATAACCGAGGTCAAGGCCAGGTTCGCCCTGGGCGAACTGGTTGCCTAGGCTCCGCATTTCATTTTGTTTTTTCTTTCAATCCATGCATATGTTGCTTACAGCAGTTTTTCCGTGCGGCTTGAAAACCGCAGCGGGGCGGAGGCGGTTTGTAGATGTACGATGCAATCACAGTTGAGAAGAAATGGCTCGACTACTGGAAGGGCAGCGGCATATTCAATTTCGATGACAAGGACAGTGAGCGCGAGGTCTTCATAATAGACACCCCGCCGCCGTTCACCAACGGCGACCTGCACATGGGGCAGGTGTTCTGGGTCTCGTACATAGACTCAATAGCGCGCTACATGCGCATGAAGGGACTCAATGTCCTCTATCCCCAGGGCTGGGACGTCCACGGATTCCCTACCGAGCTGGCAGTGGAGAAGAAGTACGGCAGGAACCTCAGCCGCGAAGAATTCTACAAGCGCGCTATAGAGGTGTCAAACGCCAACATCGCCACAATGAAGGAGCAGATGCTAAAGCTCGGCGCGTCATTTGACGAGAGGCACGAGTATCTCACAATGTCCAGCGAATACCTGGCCAAGGTGCAGCTGGCCCTGGTAACGATGCACGAGAAGGGGATGGTGTACAGGGCCGATCATCCTGTGCCATGGTGCACGCACGACGGCACATCCATATCCAGGGAGCAGGCCGAGGAGATAGAAAGGGAAACGTCCCTCAACCACGTGGAATTCAAGGTCAGGGGGTCGAAGAAGGAGCTGGTGATAGCCACGACCCGCCCAGAGCTGATGCACGCATGCGTGGCCGTCGCAGTGAACCCTGCGGACGAGCGCTACAAGGATATAGTAGGCAAGAAGGTCGAGGTGCCAATATTCGGGACGGAGGTGTCGGTAATAGCCGACGAATCGGTCGACAAGGACTTCGGCACAGGCGCGGAGATGGTGTGCACGTTCGGCGACAAGGAGGACATAAAGATGTTCTACCGCAACAAGCTGCGCATGGTGGAGGCCATGGACTGGAAGGGCAAGCTACTCAACGCAGGCAAGTTCACAGGCATGGGCGTAAAGGAGGCCCGCGCAGCCATGATAGAGGCCCTCTCCGCTTCAGGCGCGCTAAAGAAGCAGGAGAAAATCAGGCAGACCGTTAAGGTGCATGACCGGTGCAAGACCGAGGCCGAGTTGCTTTCGTATACCCAGTGGTTCATAAGGATCAAGGACAACGCCGAAAGCCTCAAGGCGATAGGGTCCGAGATAAACTGGGTGCCTGACTACTCAAAGCAGAGGTATCTGGACTGGGTCAACAACATAGAGTGGGACTGGAACATATCCCGCCGCCGCATATTCGGCACACCTATCCCGTTCTGGTACTGCGACGTCTGCGGCACGGTGGTGGCGGCGGACAAGGGCAAGCTGCCCGTAAACCCCGCAACCGACAATCCTCCCGTTCCCGTATGCCCGAAGTGCAGCGGCAAGCTGGTGGGTGAGAAGGACACCTGCGATGGCTGGGTGGACACATGCATAACCCCGCTGGTGGTCGCGGGTTGGCCGGAGAACAAGAGCCTCATAGAGCGCGGCTTCCCGGCAGCGCTTAGGATACAGGGTACGGACATAATCAGGACATGGGCGTTCTACACGACCGTGGGGACCATGGCGCTCACGGGTGGCAAGCCGTGGGAATCCATTATAGCGCACGGCATGGTGCTGGGCGAGGACGGCAGGGAGATGCACAAGAGCTGGGGCAACGGCGTCAACCCGAGCGACGTCATGGCAAAGTACTCCTCCGACGCGATAAGGATGTGGGTGGCGCTGAGCGGCGGCATAGGGAAGGACAAACCATTCTCGTACAAGGAGCTCGATCATGCGAAGGGGTTCATAGTCAAGCTTTACAATTCCGCGAATTTCGTGGTCGGTGCGATGAAGGACGCCAAGACGCCAAAGCAGGAGCCGCACGACAGCATGGGCGTGTTCGACCTTTGGATACTCAGCAGGTTCAATCAGGTCGTCGGCGAGGTGCGCGGCGCCTACGACGCATTCACCCTTTACGAGGCGATGAACACCGCGATAAACTTCTACTGGCACGAGTTCGCCGACTACTACATAGAGAACGTAAAGCACAGGGTATACTCACAGGATGCGGCATCTGCCGGCAGCAAGGCCGCCGCCCTCTTCACCCTCAAATACGTGCTGCTCAATTCCCTGAGGCTCTTTGCGCCAGTGGTGCCGTTCGTGTGTGAGGAGGTAAACTCCATGTTCAGCAAGAAGAGCATCTTCACGGAGCGCCTGCCACAGTACGCGGAGATCACGTCCAGTTCGGATTACGCCATAAACGGCCTTGTGTTCAAGAGCTCCGTGGTGGGGATGGACTACGCCAGCGCTGGGGCAATGCTCAACAACGTAATAGCCGAGGTCCGCAAGCAGAAGGCGCAGAACCGTATCGCCCTCAACAAGGAGATAACATCAATAAATATAAATGTTCCTGAAGAATATAATAACGCGGTGCAGGCAGCAAAGGAGGAGATAAAGCAGATATGCAAGGCGCAGAAGGTTGCCGTTTCCTCGCAGAAAGAGTTTTCTGTCTCTATAAAGATATAATTGCCGCATCAGCGTACAGCAGTGGAAATGATTCAATGGCACGAATGCACTCAAAGAAGCACGGCAAGGCGAAGTCCCGCAAGCCTGTGGTGGAAATCGGGCTGGTGCCCGAGGGCTCAACCGTCACAAAGGAGCAGGTAGAGGAGCTCATATCCACGTATGCAAAGCAGGGCAACTCACCCGCGCTCATAGGCGAGAAGCTCAAGAGGGAGCACGGGGTGCCTTACGTGCGGCAGTACACCGGCAGGAGGCTGGTGGACATACTCAGGGAGAAGGGCATGGCCGGGGAAATACCGGCGGACCTTATGGACCTGATGCGCAAGGCAGTAAGCATGCACGCGCACATGGAGCGCAACAAGCAGGACAAGCACAACGGCCTGCGCCTAAAGAGGACAGAGTCCAAGATATGGCGTTTGACAAAGTACTATGTGAGGGAGGGCGCGCTCCCTGCGGGGTGGAAGTATGATCCCAAGACTGCGGAGCTGCTCATAAAGGGCAAGGCATGAGAGGGTTAGAACATGGCTATAGCTAGAGGCGCGGACAAGTGGAAGATGAAGAAGTGGTTCTCCGTTTACGCGCCGAAGGTGTTCAACGATGCGCTGGTGGGCGAGATGCCGGCCAACGACGAAAAGGCGGCGATAGGAAGGAACATCATCGTTAGCCTCGACTACATCACCCACAACCCATCCCACGCCTACACGAACGTGATACTCAAGGTTAGCGATGTCAATGGCGAGAGCGCACACACGAAGCTGGTCGGCATGGAGCTGCTTAACAGCTACATCCGCTCCTTCGTAAGGAGGTACAAGAGCGTCTCCTCCGTCGTGGTTCCGGTCGTAACAAAGGACAATGTGAGCCTGGTGGCAAAGGTGATGGCGATAACCAAGATGCGCACAGCCCGCACCAAGATAGTCGGCGTAAGGAAGGACATGATAGCCTACACCGCCAAGTACTTCAGCGAGAATGACCTGGATGCTGCAGTGAACTCCATAATGGAGGGTAAATTTCAGGCAGAGCTTGCATCCAGCCTCAGGCACATAACCGACCTGCAGAAGGTAGAGGTCCGCAAACTGGAGATAAAGTAGGGCTTTAACTTCACGTCTCTCATTTTCGGCGGTGCGCGGCTGCCACTGCGCCAATTACCATGCGCAGCATTAGCTGGATCCTACCACGACCACCCCTATGAATATGGTCGCAACCCCTATCCACCTCACCAGCGGCACGTTCTCATTGAGCACCAGCGCGGCAAGTATGACCGTGAATATGTACCCGCTGCCCCCCATCCCATACGCCCAGCTAAGGTGCGTGTCCCTGCTGAGGACCATGAACCACAGCACGGTGCCAATCCCGTATCCGGCCACGCCCAGGACGAACATGGGCAGCATCGGATTTCCTGGCGTAAGCGCCAGCTTGAATGCCAGCTGGCCAAGTGCCGCAAGCAGCGATGAGGACAGCAGGAGCGGCAGTATTCTCATTTTCGCCATTTTACTAGACAAGCAATACACCTCACGCGGCAGACATGGCTATTATAACTACCCCTGCAAACACGAGCAGCACCCCCGCGACCCTGCGCATCGGGAACTTCTCCTTGAGCAGCAGCGCGGAGAGCAGGGTGGTGAATATGAACGAGCTTGCGAAAAGCGGGTACACCACTGATAGCGCCGCCCCCGAAAGGGCATAGAGGTAAATCAGCAGGCTGGTCAACTGCCCCAGCAGCCCCGCAATTATGTACTTGTTGCGCAAGGCCTCAATAAGGTGCCTTATGCTGCTTATCTTGGTTACAAGGTTTCTCTTGTACGCCAACTGGGACAAAGAGGCGATGAAGGCAGCAACAAGTGTTATAAATATGACTAAATATATATTCAAGTCGACACCAGGTGGCGCTATGGGGGCAGTGTTAAACAAGACAAATGAGATAATTCTACCAATAGCTATAATAATACTAGCGCTTTTTGCAATAGTGGTCTTCATATTTTCTGGTGGGTCAGAACTGTTTTACGCCCTTTTCTTCGTTACGGTAATAGTGATGATCTATACCTGGTACCGGATAACCTACCTACCTGAGGCACTAGGCCGCGCAGGCCGTGCAGCCGCGCCGCAGGCGCGTGCGGCGGTAAGGCATAGGAAGGCATCCGGGAAACGCAAGCGGTAATCGGTGTGTGAGTCATGGATACGCTGGTGATAGCCGAAAAACCTAGCGTCGCAAACAGGGTAGCTTCGGCACTGGGAAAGGGAAAGGCAGAGACTGAGACCGGTCCGGGGGGCCTGCGGTACTACTCGATAAAGACGCCAGAGGGCACCACATTCGTGGCCGCCGCAGTAGGACATCTGTTTACAATAAGGCAGACCGACAGGGAGCGGGGCTACCCTGCGCTCAACATAGAGTGGGCACCGTCTTATTCCGTGGGGAAGAAATCCGCCCATACAAAGGAGTACCTCGACCTTTTGGAGCAGATAGGGGGCAAGTGCGGCAGGTTCATAAACGCATGCGACTTCGATATAGAGGGGACGGTAATCGGTACCAACATACTGCGGCACCTGAGCAAGGGGGCGTTGAATGGCAACATGCACCGCATGAAGTTCTCTACAACCACCAACGAGGACCTAATCGAGTCTTATCGGCACCTGATGCCGCTGGACCTCAACAACTTCTATGCAGGGGAGGCAAGGCACATGCTCGACTGGCTGTGGGGCATAAACCTCAGCAGGGCGCTCACATACGCCGTCTATGGCTCATTCGGGCACAACGCGCTCAGCATAGGCAGGGTACAGGGTCCGTCGCTTGCAATCATAGTGAAGAGGGAGAAGGAGATTGCGGCCTTCGTGCCAAGGCCGTTCTGGAGGATAACGGCCATAATAGACGGAACCGAATTCACCAGCTCCAGGGGCGATATGTTCGACAAGGCGCTCGCCACGGCAGCGTTCGAGGAGACCGACCGCAACAAGGACTCTGGGCGCATAGCTGACGTGGAGGTGAAGGAGCAGGAGGTCGGTCCGTATCCCCCGTTCGACCTAACGTCGCTGCAGGTGGAGGCGAGCAGGGCGCTGCATCTCGATCCATCGTTGACGCTTGCGATAGCCCAGTCCCTCTACGAGAAGGCGTATATCTCATATCCCAGGACGTCGTCTCAGAAGCTCCCGCCTGCGCTGGGCTTGCCCAAGGTAATTGGCGAGATAGCAAGGAATCCCGCATACTCCGATCTCGCAACGAAGCTCATAAGGGGCAAGAGGTACTCCCCCAAGGAGGGCGCGAAAGTGGACGAGGCGCACCCCGCCATATACCCAACGGGCATACTCCCGGCCGCGATGTCGGCGCAGGAGGCAAGGCTCTATGACATGATCGTAAGGCGGTTCCTGGCGTGCTTTGCCGAGGATGCGCTGGTTTCGCGTGGCAAGGTCACGGCAAAGTTCGGGGAGGAGAGCTACGTTGCCAACGGCTCTTCGGTGGTGCGCAGGGGATGGATGGAGTTCTACACGTACGCCAAGATCGACGAGAAAATGCTGCCCCAGTTCAAGAAGGGCAGCAAGGCCATGGCATCCGCAGTAAACCTCGGTGAACTCAAGACGCAGCCGCCAAAGCGCTACACAAAAGCAGGGCTGCTCTCCGAACTGGAGAAAAGGGACCTGGGTACAAAGGCCACGAGGGCGCAGATAATAGACACACTGTTCCGCCGCAACTACATAGAGGGCACGAGCCTGAGAGCGACGGAATTCGGCATCAGCGTATACGAGGCGCTTGCCAAGAACGCCAGCATGATAGTGGACGAGGACACGACACACAAGCTGGAAGAGGACATGGAAAGGATATCCAGGGGAGAGATAAAGGAGGACGAGGTCATATCCGAGGGCAAGACCATGCTCATAGATGCGCTCAAGCAGTTCGATACCAACAAGGACAACATAAGCGTCCAGATGAAGAAGGCCCTGCTGAAGAGCAGCGTGCTGGGGCAGTGCGTGAGGGACGGCGGCGACCTTGTGGTGCGGCGCTCAAGGGTAGGCAAGCAGTTCGTAGCGTGCGCCAACTATCCAAAGTGCACAAACACGTACTCTCTGCCACAGGGTGCGCTCATAGTGCCGACTGGCAGGATGTGCGAGCACTGCCACACCCCTTTCGTAAAGGTGGTGCGCAAGGGACGCAGGCCCTTCGAGATGGATCTGGATCCAAGCTGCATAACCAAGAAGGACTGGGCTGGATACAAGGGCCCCTCCGCGCAGACATCCGAAGCCGCCATCCCATCCGCAGCCGCGCAGCAGCCCCAGGCGCCTGCATCTGCAGCGCCTACGCAGTCAGGGCATGTGCAACCCGTCGCGCCTTCGCATGAAGCGGCCCAGCAGCCTGCACGCATGAAGAAGGCCGAAAAGCCCGCGGCAAAGCCCAAAAAGGCCAGGGCCAAACCCAGGACAAAACCGAAAGTGAAAAAGAAGGCCAAACCAAAAATAGGTGAAACCGATGTACCTGCCTGAGCACTACCGCAGGCTGAAGCGGGCGCCGCAGGTTATACTCCCGAAGGACATTGGTATAATACTCGCGTATACCGGGGTCAACCGCGACAGCGTGTGCGTGGATGCAGGTACGGGAAGCGGATGGCTCGCAGTGTCTTTGGCGCGCGTGGCGAAGCATGTAACGAGTTACGACGTGAGGGAGGATTTCATAAAAATAGCGGAGAGGAACAGGGAAATGGAGCGCCTGGAGAACCTCACTATCAGGCTCGGTGACGTAAAGAAGAAGATAGAAGAGCGCGATGTCGACATAGTCACGCTCGACATGCCCGACTCAGACAAGGCCCTCAAAAACGCCCACAAGTCGCTGCGCACCGGTGGCTACGTTGTCGGTTATCTCCCACACATGGAACAGGTGAAGAAGTTCGTAGAGGTCCTTGATAAGCTCAAGTTTACAGAGACATTCACCACTGAGGTAATAGCGAGGGACATGCTTGTTCGGGAGGAGGGCACAAGACCTTCGACAAAGGGGGTTTGGCACACCGCATATCTCGTGTTCGCAAGGAAGGGCGAATGATGAACTTCAACAACCATACAAACAAATGCGTCGAGATTCCGTCTGCGCGCCTTGTCCTAATTCTGCTTGCGCTTTGCCTCGCCCTGCTCGCCGCAATGCCGTACCCCCAGCATGTGGCAATATCCCCTGCACTCAATGTCAGCGGATACACATCCCTCCCTACGGGGATAGCAAGCTACGGCTTGGGCAATGTGCTTACAGCAGCAGGGCCATACCAGGTGGTCACAAACGAGATTGTGGGCTACGCCTACATAATGTCCATGCACGCATACAATGCCTCCCTGCCTTCTGCGCAGAACATATCCGCGTATGGCGCAACCATGCAGATGAACGCAGTGATGAACGTGACATCGGGCGGGAGAACATATGTGTACTGGCTGCAGAACGTCGTTGACTTCAATACGAGCAACAGCACATATTACCCCGTGGACAACGTATGGAATTGGACGACACCAACCGCCAACATGACCGATTCCGTCTCGGGCTATGGCAACGTCACGCAGTCTGCAGTTGTGATGCCGAGCGGCACGTACGGGAACCAGACCTTCTATGTATACTCCCCGAATGCCACATACAGCTATGCATTCCCCATAACTATCGCCCCATTCATGGCGCTATCCCGTAACGGTGCCTACCCAATGGTGCGCATGGGCTTTGTAAAGGATGGCTCCTACACATTCTATGACAACATAACTATGCTCGTGCCAAATGCAACTGCGGCAATCATAGTAACCCCGTACTACCAGGCGCTTGCGCAGGCCGGCGCGGAGAACGCTAGTTATTACGATGCCGAGCTGGTCTTCGGAGGGGAAACAAATGGCACAACCACGAACTTCACGCAAATGAATGCCGACCTATGGCTAGGGTATGGTGCAACAGGCGGGTTGGCGCCCTTCCCGTATGTCGCCACGTTCGCACTGGATACCGGCGAATCTGCAACAAACATCACCACATCGCAGGGCAGTGGATATGCGGTCGTGACAAACGGGAGGCCTGAATACAATTCCACGATAGCCCTCGCCGGCGTGCCGGCATATGTAACTGGCCTTTCCGCAGTTCCCCTGTTCACCAGCAATTCGACCGTCACAACGACAATATACACCCCGCCGCCCCAGCAGGCCGGGCAGGGTCCTGACATAACTTCGCTGCTGTATGCCGTGGTGCTGGTCGTAGCGGCATGGGTGCTATACCGCACAGTGAGACGCGCACCGCCTGCCATCTCCACATCACGGTAGCGAAAAGTTCTGCAAGAATTGAGAAAGTGGGCGCATATGCGCGCCTAGTCTTGGCACGCGGCGCATTTGTAGAAAAGGAAATGTGAGGCGTATGTTTCCATACGCCCCGGGTGGATGAGAATAGGGTTGTTACAGAATTAGTGTAACCTCGCCAAAGGCGGTGCTATTATATTACGCACATACATATATATACCTTTCGATACTACGATGGCTGTCGTAGGTCAGGCAAAAAATCGAAAAATCTGAAATTTTACGTTCACCTATCCTCTTCTCTCTTGGTAGCCTACCGCGCATGCCAAACATTTACGCCCCCCCTCCGTAATCCCCCTCTGCGGTATGCATACCCATCCGGTGCCATGCCAACCCAGCAAGGTTTTTAATATCATATGCAGCAATAATAACTTGTTGCGCTTTCTGTGCATAGCATAGGGAAGGCTTCAGCAAAGTTGGTTTTTATGTCAAAGAGATCACACGGCCTATTCGTGGGCAAGACTAGGCACCTGGCCAGGCACCACAAGCCATCGCAGCTCAGTGTGAGCGACCACATAAAGAAGTTCGAGGTGGGAGACAAGGTGGCAATAGTGCCGAAGGGGAACTTCAGGGACATACCACACCCCCGCTACAGGGGCAGGGTAGGCACAGTCATGGAAAAGAGGGGATCGGCGTATGTGGTCACTGTGACAATCATGTCAGCGCAGCGCACGCTCATAGTGCCCGGCATACACCTAGAGAGGATGAAGACTGCCTGAGCCGCGCCCCTAATCCGCCGATACTTCGCTTCGTATGTTGAAAAACCGCCAGCGCGCGCTTTCAGTACCTCCCGCCCTCCTTCTTTACGTAGGGCTTCGTGAACATGTAGAACCTTCCAGTGCCCTCCAGCTCCTCTATGACCCTGTCGGTTATGAGCTTGATTGGCTCCTGCATCAGCGTTATCCTCTCGCTTATGTCCTTGAAGCTCTCGAACCTCTTCTCGTTCCTCGCCTTGAGTATGGCATCAAGGTGCTTCTTCCCTATCCCGGGCAGAAGCTCCAGGGAATGCTCCCTTATGTTTAGCGGCCCGGCATTGTTGAAGACATCCACGAAATGCTGCTCGCGCTCCTTCACTATCATCGCAATGAGGATTGGCAATTCGGTCTTGGAGTTCTGTGTCAGGTCGTTGTAGCTTATCCTGGCCTTTATGAGCGATATCTTGTCCCTCTCATCCTTGCCTATGTATACCTTCTCCGCCTGCTTGAGCGCAATTCCGGGCTTTGGGACCACCTCCAGGAGCGTGAACCATTCCTCGCCTATTAGCTGTGCTACGGGTTCGGATTTTCCCGAGAAAGATTTTCCAGCGGTGAGGAAGTCTAGAACATAGGCATGTTCCTCCCTTTTTTCAGTGCCCTGCATATTGCTCCACCATCCAGTGCTATCAACGCAGCCTCAGCCCATAAAGGCAGGTTCAAGCGCTCCCCTTCACAGCCGCGAGAATCTTCGCTATTTCCTCGTCGCTGAATGTTCTGTTCTCATGCATCAGTATCTGCTTAAGTGTGAGTGTCGTCTTTGGCAGTATGTCTATGACCTTGACGGCCGCCTTGCCCTCCACGCCCAGCTCGGCAAGGGCCTTCTGCAGTTTCTTCTCCGCCGCCTTGTCCATCCCGGATGCGCGCTTTGCGTGTTCGTAGGCCAGCTGCTGCTCGTACGTGAGCTCCTTCTTCTTCTTGCGCTCCTCCAGTATGTCCCTCACCTCGTTGAGGGTGACCATGTTTTCCGCCTCTACGTCCTTTCCTATCATAAGTGTCACTGCTAACTTGCATGTCAAAGGCTGCAAGAAACAACATATAATTTGTGATACGCAGGGTATATTAAGGTTTTGTTTGCCCTCTAGCCGCCGCCAGGGCCACGGCATAACCCACGGCAAAATCCGGCAATTCCACAATATGGTGATAAACGGGGGCGCACAGAAAGTATTTAAGCTTAATAGCCGATAAAAAAGCAGGTGATTGGTATGAGGATTTCAGAAGTCTACAGCATGGACATTTATAGTGATGCAGGCCAGTACCTCGGCGAGGTGCGGGATGCCATAATCGACCTGGAGAAGGGTGAGATAAGCAGGCTGCTCATGGACGAGTGGAAGAACATGGACAGGGATGAGGTAAAGAAGATGCTGCAGTACAAGAGCATACTCTTCAGGAACATAAAGAACATAGGCGACGTGGTGCTTGTGTCAGCTACCGGCCAGGGCGCCAAGCCCTCCGACACTTCGGCCAGCGCGGAGGTAAGCGATCTAGCCAGCAGGAGATAGCCGCCGGATTTTCTGTTTTCATCATCATAAACGGCCCAGCGGTAGCTACGAGCCGTTCTCCACGTGGGTCCACATTGCGTCCCAGTCTGTATCCATCTTCCCGATTACCCCCTCCATGAGCGCAAGCCATTTCGGAACCCTCGCGGCAACATCGCGCTCTGCGGCATCGCCCTCCAGGTACTTGAACCGGTTCATGCCTACGTCCTCCTTTCCATCTACTGTCCTGAGTATTGCGCCAATGCTGTCTGCATCGCTGTCCCTCCAGTGCGTGAAGACCTCATAGGTGTGCTCCTCCACGCTGCCGGAAGGGAAGAGGTAGTAGCCTACTGCAATCATCTGCGCCATTGCGTCTATGGCGCTGTCCCTCCTCCCGTTCTCCACCCTGCCCAGCCCGTACAGGTGCGCCATACCCTCCGAGTCGGGTGTGCCATAGCCCATGGAGGCCGCATGTTCGCTCAGCTTAAGGTGCCCTATCTCGTGCTGTAGCATAAGCGTCATGCCCTTTCTGAGTCCAGCTAGGTCCGGGTCCTCTAGTATCCGGAGCATTAGTTCTGCCGACTTTGTACACCTTACCTCCATCGCCGCGCCGCTCCATTCCCCTGCTGCTGCGTAGCCCGCCCAGCTGGCGGCTGTCAGCCCTAGCTGGTGATGGTGAAGCGCAGCATATTTTTCTGTGTCGTACGCCACCATGAGGATACTGTCGGATCCGAGGAACCTGCGCACACTATCGGTGAGCCTTGCGGTGAGTTCAATGTCCACCCGCGCTATGTCCATATCGCGGGCAAGGCTCTCCTGCCCTGGCTTGAGGCCTGCCACACTAGCCTTGAAGTATGCGCGCAGCTCCTCTTTAAGGCTGCCGTGCTGGTCCTTATCAACATCTACCATGGTAAAATAGCCCACATCCTGATATTTAAGGACACTGGTGGGGAACCGGCACCGTGCATTCGGTGATGCCGCAGAGTAACGCCGCAAATGGGCAGGTTTAAAATAACACCCAGTTAAGTATCAACGTTCTGGCTCCCTTCGTCTAGCTCGGCCAAGGACATGGGGCTTTCAACCCTAAAACTCGGGTTCAAATCCCGAAGGGAGCATTAACCCATGATGTCCATTTAAGGGAAACCCTTAAATAGCTTGGCTGCGCCAATATACTCATGGTCTACAACAACCCCGAGCAGGCCGTGAAGTCGCTGCTTGAGCGGATGGAGGCAAACCCTAAAATCAACACCGCTAACAAAAGGCTTGTAGACGAACACATAAGCTTCCTGAAGGCGCAGGGCAAGAACAAAAGGACGTTTGTAAAGCATCTCTACTGTCTTAAGCACATGCTCGAATTATTGGGAAAAACTAGCGCGAAGGATGCCACTCGAAAGGACATGGAGAGAGTAATGGGTGGTTTAGAGGACAGAGGTTTGGCTGATGAAACAAAGAGGAACATAAGGGCGATAACAAAACAGTTCTTTAAGCACGCATTTGGGGATGATATCCAATACCCTCTGTCTGTGGCATGGATTCGCACCAGCCAAAATGAGAAGAAACGAAGACTACCCGAGGATATCCTGACCGATGAGGACGTGCAAAGATTGCTGAAAGCTGCCTTGAATTTCCGCGATCGCGCGTTGATTAGCATCCTGTACGATACAGGATGCAGGGCGGGGGAGCTGCTTGCTATGCGTATGAAGGACGTAGAATTTTCGGACGGTATGGCTCATGTGCGGCTCAGGGGAAAGACAGGCGAGCGCCGCGTGCTCATAACAGATTCAGAGCCGGACCTAAGGCAGTACCTTAACCTTCTTGGCGATAGGGAGCCAAGCGGTCCACTATGGTATAAAATAGGGGACAGTCACCAGGGCGTTCCATACTATGAGGCTATGGACTATCCTGCGCTTGCAAAAACGCTCAAAGTGATAAAGGCACGTGCCAAGATAACAAAAAGGTGCAACCCCCACAGCTTCAGGCATGCGGCGGCAACGAAGCTTGCCGGTCTCGTTACCGAACAGGAAATGAAGAAGTACCTCGGTTGGGACAATGCGTCGGCGATGGCAGCAGTCTATGTACACATGAATGACAAGGCGCTGGACAAAAAGATACTAGAGGTAAAAGGATATGTTAGGCCCAAGGACGTCGAGGTCAAGCCAAACGTCAGGGACTGTTTCAAATGCCATGAACATAATCCCCTAACGAATAGATACTGCTTGCGTTGCGGTACACCTCTTGACGAGAAGGCAATGGTGGATTCGCAGAGCAGAGAAGATATAATGAAAGAGGCAATAACAGAGATCGGA